>NZ_NCSS01000004.1:0-327807 GCF_002088935.1 Henriciella litoralis
GTCTTACTTCTTGACCGAAGAGACGACGCCGGCACCGACGGTGCGGCCGCCTTCGCGGATGGCGAAGCGCAGGCCCTGGTCCATCGCGATTGGCGCGATCAGCTCAACGTCCATTTTGACGTTGTCGCCTGGAAGAACCATTTCCTTGTCCGCTGGAAGCTGGACAACACCCGTCACGTCCGTCGTACGGAAGTAGAACTGTGGACGGTAGTTGGTGAAGAATGGCGTGTGACGGCCACCCTCTTCCTTGGTCAGGATGTAGGCTTCAGCTTCGAACGTCGTGTGCGGCGTGATCGAGCCTGGCTTACAGAGAACCTGGCCGCGCTCAACACCCTCACGGTCGATACCGCGGATCAGCGCGCCGATGTTGTCGCCAGCCTGGCCCTGGTCGAGCAGCTTGCGGAACATTTCAACGCCCGTAACGGTCGTCTTCTGCGTGTCGCGGATACCAACGATCTCGACTTCTTCACCAACCTTGATGACGCCCGTCTCGACGCGGCCGGTCACAACCGTACCACGGCCGGAGATCGAGAACACGTCCTCAACCGGCATCAGGAATGGCTTGTCCAGTGGACGCTCAGGGGTCGGGATGTACTCGTCGACAGCTTTCATCAGCTCGAGGATCTTCTCCTTGCCGATCTTCTCGTCGCGGCCTTCAACAGCAGCGAGTGCAGAGCCGGAAATGATCGGAATCTCGTCGCCCGGGAAGTCGTAGGACGACAGAAGTTCACGAACTTCCATCTCGACGAGCTCAAGAAGCTCCTCGTCGTCAACCTGGTCGACCTTGTTCATGAAGACAACCATCGCAGGCACACCGACCTGCTTGGCCAGCAGGATGTGCTCGCGGGTCTGCGGCATTGGGCCGTCAGCTGCGTTCACAACCAGGATCGCGCCGTCCATCTGAGCCGCACCGGTGATCATGTTCTTCACATAGTCAGCGTGACCCGGGCAGTCGACGTGAGCGTAGTGACGGTTTTCCGTCTCATACTCAACGTGTGCGGTGTTGATGGTGATGCCGCGTGCTTTTTCTTCAGGGGCGTTGTCGATGTCCGCATAGGACTTCGCCGCGCCGCCATAAACTTCTGCAAGCGTCATCGTGATCGCTGCTGTCAGCGTCGTCTTGCCGTGGTCAACGTGACCAATCGTGCCGATGTTTACGTGCGGCTTGTTCCGCTCAAACTTTGCCTTGCCCATGGAGCTTCTCCTTCGCTCTAATTCTATCTATCAACCGAAATTCCGCGCATGGACCGCGAAGGGCCCGATGCGCGGATCTATCGTTAGCCTGCCAGATCCTGAACGATCTTCTGGGCTTCCGCCTTCGGAACTTCAGCATAGTGATCGAACTGCATCGTGAACTGCGCACGTCCCTGGGACATGCCGCGCAGGTTCGAGACGTAGCCGAACATATTCACCAGTGGCACGAAAGCGCCGATGGCAACTGCGTTACCACGTGGGTTCGAGCCCTGGATTTGTCCACGGCGGGAGTTCAGGTCACCAATCACATCGCCCATATAGTCTTCAGGCGTGATGACTTCGACCTTCATCACCGGTTCCATCAGCTTCGGATCAGCGGTCGTGCGAAGCTCACGGAAAGCAGCTCGCGATGCGATTTCGAAGGCGAGGACCGAGGAGTCAACGTCGTGGAATTTGCCGTCAATCAGAACAGCCTTGAAGTCCGTCACAGGATAGCCGGCCAGAAGACCGTTTTCCTTGGCCTGCTCGAGACCTTTCTGGACACCCGGGATGTACTCTTTCGGGATCGAACCACCGACAATTGCGCTCTCGAAGACAAAGCCTGAACCAGCCTCAAGCGGCTCGAACTGAATTTTGACCTCAGCGAACTGACCGGAACCACCCGACTGTTTCTTGTGGGTGTAGTTGATTTCGGTCGGACGGCCGAGCGCCTCGCGGTAAGCCACCTGTGGCTGACCGATATTGGCTTCGACCTTGAATTCGCGCTTCAGACGATCGACGAGAATGTCGAGGTGAAGCTCGCCCATGCCCTTCATGATGGTCTGACCGGACTCGATGTCGGTCTCGACGCGGAAGGATGGATCCTCAGCAGCCAGACGCTGCAGGCCGATGGACATCTTTTCCTGGTCAGCCTTCGATTTTGGCTCAACCGCGATTTCGATAACCGGATCAGGGAACGTCATCGTTTCCAGAACAACTGGATCGGACTTGTCGCAGAGCGTGTCGCCCGTCGTCGTTTCCTTCAGACCAGCAAGCGCGATGATGTCGCCAGCAAACGCTTCCTCGATTTCCTCACGGTTGTTCGAGTGCATCATCATCATCCGGCCAATGCGTTCCTGACGACCCTTGGTCGAGTTCAGCATGGAGCCACCTTTGGTGACCGTACCGGAATAGATGCGCAGGAAGGTCAGCGAACCAACGAACGGGTCATTCATGATCTTGAAAGCAAGACCGGAGAATGGCTCGCTGTCATCAGCGTGACGCGGGATGTTGCGAACTTCTTCTTCGTCGCCCGGCTTGAAGCCCATATAGGCTGGCACGTCGAGTGGACCTGGAAGATAGTCGACAACAGCGTTCAGCATTGGCTGCACGCCCTTGTTCTTGAACGCGGAACCGCAAAGAACCGGCACGAACGACATGGACAGCGTGCCCTTACGGATCAGCTGGCGCAGCGTATCGACGTCAGGCTCTTCGCCTTCCAGATACGCTTCCATGATTTCTTCGTCCATTTCGACGGCGATCTCAACGAGCTCAGCGCGCATCTCTTCGGCTTTCGCCTTGAGGCTGTCGCGAATGTCGCGGAGCTGCCAGCTGGCACCAAGGTCAGAGCCTTCCCAGACCCATTCCTTCATGGTGACCAGGTCAACATGGCCTTCGAGTTCGGTTTCCGAACCGATTGGCAGCTGGATCGGCGCAGGGATCGCACCGGTACGCTCTTTGATCATCTTCACGCAGTTGAAGAAGTCAGCGCCGGTCTTGTCCATCTTGTTGACGAACACGATGCGCGGAACCTTGTAGCGGTCAGCCTGACGCCAGACGGTCTCGGTCTGTGGCTCAACACCGGCGTTTGCGTCGAGAACGCAGACAGCGCCGTCAAGAACAGCCAGCGAGCGCTCGACTTCAATCGTGAAGTCAACGTGTCCGGGCGTATCAATGATGTTGAAGCGATACTTTGGCGAGAGAGCCTGCTGGCCATCTTCCGTACGCTCCCAGAACGTGGTCGTCGCAGCAGAGGTAATCGTGATCCCACGCTCCTGCTCCTGCTCCATCCAGTCCATCGTCGCGGCGCCGTCATGGACTTCGCCGATCTTGTGCGATTTGCCGGTGTAGAACAGGATGCGTTCAGTGGTCGTCGTCTTGCCGGCATCGATGTGGGCCATGATGCCAAAATTGCGATAACGCTCCAGCGGATAGTCGCGGGCCATAGGGATTACCTTTGTTGTCTGTTTCCGGGAGGGAACGGATAAATTGTGTTTACCAGCGGTAGTGCGAGAAGGCGCGGTTAGCTTCCGCCATGCGGTGCGTGTCTTCGCGTTTCTTCACAGCCGTACCACGGCCTTGCGAGGCATCCAGAAGCTCACCAGCGAGGCGTTCACGCATGGTGTTCTCGTTGCGGTTGCCAGCAGCCGATGCGAGCCAGCGAATCGCGAGCGCCTGACGGCGTTCCGGACGAACTTCAACTGGCACCTGATAGGTCGCACCACCAACGCGGCGCGAACGGACTTCTACAGCCGGGGAAATGGCTTCAAGCGCAGAGTGGAACACCTCAACAGGGTCCTTCTTGGCTTTTTCTTCGACCAGATCGAAGGCACCATAAACGATGCGTTCGGCGGTCGATTTCTTACCGTCCTGCATGATCTGGTTCATGAACTTCGAGATAACGATGTCCTTGAACTTCGGATCAGGAAGAACGAGGCGTTTTTCAGCGCGGTGACGACGTGACATGCTCTATGACCCTTATTTCGGTTTCTTCACGCCGTAATGCGAGCGGCGTTGCTTACGGTTCTTGACGCCCTGCGTATCGAGGACACCGCGGAGGATGTGGTAACGGACACCCGGAAGGTCTTTGACGCGGCCGCCGCGGATCAGGACAACAGAGTGCTCCTGAAGGTTGTGGCCTTCGCCCGGGATGTAGCAAAGCGATTCAAATCCGGTGGTCAGGCGCACCTTGGCAACCTTACGAAGCGCCGAGTTCGGCTTCTTCGGGGTCGTTGTGTAAACGCGCGTGCAGACGCCGCGACGTTGTGGATTGCCCTTGAGGGCTGGTGTCTTGGACCGCGCGGGCTTTGGCTTGCGCGGATTGCGGATAAGCTGTTGAATCGTGGGCATGAGGGCCTTTTTGCTTCTTTCTAACATGGCCCCATCGGACCAGTTCAAACCAAGATAGCCCGGTTGGGCCATAAGCTTGACCCACCGGACCATCAATTCCGTACTATGCCAGCTTTACAGCGCCCTGTCGGGCCGCCGGAGGTGATAAGAATATCGCCTCAGCCAGCGTTCGGCGCGTGTTAAGACCCTGCAGCCGTCCCGTCAAGTCTCTGCAACGGGCACGGCTGCGATATGGGTCTTTGCAACTGCAACTATTCGGCTGCGTCGGGAGCCGGCAGAGCTGCCGCAGCAGCCTGTTCGGCGGCCTGACGCCGCTTCGCCTTGAGCTTGGCATCGCGAACGCCCGCAATCCGGCGGAAGTTGCGCATGCCACCACCTGTACCGGCGGGAATCAGCCGGCCGACGATGACGTTCTCTTTCAGGCCTTCGAGTGTGTCGACCTTGCCCTGAAGGGCAGCTTCGGTCAGCACACGCGTCGTTTCCTGGAAGGAGGCCGCGGAGATGAAGCTGCGCGTCTGCAGGGACGCCTTGGTGATCCCCAGCAGGACCGGGACACCAATTGCTTCACGCTGGTCTTGCTTGCGCGAGCGGCGGACCGCTGCGTTCGCTTCGTCCAGCTCCATAAGGTCGACATGCTCGCCCTTGAGCAGCGTTGTCGTGCCTGGATCGGTGATTTCGATCTTCTGCAGCATCTGGCGAACGATCACCTCGATGTGCTTGTCGTTGATCGGAACACCTTGCAGGCGGTACACCTTCTGGACTTCGTCAACCAGATAGTTGGCCAGCGCTTCGATACCGAGTGAGCTCAGAATGTCCTGAGGCGCCGGGTTACCGTCGACAAGGTATTCGCCGCGACGGATGAAGTCGCCATCCTGGAACGAGATGCGCTTGTTCTTCGGCACGAGGTATTCTGCCGATTCTGCGCCCTCTTCTTCCGGGATAATGCCGATCTTGCGCTTGTTCTTGTAGTCGCGAAGGTACGACACGCGGCCATCGATATCGGCGATGACAGCATTGTCCTTCGGACGACGTGCTTCGAACAGTTCAGCAACACGCGGCAGACCACCGGTGATGTCCTTGGTCTTGGCACCGCCGGTCGAGGTCCGTGCAAGGCTGTCGCCTGCGCCGATCTCATCGCCATCATTGATGGAGAGAATGGCGCCTGGTGACAGCAGGTAGCGAGCCTCAGTGCCGTTGGCGAGCATTTTCGGCTCACCCTTGTCATCGACGATCAGGACGGACGGGCGAAGGTCATTGCCCTTGCTCGCACGGTAATCAACGATCACGCGGGAAGAGATACCCGTGGCTTCATCGGTCTCGTCGCGGGCGGTCATGCCATCGACAACGTCGATTAGCTTGGCCGTACCCGGCACTTCCGAGATCAGCGGCTGTGCGAACGGATCCCAATCAGCAAGCTTGTCGCCTGGCTTCACCTTTGCGCCTTCCTTGGCGTAGAGGCGTGTACCGTAGCTTGGCTTGAAGGTCTGACGGGTGCGCCCGTCTGCATCGACAACCGATACCGACATCTGACGACCGACAACAACAAGCGTCTTGTCCGACTTGGTGACCGTGTCGCCGTTCTCGAAGGTGATCTTACCTTCGAAAGCCGACTCGACGGAGGAGTCTTCAGCCACGGAGGCCGCGCCACCAATGTGGAACGTCCGCATCGTAAGCTGCGTACCTGGCTCACCGATCGACTGGGCCGCGATAACGCCGATGGCCTCACCCCGGTTAACGATCGTACCGCGCGCGAGGTCACGGCCGTAACAGGCGACACAGACACCGATCTTGGTTTCACAGGTCAGCGGTGAACGGACCTTGATCTCGTCGACACCGGCATCCTCGACGGCCTGTGACAGGGCTTCGTCGAGATAGGTGTTTGCCGGGCAGACCAGTTCTTCGGTCTTCGGATTGATGACGTCCTGTCCGGTGGTCCGGCCTAGAATACGCTCGGCCAGTGGCACAACGATATCAGCGCCTTCCATGACAGCCGACAGCATGATGCCGTTCTCAGTGCCGCAATCGTCTTCATTGACGATACAGTCCTGAGCCACGTCAACGAGGCGGCGTGTCAGGTAACCGGAGTTAGCGGTCTTCAGAGCGGTATCAGCCAGACCTTTACGAGCACCGTGGGTCGAGTTGAAGTATTCAAGAACGGTCAGGCCTTCCTTGAAGTTCGACACGATTGGCGTCTCGATGATCTCGCCGGATGGCTTGGCCATCAGGCCGCGCATACCAGCCAGCTGCTTCATCTGGTTCTTCGAACCACGTGCACCGGAGTGCGCCATCATGAAGACCGAGTTGGTTTCTGCCAAGCGGCCCGTTTTCGGGTCGATTTCGGCTTCGCCAGCAGCATCCATCATGGCATCGGCAACCTTGTCGGTACAGGTCGACCAGGCATCCACAACCTTGTTGTACTTCTCACCGCGAGTGATGAGGCCTTCAGCGTACTGACGCTCGTATTCGGAGACCTGCTCACGCGTGTCCTCAACGAGTTTCGCCTTGGCAGCCGGGATCTTCATGTCGTCCTTACCGAACGAGATACCGGCCTTGCAGGCTTCCTTGAAGCCAAGCGCCATCAGCTGGTCACAGAAGATGACAGTCGCCTTCTGACCACAGTTCCGGTAAACCTCGTCGATCAGCTTCGAGATGGCCTTCTTGGTCATCAGATCGTTGACGAGCTCGGCGCGCATGCCCTTCATCTTCGGCAGAAGCGAAGCGATCATGTAGCGGCCCGGCGTCGTCTCGATGACGCGGATCTCTTCATTGCCCTCTTCATCAACACCCTCGAAACGGGCCTTGATCTTGGCGTGAAGCGAAAGCTTGCCGCTTTGCAGAGCGTGCTCGAGCTCGGCCACATCGGAGATGGCCATGCCCTCGCCTGGCTCTGCATCCTTGTCGAGTGACAGGTAGTAGAGACCCAGAATGATATCCTGCGACGGAACGATGATTGGCTTACCGTTGGCTGGCGAGAGGATGTTGTTCGTCGACATCATCAGCACGCGGCACTCAAGCTGGGCTTCCAGCGACAGCGGCACGTGAACAGCCATCTGGTCACCGTCGAAGTCAGCGTTGAACGCGGCACAGACCAGCGGGTGAAGCTGGATGGCCTTACCTTCGATCAGTTTCGGCTCGAACGCCTGGATACCGAGACGGTGAAGCGTCGGCGCACGGTTCAGCATGACCGGGTGCTCGCGGATAACCTCTTCCAGGATATCCCAGACTTCCGGCTTCTCTTTCTCGACGAGCTTCTTGGCCGCCTTGACGGTGCCAGCGAGGCCCTTGGCGTCGAGACGCGCATAGATGAACGGCTTGAACAGCTCGAGCGCCATCTTCTTCGGCAGGCCGCACTCATGCAGCTTCATGTTCGGGCCAACCACGATGACCGAACGGCCAGAATAGTCGACGCGCTTACCGAGAAGGTTCTGACGGAAACGGCCGTGCTTGCCTTTCAGCATGTCGGACAGCGATTTCAGCGGGCGCTTGTTGGTGCCCGTGATTGTGCGGCCGCGACGGCCATTGTCGAACAGCGCATCAACCGATTCCTGCAGCATCCGCTTTTCGTTACGGATGATGATGTCAGGCGCACGAAGCTCCATCAGGCGCTTCAGGCGGTTGTTACGGTTGATGACGCGGCGATAGAGGTCGTTGAGGTCAGACGTTGCGAAACGTCCGCCATCCAGCGGCACCAGCGGACGAAGGTCCGGCGGGATCACTGGAACGATCGTCATGATCATCCACTCAGGCTTGGCGCCCGAAGCAAGGAAGGCCTCAACGACTTTCAGCCGCTTGGAGTACTTCTTCGTTTTCAGTTCGCTGGTCGATGCGGCGAGGTCGTCGCGCAGCGTGTCAGCAAGCGATTCCAGGTCGAGACCGCGCAGCAGTTCGCGAACAGCTTCAGCACCGATCATGGCGGTGAAAGCATCTTCGCCATGCTCGTCCTGAGCTTCCATATACTCTTCTTCGGTGAGCAGCTGGTTTGGCTCGAGCGGCGTCAGGCCGGGCTCGATGACCACATAGCTTTCGAAGTAGAGAACGCGCTCAACATCCTTCAGCGCCATATCGAGCAGCGTCGAAATACGGGAAGGAAGCGATTTCAGGAACCAGATGTGCGCAACCGGGGCGGCAAGGTCGATATGACCCATGCGCTCACGGCGGACCTTGGCGAGGGTCACTTCAACGCCGCATTTCTCACAGACAATGCCGCGATACTTGATGCGCTTATACTTGCCGCAAAGGCATTCGTAATCCTTGATCGGACCAAAGATACGAGCGCAGAAAAGGCCCTCACGCTCAGGCTTGAACGTACGGTAGTTGATGGTTTCCGGCTTCTTGATTTCGCCGGATGACCAGGACCGGATCTTCTCCGGGCTGGCAATGGAAATCTTGATCGCCTCAAAGCTCGGGGCTGGGGCGTTCTGGTTGAAGATGCTGGTGACGTCTTGGCGCATATTTTCCGCTCCTCGGGAGGGGTGTGGCCGAGCCTGAACCCGACCTAGAAAAACTTAGTCTCTAATCATTCTAGTTGCCAGATGGCGGCCTATTGGGCCGCCACCGGCGATTCATCATCATCCTCATTGGCCTCGATCAATTCGACATTGAGACCAAGTGAACGCATTTCCTTGATAAGCACGTTAAAGCTTTCCGGGATACCAGCCTCGAAGGTGTCATCGCCGCGAACAATCGCTTCGTACACTTTCGCGCGCCCTGCCGTGTCATCCGACTTCACAGTCAGCATTTCCTGCAGGGTGTAGGCCGCACCATAGGCTTCCAGGGCCCAGACTTCCATCTCGCCGAAGCGCTGGCCGCCGAACTGGGCCTTGCCGCCGAGAGGCTGCTGGGTAACCAGTGAGTATGGACCGGTCGAACGGGCGTGGATCTTCTCGTCCACCAGGTGGTGAAGCTTCAGAAGATACTTGTAGCCAACGGTAACAGGCCGCTTGAAGCTTTCGCCGGTACGTCCGTCAAACAGGGTGACCTGACCGGACGAATGAAGCCCTGCCCGCTCAAGCATCTCAACGATGTCGGTTTCGCGTGCACCGTCGAAGACAGGCGTTGCGATCGGCACACCATTGGTGACGTTGTTCGCCAGCTCGACGATCTCTTCATCGGTTTCCGGAAGCTCTTCTTCCTTGCCGTAGACCATCTGGACGGTCTCACGAAGCGCCTTGGCATCGTGATTTTCGTTCCACTCATCAAGCGCGTTCTGGACAACCCGGCCCAGACCGTTTGCGGCCCAGCCCATATGGGTTTCGAGAATCTGACCAACGTTCATCCGCGACGGCACGCCGAGCGGGTTAAGAACGATATCGACAGGCGTCCCATCTTCCAGGAACGGCATGTCTTCGGCCGGATTGATCTTCGAGATCACACCCTTGTTGCCGTGGCGACCAGCCATCTTGTCACCTGGTTGAAGCTTACGCTTCACGGCCAGGAAGACCTTGACGACCTTCATCACACCCGGTGGCAGATCATCGCCGCGCTGAACCTTGTCGACCTTGTCGTTGAAGCGAGCATCAAGCTCGGACAGCGACTGGTTGAAACGGGTCTGCAGCTGATCAAGCTCGCCTTGAGCCTTCTCGGACTGAAGCGCGATTTCCCACCACTGCGACTCGCGCAGTTCGTTGAGGGCTTCATCGGTGATCTTGCCAGCCTTGAAGCCTTTCGGCCCTGCCGCAGCATCCTTGCCGACCAGAAGCTCACGAAGACGCGCAAACGTGTTGCGCTCCAGAATGCTCTGTTCGTCTTCTTTATCTTCCTGCAGCTGTTCGATCTGCTCACGCTCGATCTGAAGGGCGCGCTGGTCCTTGTCGATCCCGTGACGGTTGAAGACGCGAACTTCGACAACCGTGCCGGCGCCGCCCGGAGGCACGCGCAGCGACGTATCGCGAACGTCAGAGGCTTTCTCACCGAAGATAGCGCGGAGGAGTTTCTCTTCCGGCGTCATCGGGCTCTCGCCCTTCGGCGTGACCTTGCCGACGAGGATATCGCCAGATTTCACTTCCGCACCGACAGCAACGATACCGGCTTCGTCGAGGTTACGCAGGGCTTCCTCGCCGACGTTTGGAATGTCGCGGGTGATTTCTTCAGGGCCGAGCTTCGTATCACGGGCCGCAATCTCATACTCTTCAAGGTGGATCGAGGTGAAGACGTCGTCTTTCACGATCCGCTCGGAGATGAGGATGGAGTCCTCGAAGTTGTAGCCATTCCACGGCATGAACGCGACGAGCACGTTACGGCCGAGGGCCAATTCACCGAGATCGGTCGATGGACCGTCTGCAATGATGTCACCAGCGGTCACAACATCGCCCACGCGCACAATCGGGCGCTGGTTGATGCAGGAGTTCTGGTTCGAACGACGGAATTTGGCGAGACGGTAGATATCGACGCCGGACTGGGCCGAGTCGATGTCTTCGGTCGCCCGCACAACGATCCGCGTTGCGTCGACCTGCTCGATCACACCTGCGCGGCGTGCCACGACAGCCGCGCGGCTATCACGGGCCACAACAGATTCCATGCCGGTCCCGACAAATGGAGCTTCCGAACGCACCAGCGGCACGGCCTGACGTTGCATGTTCGAGCCCATCAGAGCGCGGTTGGCGTCGTCGTTTTCAAGGAACGGAATGAGGGCCGCAGCAACCGAAACAACCTGTTTCGGCGACACGTCCATATATTCGACTTCCTCGCGCGGCACGAGCGTCGCTTCGCCGTTGACGCGGGCGTTGACGAACTCATTGTCGAGCTCACCCTTGTCGTTCACGGTCGCGTTCGCCTGAGCGATCGAGAAGCGGTGCTCCTCCATAGCGGAGAGGTAGACCACTTCGCTTGTCAGTTTGCCGTTCTCAACCTTGCGGTACGGGCTTTCGATGAAGCCGTACTTATTGACGCGAGCATGCGTCGCCAGCGAGTTGATCAGACCGATGTTCGGGCCTTCCGGCGTTTCAATCGGACAGATACGGCCATAGTGGGTCGGGTGAACGTCGCGGACTTCGAAGCCTGCGCGCTCACGCGTCAGACCGCCTGGGCCAAGCGCTGAGAGACGACGCTTGTGCGTAATCTCGGACAGCGGGTTGGTCTGGTCCATGAACTGCGACAGCTGCGAGGAGCCGAAGAATTCACGCACCGAGGCCACAACCGGTTTCGCATTGATCAGGTCGTGCGGCATGACGGTGTCGATATCGACCGACGACATACGCTCCTTGATGGCGCGCTCCATGCGCACCAGACCGATGCGGTAGTTGTTTTCCATCAGCTCGCCGACGGAACGGACGCGGCGGTTGCCGAGGTTGTCGATATCATCGACTTCGCCCTTGCCGTCTTTCAGGTCGAGGATGACCTTCATGACGCCGATAATGTCTTCGCGGCGCAGCGTGCGCATCGTGTCTTCAGCGGCCTCATACTCGTCGAGAGCCATGCCGAGACGCATGTTCATCTTCACACGGCCAACAGCCGAGAGATCATAACGCTCGCCATCGAAGAAGAGTTGGTTGAACAGCGCATCAGCCGCTTCCTGGGTCGGTGGCTCGCCAGGACGCATAACGCGGTAGATGTCGGACAGCGCTTCGAAGCGCGTCTCGTTCTTGTCAGCTTTCAGCGTGTTGCGCAGCCATGGGCCGCGGTCGCCGCCGTCGATGTTGAGGATCTCGATCGACTTGTGGCCCTGCTCGCGCAGTTCAGCCAGCAGTTCTTCTTCGAGAATGTCGCCGGCTTCGCCGAAGATCTCACCGGTTTCACGGTTGACGATATCGCGGCCGAGGAACTTGCCCTCAAGCGCCGTCGAAGGCACCAGCAGCTCATCAGTGCCGCCTTCAGCGATCCGCTTGGCCGCCAGCGCCGTGATCTTGCGATCGGCTGGCGCAACAACCTTGCCGGTTTTCGCGTCGATCAGGTCATAGGCAGGCTTCTGGCCTTTCCATGCCTCTGGGCGGTAGCCCATGATCCAGCCCTTCTTGTCCAGACGGTAGACCGACCGGGTGTAGAAGAGATCGATGATTTCGTCGGTGTCGAAGCCGAGCGCATAGAGCATCGTCGTCGCCGGCAGCTTGCGCTTACGGTCGATACGGATGTTCAGAATGTCCTTGGCGTCGAACTCGAAGTCGAGCCATGAGCCACGGTAAGGAATAATCCGGGCCGCAAACAGAAGTTTGCCGGACGAGTGCGTCTTGCCCTTGTCGTGGTCGAAGAAGACGCCCGGCGAACGGTGCATCTGCGAGACGATCACACGCTCTGTGCCGTTGACGATGAAAGTGCCCTTGTCGGTCATCAGCGGGATATCGCCGAGATAGACTTCCTGCTCTTTCACTTCCTTGATGGATTTTGCGCCTGTGTCTTCGTCGATGTCGAAGACGACCAGCTGCAGCCGCACTTTGAGCGGCGCTGCGTAGGTCAGGTCACGCTGCATGCATTCCTGCACGTCAAATTTTGGGGGTTCGAATTCGTAGGAGACGTATTCGAGTGTTGCACGTTCATTGAAATCAATGATCGGGAAAACGCCTTTAAAGACACCACCAAGGCCATCATCGGTCCGCTCGGAGAGCGGCGTGTTCATTTGCAGGAAATGCTCATAGGACGAGCGCTGCACTTCGATGAGGTTTGGCATGTCGATGGCTTCGGGAATACGACCGAAGGATTTGCGGATACGTTTTTTTTCCGTGAAAGAAAGAGCCATCATTTGTTCCGTTTCTTGCTACCTGAAGCCTCTCGAGAGCCTCGGCAGCTTGCCACCTGAAACGCGAGCACGCGGCAGGACCTGAATGATCCCGCCGCGCAGTGTAATCTACAGAGATCGCGCCTCGCGCAGACACAATCCCATAATAAGCAAGCCTGACTGGCTTACTTGATTTCAACCGTAGCACCGGCCTCTTCGAACTTCTTCTTGAGTTCTTCGGCTTCGTCCTTGGAAACGCCTTCCTTGATTGGCTTCGGAGCGCTCTCGACGAGGTCCTTGGCTTCTTTCAGGCCCAGGCCAGGCACGACTTCGCGCACAACCTTGATGACGTTGATTTTCTTGTCGCCGCCACCGGTCAGGATGACGTCGAATTCTGTTTTCTCTTCTGCAGCTGCGCCGGCGTCGCCGCCTGCAGCTGGGCCAGCCATAGCAACGGCTGCAGCCGCTTTGATGCCGCGCTCTTCGAGGTAATCGTTGAGTTCTTTGGCTTCGAGGATGGTGAGGCCGAGGAGCTCATCACCGAGTTTTGCAATATCTGCCATTTGTCTGATCGACTTTCTAATACAGGATTTGAGGTGTTCTGGTTTCGCGTTGATATCTTGACGTTAGGCCGCTGCCTGCTCGCCGATGACTTCGATCGCTCCAGCAAGTTGTTGCCCAGGCGCGTTGAGGCGCTGTGCAATCTGGCTGGCTTGACCTGTCAGGCGGACGACGACGGTTGCAATCAGCTCTTCGCGCGATGGCAGTTTCGCAAGCGCTTCCACGCCGCTTACATCCATCACATCGGAACCCATCACGGCGCCGATAAGCTTCAGCTTGTCGTTATCCTTGGCGAACTCGGTGGTCGCCTTTGCAGGAACGGTTGGGTCCTCTGCATAAGCAATGGCCACCTGGCCCTTGAAAAGGTCGGTTGCCGCATCGCCGCCTTTGCCCTTCAGGGCAATCTTGGCAATCCGGTTCTTGACCACTTTAAGCCGCCCACCTTGCTCGATGAGCTTGGTCCGCAGCTTCGTCAGTTCCGCAACGCTCAAACCGGTGTAATGCGTGACAACGACTGCGCCGGAATTCTCGAATACTGTTTCGAGGTCCGCGAGTGCTGCCTGCTTTCCAGCTCTGTCCATTACGGTTCTCCAGTTAAGGCGTCCGGCCCATCCGGGCGCCCGGGAATTCGCCTTCCACGGCTAGTGCCGCTTCCAGCGCCTGCCCAGGGCCTGGCGAAAACCAGACTGGCCGAAACAGATCGCTCCGACAGCCTCTATACTCGCCTCACCCCGTCTATATGGGAATTAAACACCTTGCGGCGCGACCCATGGTCTTGGACAGGAAAACGGGAGGCCTCCGAACTATTCGGTGATCTCCCGTCAAGCCGGACCTGTTAACGTGAAATTTCTGGCGTCGCAACCCCTCCCCCGCACAAAATCACATGCGGTAGGTTGGCCTCGCTAGATTGGGATTAGACATACTCCCAATCCCCCTGAAACGCAAACACCCGGACCTTTCGGCCCGGGTGCTCACAATCAGATATGCGGTCGTTTACTCGACAGCGATGGCCTCTGCCGTATCAACCTGGACGCCTGGGCCCATGGTCGATGACAGCGCAACCTTGCGGACGAACGTGCCCTTCGCGCCGCTTGGACGTGCCTTGACCAGCGCGCCGACGAAAGCCTTGAAGTTCTGCTCAAGCGCATCTTCGGTGAAGCTCGCCTTGCCGATACCGGCATGGATGATGCCCTGCTTCTCGACGCGGAACTCGACAGAACCGCCCTTGGCGTCAGCAACAGCTTTCGCAACATTTGGCGTAACCGTACCGACCTTCGGGTTTGGCATCAGGCCGCGTGGGCCAAGCACCTTACCGAGACGGCCGACAACAGCCATCATGTCTGGTGTTGCGATAACGCGGTCGAAATCCATCATGCCGCCCTGGACCTGTTCCATCAGGTCTTCGGCGCCGACGAAATCAGCACCGGCTTCGCGGGCTTCGTCTGCTTTGGCGTCGCGTGCGAACACAGCAACGCGGACGTCCTTGCCGGTGCCCGATGGCAGCGAGACCATGCCGCGAACCATCTGGTCAGCATATTTCGGGTCAACGCCCAGATTGACGGCGACTTCGATCGTCTCGTCAAATTTGGACGTGGCGTTGGATTTCACCAGCTTGATGGCTTCAGCGACACCGTAGGTCTTCTCTGCTTCCACCGTCGCGTTTGCCGCGCGATAACGTTTTCCGTGTGCCATGTTTCTTATCCCACCACGTTGAGACCCATCGAGCGCGCAGAGCCTTTGATAATCTCTGTTGCGGCATCGAGGTCATTAGCGTTCAGATCGACCATTTTCATTTCGGCGATCTCGCGGCACTGGGCTTCGGTCACCTTACCGGCAACATCCTTGCCCGGCTGCTTGGCGCCTGAGTTCGGCTTGCCGATCTTGAGGCCGGCGGCCTTTTTCAGAAGCACGCTGGCAGGCGGCGTCTTGGTGATGAAGGTAAAGGACTTGTCCTGATAATAGTCGATCACGACTGGAATCGGCAGACCCTTTTCCATCTTCTCGGTCTTCGCGTTGAAGGCCTTACAGAATTCCATGATGTTGATGCCGCGCTGACCGAGCGCAGGACCAACGGGTGGAGACGGGTTGGCCGCACCGGCCGGGATCTGGAGCTTCAGCTGCCCCAGGAGTTTCTTCGCCATGATATCCTCTCTGGCTTTGTAGGGCCGGTGGTCTTTCGATCCGGCCGCCTTTCGTTTGAGGTCCCGTGGTACAGCCCGGCCATGGTCTTATATGGACCGGCACTTCCCACAGACTTTTCACCCATTGCTGGGCGAAGCGCGTCCGTACACACGAAAAGACCCGGCAGGTCAAGCCCGCCGGGTCAGTCGCTGATCTTTCAGATCCAGTCGTAGAGCCTAGTAGCCCTTTTGCTGGATATACTGGCGAATACGCTCACGGCGCGTGGCCGGATTGGGGTGCGTCGACAGGAAGTCAGCTGTGCCTGCGCTACCACCCTTGGCTTCCATGACTTCCCACAGGCGGATCGCCTGACGTGGGTCGTATCCAGCCTTGTGCATGTAGTCGACACCAGCAAGGTCAGCCTCAAGCTCGGCATTGCGGCTGTACGGCAGCACGACGCCGAGATTGGCAGCCACAGAGCCCAGCGCGCCGACCTGGTTGGCATATGCCCCCATGGACGAGCTGTTGGAAAGAACTGCCGTGCCGACCTGTACCGCCGTTGAAGCAGCCGCCGAGCGCGTCGCGCGCTGGTTGGCATGGCGATAGATCGCATGGCCGACTTCGTGGCCAAGGACGGCGGCGAGCTGGTCATCATTCTCCACGATGTCGAGAAGGCCGGTATAAACGCCGACCCGATTGCCCGGCATCACAAAGGCGTTGACCTGATCGGAGTTGAAGACACGAACCTCCCAGCTCTCGCCAGCCTTTGGCGTCGCTGCCGCGATGCGGTTCCAGACGCGCATGACGCGCTGATATTGTGCGCCGCTATTGATCGTAGGCGTCTCGGACTTCAGTTCCTGCCAGGCCGTCGCCGAGAGTTGCGACAGCTGCGCATCGTCATAGGCCGCAAACTGCGTCTCGCCGGTGTATGGGTTGGTCGTACAGGATGCGACAACTGCCACCATCCCGCCTGCTGCCAGAATTGACATGACCGAACGGGAAAGACGTCCGCGTCCCCAACCTGTGCCCTTGCCTGATCCAGTCTTCATCGCGAACTCCAATTCGTTCTCACTCATGCAAATTTCCTCAAAGTGCGGTTGTCATATCCCGACTATGGAAACTCACCAAACGCCAAAGCGTTCAACCGGCCGAATTCTGGGCCGCGCTGGCTGAACCGGACATGAAGGCGCGGGTACCGATGGGGCGTTTCGTCAGGACAGGACGCGCGCCTGCCCAATCCAGTCATCCTGTAAGGGACGGCCGCCGAGGTTCAGCTCTTCATCCACCCAGCGCGCCTGCCCCTCATCCCAGTCGGCAATCTGTGAAAGATGCCAGATGCCGAGATCATTAAGCATACGCTGAAGACGCGCAGAGACGCCGGATATGCGTGTCAGATCATCTGCCCGCCCATTTGGCGAAGGCAGTGAAACCGGACGCGTGACCCCGTCTGCCACAGACGCCGGAGCCCGCTCTGTTTCCGGCTGGCTGCTCGACGCTTCATCCGCCGAGCTCCCGGCTGCAGCAAGCGCCGAGAAGACGCTAGGCCCATCCGCGTCGCCAATAGGTCCAAAACGCGGGCCATTGCGCTCCCGCGAGAATGAGACAGGTGTGCTTGCAACCTTCTCTTCCGCCGGCGCGGGCGCTGCCACGACTGGCTCAGGCTGAGGCTGCGGTGTGTCGGCCTCGCCAAGCTCAGGCGTTTCCTCAAAATAGGCCAGACGCCCTTCCAGATAGCGGTTGCGCCAACGAAGGCGCGCAAGATCCTGCTGAACGGAGCTATCGTCGCCAGCATCAGACAGCGCACTATCTTCCTCTGGTTCCGCAAGCCCCAACTCGAGGAGCTTTTCCTGAAGGCTCTCGACACGCAGCTTTAGATAATTTGTCTGCCAAGCCTGCTTCTGCTGGATCACATCCGGCGCAGGCCCCTCTTTGGCGACGGCGGCAACCGGCGCTTCAGCCCGCGGCGCGTCGCTGGCCTGAGTCCGCGACTTGGCAACACTGTGAAGCTTCAACTCTACTGTATGGATGCGGTCTTCCAGATACTGGTTTCGGGCAATCAACGCGTTGCGGACTGTGTCGGCCTCGCGGTCGCGCGCTGGCGCAGGCTTGGCAGCAGCAGGTTCCGCTGGCGCCGGTCGGCTCGCGTCGGCCCGCAGCGATTCGAGTTCGCCATTGGCTTTCTGAAGCGCGTCCTTTGCTGCCTCAAGTTCGGCAACGGTTTTGGCGTGCTTCTCGGCAAGCGCAGGATCAGCTACGGCACCCGCAGCCTTAGCCGCAGCTTTCTGGCGCCGCTGCGCCTCAAACAGGCTGTCGAGCTCACTGCGCGCCTGATCGCGTTCATGAAAGGCGACGTCGCGGTCCATCAAAGCCCGCTGCTCGGTCTTCGACGGGCGCATGCCCTGAATGATCCACGCAATCACGAATCCCACCAGCAGGGCTGCCGCCAGAAACGCCCAGATATATGTGTGGATCAGTGTCATGCGTGACGCTCCTCAGTGACCATGAAGGCGGGCAACCTGTCAGTGCAAATGAGCCGCTCGGAATTCGGTCGAACCGGCAGCACAAAAGCACAGGCTGCCCCCCCTGATTCCTGCAAAACAGGACAGTGATGCATGCCCTATCAATTGTTTTCAGGCAAGTCTGTGATAAACGCCGCGCATGCAGCCCGCCCTTGAAATCATTTCCAGCTCATCCAACCCGCTGGTCAAAACGCTCCGCAGCCTTGAGCGAAAGAAAGCCCGTACTGAAACCGGGCTCTTTCTGGCAGAAGGCGCGCGCCTTGTAGAACAAGGCCTCGCAGCCGGTTGGGAGCTCGACAGCCTCGTCGTTTCAGCCTCCAGCGCAGAGCGGCCATTCGTCCAGAACCTCGTTCGCCGCGCCGCCAGTTCCGGCACGCGCACGGTGCAAGTTCCTGACAGGCTGGCCGGTCAGATTGCACGTAAAGACAATCCGCAAGCTGTGATCGGCGCCTTCAAACAGCGCCAACGCGCAATTTCCGCGCTCGAAGCGCCAGCTGATTCGCTCTGGATCGGCCTTTATGAGGTCCGCGACCCCGGCAATCTCGGCACCATATTGCGCACTGCAGACTGCGCCGCGCTTTCCGGTGTCCTTCTCATCAATCAGTGCTGTGATCCGTTCAGCGTCGAAGGCGTACGCGCCTCCATGGGATCTGTCTTCGACATCCCGTTCGCAGAGGGCACGTTTGAAGAGTTTCAAGCCTGGCGCACCGACGCCAGTCTCACCGTCAAAGCCGCCAGCGTGAACGGCACCGTCCGCCATACTGAAGCTGACTTCAAACAGCCCTCCGTCATCCTGATGGGCAATGAACAGGCTGGCCTGCCGCCCGAAGTCGAAGCGACGTGCGACACGCTCTGCCTCATCCCGATGCGCGGCGGCGCCGACAGCCTCAACCTCGCACAAGCCACCGCAGTGATGACCTATGAAGCCTGGCGCCAGAGGGATTTCGCATGAAGTATGACAGCACCCTGTTTCTCGCCGATGACTGGTCAGACTACGCCCTGCTCGACAGCGGCGACGGCCACAAGTTCGAGCGCTTCGGCAATCAGAAGATCGTCCGGCCTGACCCGCAAGCCTTCTGGCGCCCACATCGGCCCGTCCAGTCCTGGAACGCCGATGCCTGGTTTGACCCGAAAGCCGGCGACGATGATCGCGGGCAGTGGCGCCGCCTGAACAACAAGGCGCCAGACACCTGGCCGATGCACTGGAATAATCTGAAATTCATGGCGCGGCGCACGCCCTTCCGCCACCTCGGCGTCTTTCAGGAGCATTCGGTGCACTGGGCCTTCGCGCAGGAAAAGCTGAAAGCTGCCGGTCGCCCGACCAAGGTGCTGAACCTCTTTGGCTATACCGGCATGATGTCGCTCGCCTGCGCGGAAGCGGGTGCAGAAGTCGTCCACCTCGATGCCAGCCCCAAATCCAACGGCTTCGGCAAGGATCACCAGAGCCTCTCAGGCCTCGATCACGAAACCATTCGCTGGATCGCCGACGACGCCATGAAGTTCGTCGCCCGCGAAGGCCGGCGCGGCAACAAGTATGACGCCATCATCCTCGATCCGCCGAAATTTGGCCGCGGCACCAATGGCGAGACCTGGAAGTTCGAAGAAGACCTGCCAGGCCTGCTCGACGGCATTTCGGCGCTTCTCGTGGATGACCCTCTTTTCGTCATCCTGACCGCCTATGCTGTGCGCCTGTCGCACATCGCGCTCGCGCAAGCTTTGGGTGACCGGCTGGAAGCCTGGGGCGGGCGCATCGAGATGGGCGAGATGGCCATCCCCGAACAAAAAAGCGGCCGGCTATTGCCGACCGCTATCTGTGCTCGTTGGCGGCCTGACTAGGCCCTAAGCTGCCTCACGCTCCTTGCGAACGCCCAGCTGCTGCTTCACGCGCTCGGCAAGCTGGCGCACATTGAACGGCTTCGGCAGGAATGAAATCTCGCGGTCATCGTCCAGCTGTTTGGCGATATCGCGTTCGGCATAGCCAGACACAAAGATCACCCGTGCTTCGCCCAGATAGGCCTTCGCCTCACGAATAAGCGTCGGCCCATCCATGCCCGGCATGACGACGTCGGAAATGATGAGGTCAAAGCTGCCCGGCTCATCCTCAAGGATTTCCAGCGCCTCTTCGCCATCTCCGGCCGATTCCACTTCATAGCCGCGCGAGATGAGATGCATGACCGCAATATCGCGCAGGCCTTTCTCATCTTCGACCAGCAGGATGCGGCCACGACCGGAAATATCCATCGGGCGTGGTTCGGCAGGTTCGTCATCCGGCCCTGCAATCTCAGGCATCGGAATGTCTTCAGCCTTGAGTGCCGGCAGGTAGATCTGGAACTTCGTGCCCTCACCCACTGTCGAGAGCGGACAGATATAGCCTTCGGACTGTTTGATGATGCCGTAGACCGTCGCGAGACCAAGCCCGGTGCCCACGCCAACATCCTTGGTCGTGAAGAAAGGCTGGAAGATCTTGTTGAGAATGTTCTCAGGAATGCCGTGGCCGGTATCGGCGACTTCGATCAGCAGATAGTCGCCATCGTCAACATAGCCAAAGCCCTGCGCGTGCGCGTCTTCGGCTGACGCTGCCGCCGTGCGGATCGTCAGGCTTCCGCCGGTCCGGCCCGAAAGCAGCATCGCGTCACGCGCATTGGTCACAAGGTTCAGGATCGCCGTTTCAAGCTGGTTCTTGTCCGCCTTGATATACGGCAGATTACGCCCGTGCACAGTCTTGAACTCAATCCGCTCGTCCAGGATCTGGCGGATCAGGATGGAGAATTCTGACAGGAAGTCCGAGACATTGAAAACCTCGCGCTTGAAGGTCTGCTGACGCGCATAGGCGAGCAACATATGGACCAGATCCTTCGCGCGCACCGAGAACTCATAGATGCTCTTGATGTACTCGTAAGACGGGTCACCGACGGGGTGTTTGCTCATCAGCTCATCATTGTTGAGCATGATGCCCGTCAGGACGTTGTTGAAGTCATGCGCGACGCCGCCGGCCAGCTGGCCAATCGCCTGCATCTTCTCGCCCTGCGCCAGGCGCAGTTCCAGCTCGCGCTGCTCGGTCATGTCGATGATGTAGGCCACCGAAGGGCGCCCCATTGCGTCCAGCGTCACGAAGACGTTGACGTGCTTAGGGTCATCACCCGCAAGCTTCAGCCCGACCGGCTTGTCGACCGCATCGACCAGCTTGGCGGCGAGCGCATCAGGTTCTTCAGCGTCTTGCACGAAGAGATCGGCAAAGCGCGTGCCAGGCGCTGACTTGCCGTCGGCGATCTCAAGAAGCGCGCGGTTGGCGTCCATGATAACGGCGCTCTCGACCGAATTGCCTTCAAGGCGCACCGCGCCAAACGGTGCATCGTCAAACATCGGATCACCGCCAGCCTGCGCCGGGCGGCTCGCCGAAGCTGGAAAGCGCCCTTCCCGGCCAAGCCCGGCCTGCGCATTGGTCAGCAAGATGGTGCGTCCCTGCGCCTGAACGCCTTTGCCGGTCCAGGTCGTGATCGTCTGCACCGGCATTTCAACGCCATCGCGGGTGCGGATCATGATGTCGGCGCGGCCCGGCGCGCCGCTCTTGCGGTCCTTGGCCAGCATCCGCACAAACTCAGGGCGCATGATATCGTCGAGGCGAACCTTGTGCGTCGTCTCATGCAGGCCAATCAGCTCACGCACCCAGTTATTGGCATAGGTGATCGTGCCGTCGGGCTTGGCCGCAAAGAAGCCAAGCGGCGCATCTTCAACATAGAGCGCCTTCATGTCGGCGGCCCCTGCCCCATCAACGGCCGCATTGAGCTGACGAAGACGCCAGATCACGCGCTCTCTCGGCAGCGGCGCAACGGTAACTTCGTACTGCACGGGCAGCGCGTCCGGTCCGATCGTGATCGCTGGCAAAATCTCGCGGCGCGATTCGCTTGCCTTTGCCGCCTTGGACAGGCGGAAGACGGGCGCAGCCAGGCCCGGCACAGCACTGAAAATACGGTCAACCGCAACCGGGCTCGCCGAATCCGGCTGGCCCGAAAGCGCAATCTGCGTGAGCTCTTTATAGTGAACGTTCGCCGCAATCGGCGCACCGCCAAGATCGGAAATAAGAACCGCTTCATCCAGCGACTCAATCCAGCCAAAGCGCGGTGAGGCATTCGCAACCGCCTCTTCTGCAGCGCCCTTCTCAGGGAACAGGCCAAGGCGCCGTCCGGCCCCCTTCAGGACCCAGAGCAGGAACACCATACCGCCTGCTGCCATCGAGATCAGAAGCACTGGCCCTGTCCCGCCGACAGCCTGTGGCCAGGCGATGGCGACGCTGGCGGCTGCAACCGCGATCAGGAGGCATCCCCAGAAGGCGAGCTGCAACATGTCCGTCCGGCTCATCTCCGTATCGGGATCCATATCGTCCAGGCTCTCGCCAGCTTTTTCAGTTTCGTTCGAAGCTTGCAGTTTCATTGCGCCAACTCCTGCCGCAGCGGATGTGCGCCATTTCGGCGATTCGCTAAGTTTATACTACCGCCACGCCAATTGCACTGCACGGCCCGGCGGCACACTCGCCGGCATTTCTGGCCGTGAATGGTTAACCAATTCGAAAGAAGTGTTAATTTTTGCCCGCAAAGGCGTGTGGGGCCGGTTTGTCCACGAGATTGTCCACCGTTTCCGCCCTCTCGCTTGCCTAGTGGCCACCATCGCGCCAGTTAGAGGGACACATCAGTTCACTAGCGGGGCCCGACATGCCTGAGATTTTCGGCGATCTTTTCACCACCAGCGGGTTTTTCACGCTGCTCATGCTGCTCCTGCTCCAGGCGGTGCTGGGCTTTGACAACCTTCTCTACATCTCCATCGAATCGAAACGTACCGGCGAGAACGCCCCCATGGTGCGCCGTTGGGGGATCGGCCTGGCGATGGTCTTCCGCGTCATTCTGCTGATCATCATTGTCAGCCTGTTCGGCCTGCTTGCGGAGCCGCTGTTCGCCATCGCCATTCCGCGCGTGTTCGACGGTGAGTTCACCTTACAGGCCCTGGTAACGCTCGCCGGCGGTAGCTTCATCATTTACACAGCCATCAAGGAGATTACCCATCTTCTGACGATTGATGAGGTCGGCGCTCACGGCAAGACAGGCAAGAAATCGGTGACGCAGGCCATCTTGATGATCGTCGCGATGAACCTCGTCTTCTCCTTCGACTCCATCCTGTCAGCGATGGCGATTGCCAACGTCAAGGAGACGATCGATGGCGTCACCGAGACCCGCTATCAGGTCACCATCATGACCATCGCGATCATCGCCTCCGGCATCGTGATGATGCTGATGGCGGACTATGTGGCTGAATTCCTCAAGAGGAACCGGATGTATGAAGTGCTTGGCCTCTTCATCCTGTTCCTGGTCGGCGTCCTGCTGGTGACCGAGGGCGCACACCTTGCGCACATGCACATCTTCACCTTCCCGATCGAAGCGATGTCGAAGTCGAGCTTCTATCTCGTCGTCGGTGTGCTGGTGATCACTGATGTTATCTCAACGAATTACCAGAAGCGGCTCTGGGCCCAGCGCGAACGCGAGCTTAGCTCCCGTCAGGCGGGCGAAACGCCGGCAGATACGCACTAGAAGAATTGAGAGCGCTGCCTATCGCTGGCAGCGCTTCTTGATCCGGATTGCCATACTGTTGCCCTTGCGGCCAACATCACCTTCGAAAGCGACGCGTCCATCGCGGCCGCCTGACAACAGCTCGACCGGTTGGTCGGCTGGCACGCCCAGCAGCATCGTGTCGCCTGGCTTGAGGTTCGACAGACGACTCACCGGCACGCTCAAAGATGCGATGCGGGCCGTCAAAAGCGCGGTCACTGGTGCTTGATGTGCGTTCAGTGGCGAAACGCGGTCAGCAGTCGCTTCCTCGTCAGCGCTCAGTCTCAGCAATGAGATATCGCTTGCGCTTCCGATTGACGGCACCGTGAAACAGAACTCCTCACCGGTATCGACCGGGAGGATGGATTCCAGGAAGTCCGCGTCCGTCTCGATCCCGATAAAGCTGAGATCATGCCCCATCATGGTTGAGAATGGCGCGATCACCGGCTCGAGCAGCGCACAGTCGATTGCGCTCAATTCCCGCGCAGCTGAAACCGGGGCAGATGTCGCGCCGCCGCCGCAAACCACTGTGATCAGCCTGTCCACGACTGAAGGGCTGAGGAAAATAACCTGCGAAATATCGCCGTGGCGTTCACCAAAGCAGAGATAGGCCGCGCCTGCCCCGCCGAGGCGTTTGGTCATCGTCGCTTCGAAACCGTCAAATTCTTGCGCCTTACGAAAGGACAGGGCCGCTTTCAGACCGGCATGCTGACCGAATGCGCGCGACAAGCGCGCTGCAATCCGGCGCCCTTCTGCAGCTGCATAGTCCGGACGGCTTTCAAGGTCCCGGTCCAGATCAAGCGGGCGTTCACCTGACTGTTTGGGTTCATCGGCATTGATCGTCGGCAGATTGCTCGGGCGCAGCAGCGCCTGGATTTCTTCCTTGGAAAGGATGCCGCGTCCGGTCGGCAATTTGAAGTCATCTACAAAACCGGTCGGTGGCACGATGTTTGATCCTCGCTTGCCAGCGCCCTTCGGCGCCGCGTCATCTCCGGGCATATCTCTCATGACAGCCCGCTCGCGCCGTGCGGACATTGACCAATCTTCATCATTTGATGCCGAGCCCTGCATGCCATCCCGCCTTATAGTCCCACCATTAGTGGCTTGCGCTGGTTAATGAGTCGTTAGGATTTCTGAGTCCGTCTGCAGAGAATCGGTGGATTTCGCATATTTTTGGGCGCCCGAAGTAAACAGCAGCGCGCTTAAAATTTACGAAGACGGGGCTGGATTAATCTGTCCGAAACATCCGGGTAATCTTTGATTCGGATTCATATGACATGTTTCAACTCAACGGACCGGCACACAGAACCGCCGGGCGTTGGGTGATGACAAAGAAACGGCAGCGATCGAAAGACGCTGCCGTTTTGATTCAGTTTAGCAAACTTTGTCGCGCTTAGTCGTCCCGGACGGTGCGCTCCTTGCGCTCATGACGCTCCTGGGCCTCCAGGCTCAGCGTCGCTGTCGGGCGTGCTTCCAGCCGGCGCAGGCTGATCGGCTCACCTGTTTCGTCGCAGTAACCATAAGTCCCTTCATCGATACGGCGCAGGGCCGCGTCGATTTTTGAAATCAGCTTCCGCTGACGGTCACGCGTACGAAGCTCCAATGCCTTGTCGCTTTCCGAAGACGCACGGTCGACGACGTCCGGCAAGTTACTAGAGGCTTCCTGCAAATTGTTGATGGTTGATTTAGTCCCCGCAAGGATGTCCGACTTCCACTTCTCCAGACGGGCGCGAAAGAAAGCTTGCTGACGAGGGTTCATGAACTCTTCACCCTCGGTTGGGACATAGTCCTCAGTGCCTGAGTTAGTCATAATATCCATTCCTCCAACAAGGCGGCGCTATAATGCGTGTCGGCCTTTCGCGCAATTCCACATTGCATTTAGCGTAGAAACCATATGGCACCTGAATGCGGCCTGAATTCGCCCGGCTTATGGCGAGCCCGGGAATCAGCCCAATGTCGCCTGCAACCCGCTCTTGCTATCATTTGCGGTCCAGTGCGGTATGAAACTTGCCGGGTATGCCGGTGGTGGTCAGTTCTGTAATCTCAAGGTCAGGTCCTTTATGGCCCGCATTCATTTCCGACGAGATAGGGAGACCAAGGGCGCGTGGCGTCAGGCACTGGTCTTCAACAGCCTTTTGATTCTCCTGGCCGTGCTGGGAACGCGTGTCTTGGTAAACGCCTACACGGCCGAAAGCGTGGGCGACGCGCCAGACGCCCAGGCGCTGAAGGAAACGCGCCAGGAAATTGATCAGGCGTTTGAGACCGTGTTTTCCAGTGGCGACGGCACGCGCCAGGTCTGGGCCGACCATATCGCCAGTGAGCTGGACGTTCGGGACTTCTCAGCCGCACGCGGCTATCTGCTCGCCGCGCCCGTCATGCTTGACCGCGAAGACTCGCGCGCCATTCTGGCCGCAGCAGCCGCCGAGGAGTCGGGGGATAACGATCAGCGCCTGACGAATGCGGCGCTCCTATTCTTGCCGAATGACGTTCGGGCAAGCTATCAACGCGCGATAGAACGCCCCCAGGTGCTGACCTCGACGGACCCGGCACCGACGTCTGAAGAGCCATCCGACAGCGACGCAGATGCTGAAGCCGACAGCGACATCGCCTCAAACGAGAGCGTGGCTGAGTCTCCACCGGCCGACGCAGCGCCTTCCGATACGCCGGCCACAACCGAGCCGTCACAGTCCTTCACGCTCATCGGCGACAATTCAGATCTTGTGCGCCGCTCACAGCGCTGGGCCAATGGTGAACCGGTCAACACAACGCAGCTGCGCCTGATCGCAATCAGCCAGTTGCAGCAGGATGATCCGGCAGTTGAAGACACCTATCGCAGCGCAATTTCAGTCCTTCGCGGCGCGTCGCGGGCCCGCCGACTGACGCCCCAGTACACCGATTATATCATCCAGCGCGTGGACCTCGCCATGCCGGAAGCCCAAACACTGGCAAGCCTTCGCCGCGCCCTTGTGGGCGTTGCCCCCAATGCAGAGCGTGAACGCCGCGTCCTGGCCGCCTACCAGTCTGCGATTGACGCTGACGGCATGGCCCGGCTTGAACGGGACCTCTTCTTCATCGCCCGCATCGCCAAGCTCACCAGCCCGACAGGCGCCATGACGATGCTCGAAGTGGCCGAAACCCCTGAAGACGTGAAGAAAATGCGGCTCGTCGCCGAAGCAGGCGGTGATCGCGGTGTCGCCCTGACCAAGCAGATCGGCCGTAGTGTCACGTCGCTCGCTCAGATCGGCGTGCAATGGTCAACTTCGCTGATACTGCAGCTTCTGGCATTGCTCGCCATCGTGATCGCGCTGTGCTGGTCGACTTATTCCGCGCTGGGTCGAATGACGCCCCAGGACCGATATCACCGCTAGACCCTAGTTCAGCGCGAACGCACCGGTCAGGCCGTCGATCAGCAATTGCACCGACAAGGCCGCCAGGATCACACCGAAAATCCGTGTAATCGCACCGGCGACGCTTTCACCCATGGCTTTCACAAGCGGTGACGCCAGCAGGAACACAATCAGGCACAGCAGCATGTTGAGGCCAATCGCCAATAGCACCGCCCCTTGCGTCATCCAGTTCGCCGATTCCGACATGAACAGCATGGCCGTCGCAATGGAGCCCGGCCCGGCCAGCATCGGGATGCCGATTGGAAAGACCGAAACATCTTCAAGTGTTTCGTGTTCTTCCAGATACTCGTCGGCGCGTGTTTCCCGCCGCTCGGTCCGTTTCTCGAACACCATGTCCAGCGCGATCAGGAACAGAAGCGCGCCGCCAGCGGCCCGGAAGGCGTCAATCGTGATGTGAAGCTGCTGCAGCAACCAGGCGCCGAAAAACGCAAAGCCGAAAATGATGACCGTCGCGACCAGGATTGATCGGATCGCCATGCTGCGACGATACTTTGCATCGCCTTTCGCCGTCAGCGACGCAAAGATCGGCGCAACGCCAAGCGCGTCGATCAGGACGAAGAACGTCACGAAGGATGCTGTGAATACGGAGAGAAGGTCGCCTGTCATGGGCGGCGCACTAGCTGGACTGACGCAACGCGTCCAGTATTTCTTCAGTGACAGCGTGCAAGGTTGGGCTGCCAGAACGCATACTTGCCGGCCGCTCAACGTTTCTGTTCTCTGACATGATCGTGATCAGGCGTAATCCGCGAGCCCGTTGGAGCAGATTGTCCAAATCGTTGGCGCTCGTCGCTTCACCGGTCAGCCCATTGCCGAAATCGATCCGGATGCACGCATCAGCCTTGCCTTTTTCAAGCAGTTCGATGCCTTCGTCCAGGCTCACAATCGGCGCGAGTGTATCCAGTTTTTTTGCGTTGCACTCAACCATGGCCAGCCTCGCTAAATCCGCGTCTCAGCAGTTTCCGGCAAGACCCAAGCGCCTTGTACAGATCTCCGGCAGCGACCTGTCGTGCAATATTCAGAATATCTTCGCGCTCGGACTCGTCAGGCGTGGCCGCCATCAGGTCCGCGATCGCTGAAATGGCGCCATCGTACAGCAATCCGCTGGCCTCACCGGTCAGATACATCTGCATGACCGCGAAATAGACCGCATCATGCGGCGTGCGGATATCTTCGGGAAACATGATGTCGCGCTCGCGCAGAATCCGCGCTTTTGTCTCAAGCAGCATCGTACCGCGCCGTTCCCCATTGCGGATCACGGCTTCGTTGATGACAACAGCCTCTAGCGGCTTCAGCGACAATTTTAGAGGCATAATCGCCCCCCACAGCAATTCGTTCGGCCCGATTCGGTCCCTTATACTTAAAACTGTAAAGGTTACCACCGTCTTGAAAATTTCTTGTTTCCGAAAGGGCTGCACATTTACGCAAAGGCAGGGGTGACTTGGAGGTTGCCCTTGGCGACCGGGCGTCTATCATCGACGGCAGTGAGGAATTGGAGACCCATATGCGTTTTGAAGGCACCGAGAACTATGTCGCAACCGAAGATCTGCGGGTTGCCGTCAACGCTGCGATCGCGTTGCAACGCCCATTGCTGATCAAGGGCGAGCCCGGAACCGGCAAAACGGTGCTGGCGATTGAGGTGGCAAAAGCGCTCGGCGTTCCGCTGATCGAGTGGCACATCAAGTCCAGCACAAAGGCGCAACAGGGCCTCTACGAATATGATGCGGTCAGCCGCCTGCGGGATGGCCAGATGGGCGATGAGCGCGCCAAGGACATCTCCAACTACATCAAGAAGGGCAAATTGTGGGAGGCGTTCACCTCTGACCAGCGCCCGATCCTGCTGATCGACGAGATCGACAAGGCCGACATCGAATTCCCGAATGACCTTCTGCAAGAGCTCGATCGGATGGAGTTCTACGTTTACGAGACCGATGAGACGATCAAGGCCAAACAGCGCCCGCTCGTCATCATCACCTCGAACAATGAGAAAGAGCTGCCGGACGCCTTCCTGCGCCGCTGCTTCTTCCACTTCATCAAATTCCCGGACGAGCAGACGATGAAACAGATCATCGACGTTCACTATCCCGGCATCAAACAGAAGCTGGTGAGCGAGGCCCTGACGACCTTCTACTCGATGCGCGAAGTGCCTGGCATGAAGAAGAAGCCATCGACGAGCGAGCTGCTCGACTGGCTGAAACTCCTCATGAACGAGGATATCGATCTTGAGACGATGAAAGAGCAGGACCCTGACAAGCTCACGCCGCCACTGCACGGCGCGCTTCTCAAGAATGAGCAGGATGTCGCCCTCTTCGAACGCCTCGCCTTCCTGTCGCGCCGAGAAAGCGGCAGCCGCCGCGGCCCGGCAGGCTAAGGCCTCGCCATGAAGCGGGTAGTTGCTCTCCTCTGTCTGGGCATCGCCTCTGCTGGTTCCGCTTTAGCGGCCCCGGAAAATGGCGGTGTTCTTGAAGAGAAGAGCCTTCCGCTCGAAAATGGCGACGCATTCTTCTTTGATATCTCGCAGGAGACGCAGCAGGCCGTTCACGGATTGAGCGGTCTTGTCTGCCCGTTTGATATAGACGGCCACCAGCTGACACGGGTCGTCCAGTTCAGCTTGACGGGTCGTGATGTCAGCTGCGGCTACAATTCCCCGGGCGGTGATTCCACGCTGACCTTTTACATGTCGTGGTACGGCACAGGCGCAGTGCCGGACGCCATTGTAAAAAGCGGCCTCGATGCCATGCGTCAGGCTGGCCTGTTCGGTGACATCTCCGACACAAAGTCCCTCGATCTGGCCTTTGGCGGAAAACCGCTGGACAACTGCCTCTCCGCCACCATGGACATCAGTGATCCCGCGCGCCCGGAAAAGTCCTCAGTAACGGCGTGCGAGATCGATGGCTGGTCTTTCAAGGTTCGTGCGTCGTGGAGCACGCCTGATACCATTCCGAATGGTGGTATAACTGATTTCACGTCCACCCAGGCACAAGCCCGCGAACGCCTCGACGCGTGTGTCGACTGGCGCGAAAATCCTTCGCCCGAAGCTGACAGTCTCAATCAAAAAACAGAAATTCTGCTAGCCATACTCACCGGTTTTGCAGCCGACTCTGAATCACCTGACGAAAAAGCAGATGACAAACTTGCCGATGATGCCTGCTACGTAACTGAGTTCGCAGGAAACAATACCGCGTGGCTGATGACGGCGTCCCCCTCCGCGCAGCCCGACGCCTGGCAGATGTCCCGAGCGACCCTTGATGGTCTTGTTGAGCCCGCAGCGCTGAAAATCACTCGAGGCATCACTGGCCTCACTTCACTGCTCGACGACGGCAAGGACGACCCCCGCGGCGTCTGGTATCTCTCTGGCGCGCTTTCTGAGAGCGAAATTGGACTATTCCGGGTTTATCGCGGTCGCCCGACATATGAGCAGGCGCGAAACGATTTCATCGGCGTACTAAAAGGCGAGATCGGGTCAATATCCAGCATTGAGTTCGAGGAAGGCGGCGGCTCAACGATTAATCTCGCCGTAGACTAGTCGCTCGCGATTGCCATCGCCGCCCCGGATAGGGCTATCAGCGCGGCTTTTGACACGCCAGCCCTGCTCCACCAGCCAGTCGCAGAACGCCGCCTCAGCGCGCTCCACAGCCGCCTGGTCGCTCACAAGACCGCCCTTCCCCACATTCTCGCGGCCCACCTGAAACTGTGGCTTGAACAGTGTGACCAGCTCTGCCCCCTCCCCCACGAGCGACAATGGCACGGCCAAAAGCTTTTCCAGCGCAATGAAGCTCGCATCACAAACGATAAGCGATGGCGCCTCGCCCAACATGTCCGCCGTCAGCGCCCTTGCATCCGTCGCTTCCAGGGACGTCACACGTGCATCGCCTGCAATCTTCGCATGAAGCTGCCCGCGCCCGACATCTACCGCCACGACAGACCGCGCCCCGCGCGACAGGAGCACATCGGTGAACCCGCCCGTGGACGCCCCCACATCCAGGCAGTGGCGCCCAGACGGGTCCACAGCGAACACGTCCAGCGCATGGGCGAGCTTCACGCCGCCGCGCGACACCCATGGATGCGCAGCCTCGGCCTCGATCCGGTCTTCAGCCGATATCTTCTGCGACGGCTTGGTCACGACCCTGCCGTTCACCTGCACACGGCCCGCCGCAATCGCCGCCTGCGCCGCCGAGCGCGTCTCGAACGCGCCGGTTTCAACGAGGATCCGGTCTGCGCGGTCTATTCTTGCCATTGCCTGCCTTTACGGAACAGATACCTTGGGGAAGTGTTGTTTTATCAGGTCTGATTACAGGTCCGGACCTCAGAACCAAGGAGATTTTCATGACACGCTATCTGACAACATCAGCAGCAGTTGCATCGCTCGCCGTCCTCTTCGCCTGCTCCCAGCAGACGTCGAACGCGCAGGAAGAAGCCGCAACACCGCCGCCAGAACCAACCGAAGCACAGGACCAGATCCCTGACGACGCCGGCATGGATGGACCAAAATCCATCCCATCGATGATGCGCGCCACCGGCGACCTGATGGGCGTCGACGGCAACACGATCGGCTCGGTCAACCTCATCGAAGGGCCGAACGGCATTGCGATGAACGTCTCAATTGAAGAGGGCAGCCTTGAGCCCGGCTGGCACGCAATCCACCTGCACCAGACTGGTGATTGCAGTGACACCGGAGAATATAAGGCATCCGGCGGCCACATCGGCAAGATTGAAGGCGGCCACGGCCTGCTCAATCCGGATGGCCCGGAAAAGGGCGATCTGCCCAACCTCTATGTCGCTGCAGACGGCTCAGTTGAGTATGAAACCTTCACCAATCTCGTCGCCATGTCAGACATCCTGGACGATGATGGCAGTGCCGCGATCATCCATGAAGGCCGCGACGATCATATGAGCCAGCCAATTGGCGGCGCAGGGGCCCGTGTGGCTTGCGCCGTGATCGAATAGGTCCACATCGCACCAGCTGAAAAACTTAAGCGCCGCAGACATCTGTTTGCGGCGCTTTTTTTGTTTGCCTCAGAGCCTAGTCCTGCCGCGTGACCTTCCCGCGCAGCGCCTTCTTTTCTCCTGTTTCCTTCTTGGCCTTGATGCGCCGCTCAATGGCCCCTCGCCCGGGCCGCGTCGGAATTCGGCGCTTTCGCTTGCGGGTCGCCTTCTGGATCATCGAAATCAACCGCTCGCGCGCTTCGTCCCGGTTGCGCGCCTGAGAGCGATGTTCGCTCGCATCGACGATCACATCGCCATCCTTGGTAATCCGGTTCTTCCAGAGCTGGCGGAAACGCGATTTGATGTGAGGCGGCACGCTCGAGGCATCGACATTCCAGCGCAGCTGCACAGCCGTCGAAACCTTGTTCACATTTTGCCCACCCGGCCCCGATGCCCGCGTGAAGGTTTCGACGAGCTCCCAATAAGGCACTGTAATTTCGTCGTTTATTTCGAGATCTTTTGATGCGCTCATGATGAAGGACCTGTTCAGCTAAGGTTCAAGCTGGGAACTGTAGGATTAGTTAACGCTTTAATATTGCTGAAAACCACCCGCCGGACCGCTGGCGGTCAACACCCTAGGAGACCCCAGATGGCCCTCTTTTCCTTATTGTCAAAGCTAAGCGCGGCGAGCGCGCTTGTTCTGGTAACACTTACACCGGCAGCCATGGCTGACCAGCGCCGGGGCGACCGTGGTGACCGAGGTCATTATGATCGCGGCGGACATCATAGCGATCGCGGTGATCGTCATCGCAATCGCGGCGACCGCCATAACGACCGCTATGACCGCGGACGTCGGCACGGTGACTGGAATCGTCGTGATAATAACCGCTATGACTACAATCGCGGCCGGCACTATTCAAACAACTACTATCGGGCACCAAGCCATACCTACCGCCGCCCGGTTGTCCGGCAGTACTATTACAATCGCCCTGCCTATTCCTACAGCCGCCCGTCGGTGAGGTACTACTATAATTCCGGATACAGCCATCCACGCTATCACATCGGCAGCCGGTATTCGTACAATCCGAACACGATCGTGATCAGTGATTATGGCAGCTACGGCCTCTACGCCCCGCCGCAAGGCCACCACTGGGTTCGTGACCGCTATAGCGGCGACGCAGTCCTCGCATCGGTTGCAACAGGCGCCATTATCGGCCTCGCCATCGGTATCCTGTCAAACTAGTCAAGTTTGATACCCCATATTCAAAAGCCCGGCATTTCCTTTGAAATGCCGGGCTTTTTCGTCGTTCATCTTCCATTTAGCGCGAGTCATGTTTTATATGAATCACCGGCACAGATTTTTTGCGGTCGGTGTTCTGTTCAAACAGCTGAAAGGAGGTGATCCAATGTCGAGTGAGAAACCAGGTACGGCGATTGGGTCCGTTCGGGCTGGTGGACTTGGAGAGCAACCTCTCTTCGTTTGCTAGCACAACATCGACAAGGCCTTGTGCCCTGTCAGGATTCAGAGCCAAGCCGGCTCACGGAGGCCACCCAAACGGGTGGCCTTTTCGTTTTCAGGCTTTCAGAAACAAGGGCTGATCGACGGCCTTCGCAACCGATCAGAATTTACCGCGGTTCAGGTCTTCGCTGAGGCGCACCTCAACCGGCTCACCGGCCAGTCTCTGGCGATAGACCTGCGTATTTTCCAGCACGCGCTGGACATAGTTGCGGGTCTCGGCAAACGGGATGAACTCCACCCAGTCGATGACATCCACCTCGCCGGCACGCGGATCGCCATATTCCTGCATCCAGCGACGAGGGCGAGACGCCCCGGCATTATAGGCCGCAGCTGCCATGATATAGCTGCCATTGAACTGGCCGAGCAGCGTATCGAGATGGGCGCCGCCCAGCGTCATGTTGTAGCCTGGATCATCGGTCAGCCATGAGGTGCGATAATCGAGCCCAATGTTACGGGCTTCTGTGCGCGCCGTACTTGGAATGAACTGCATCAGGCCGCGCGCATTGGCATGCGACACCGCTGACGGGTTCATCTCGCTTTCCTGCCGCGCAAGCGCATACATCATGGCGCGCTCGACACGCGGCTCTCTCTGCAGCTGGTAATCGGGGACAGGGAACACCGCTTCAGTCGCAACCAGCCCTTTGGCCAGCCCGGCTTTAGCCCCGCGCACGCCAATGTCCTGGAACATGTAATCTGACGACATTTCCGACAGGAGGATGTAGTCCGCCTCGCTGTCGAGCATGTCATCGACATGATAGGCGAACTGGCGGAACTCCGCGGCCTGTCCGTTCTCCGCGAGCAGGCGCATCGCGCGGATCAGCGGACGGCTGTAAAAGGAGTTGCGATCCGCCTCCGTCACATCCGCCTGTTTTTCGAGATAGAGCTGCGTCTTGGCGACCTTCTCTGCAGCGAGCTGGCCGTAATAGACGTAAGGATATTGCGCCGCACGCTCATAGTACTGCATCGCCGCGCCGGGATTGCCCAGCGCGTCATGCGAGCGGCCCTGCCAATAGAGCGCACGTGCCTGGCTGATGGGCGTCGATGAGCCTTCCTCCAGCGCTTTGAAGTGCACCAATGCCGCTTGCGGGTCTTTCAGATGGCGCAGCGCCGTCCAGCCAGCCACCCACGTCGCCTCGGCAAAATTATTGCCTGACGACAGACCATGGTTCTTCGCGAGCGCGTAGGCCGACTTGTAATTCTTTTCCCGGAGCGCGGTGCGGATCAGACCATGTCTTGCATTCCACAACTCATTGCGCCCGGCCTCCGGTATCCTGTTACCGTCCACCTGCTCCAGCAGAGGCACATAGGCCGAAGACCCTTGTCCGGCCTTACGGCGCCAGACCGCTCGGTCATAAACGAGACCATCATTGTTGATCAGCGACGCTGGAACCGCATCGATCGCCGCGTCGACACCAGCTGCACGCGCCTGCAGCTTGCTGCGCGCGGTTATCAGCTTCTGCCAGTCGCTGCCGACATAGGGCGACAGGCGCGAGGCGGCCGAGCGCTGGTTCGTCCAGAGCAGGAAATCGGCGCGCTGTTGATGGTCGGTCTGCGTCAGAACACTGCCATATGTGTCCAGCACAAACTGCGTCGTCTCATTGTCCAGCGTGTTGCGGTGCCAGGCTTCGCGGATGACTTCGGTCGCCTTGGCAGAATTGCCGGTCGCGCGGTAAGCTTCTGCCAGCGCGACCCGTCCTTCGCCGGAAACAGGCCCACCAACAGAGTCGAACCAGGCGATTCGATCTTCCATCGACAGAGTCGAATCAGCAATCGCCTCTTCTGCACGCACTTGCGGCCGCGTCATATAGGGCCAGTCGCCCTGCGTCCGTAACAGGCCGCTCAGCTCATCGAAGGACATTTCGACATCGCCGCGCCCGCGATACCAGCGGATCAATTGACGCACGGTCTCGTCCCGCGCCTGCGCCTCAAGACGGCGAACTTCGGTCCAATTGCCGCTATCTGCTGCGTTGATGGCATCGCGCAGGATCGCAGCGTCTGTGGTAGACACCACCGAAGACGCCGGAACGAGGTCAGGCTTGAGGCCCGGCGTTGCCGGCATTGCCGCTGATGCCAGCGATGCTGTTGATATCAGTAAGAAAGATGCGAATGTTGCCTTGTATGTGCTAACGCGCATAAAGCCCTGCCTGTTTTCTAATATTAGCTGACGTGTCACACAGAACGCCAGTGAGTCCAATTCAAAGTGTTCAACTAATAAATCGCGGCAAGATTACGATGTTCCATGGTTCCATTCCTGCGCTGGTCACTCCATTCAAAAATGGGGCCATCGACAAGACCGCATTTGCCGACCTGGTCGAGCGCCAGATCGAGTGCGGTGCGGGCGCGCTCGTCCCCTGCGGCACGACCGGCGAGTCCGCTACGCTGAGCCATGAGGAGCACCGCGAGGTCGTTTCTCTTTGTATCGAAGTCGCAAAAGGCCGCATACCGGTCATCGCGGGCGCAGGTTCGAATTCCACTCGAGAAGCCATCGGCCTTGTCCAGCATGCCAAGGACGCCGGCGCTGACGCCGCCCTTTGTGTCTGCCCCTATTACAACCGGCCCGATCAAGCAGGCCTCGAAGCCCACTTCACGGCCATTGCAGACGCGGTGGCCCTGCCCATCATTCTCTACAATGTGCCCGCACGGACCGTCTCCGACGTCCAGCCAGACACGGTGATACGCCTCGGCAAACATCCGAACATTGTCGGCATCAAGGACGCAACGGGTGACCTGTCACGCGTCACGCTTCACGCCGCTGGCCTTGAAGGCGAACAATTCGTCCAGATCTGCGGTGAAGACCCTGTGACGCTCGGCTATCGCGCCATGGGCGGCGTTGGCTGCATTACGGTCACCGGCAATGTCGCGCCGCAGGAAATGGCAGACATGCACACTGCGGTCGATAACGGCGATCTTGCCAAGGCGCAGGAGATCGAAAAGCGGTTCATCGCCCTGCACAAAGCCCTCTTCTGCTCACCATCGCCTGGCCCAGCAAAATACGCGCTGTCGCAGCTTGGCCTCTGCTCTCCTGAGACCCGCCTGCCAATTGTCGGGCCCGATGCTGCAGCCAGAGCGAAGATCGACGCTGCAATGGCGATTGCCGGTCTTATATAGAGCGACATGTCGAAGAAGAATCAGATCAAGGGCCGTAATGACGGCCTCGTTGCAGAAAACCGCCGCTCGCGGTTCGACTATCATGTCGAAGACACGCTTGAGGCCGGACTGGAGCTGCGCGGCAGCGAGGTGAAATCCCTGCGCAATGGCCGCGCCAATATCGCTGAATCCTATGCTGGCGTGGAAAATGGGGAGCTCTGGCTCATCAATTCCGATTTCCCGCCCTATGAAGGCGCCAACCAGTTCAATCATGACCCGCGCCGCCGACGCAAACTGCTCGTTTCCAAACGGGAACTCTCAAAGCTGGCCCAGTCGGTCGAGCGTGCCGGCCGCACAATCGTGCCGCTAAAGCTCTATTTCAATGAGCGCGGGATCGCCAAGCTCCTGATCGGCGTGGCCACCGGTAAACGCGCGCCCGACAAGCGTGAGACCGCCAAGAAACGTGACTGGCAGCGCGACAAGGCCCGCATCCTCAAGGAAAACTAGGCGCCGATAATCTCGGCGAACTGCGCCGGGTCAACATTGCCGCCTGAGAGGATCACGCCGACATTTTTTCCGCGTGCCTCATCCGGCAAGTCAAACAGCGCGCAGGCGAGCGCCGCCGCCCCGCCCGGCTCGACGACCAGCTTCAGCTCTGAAAACGCAAGCTGCATCGCCTGCCTGATCTCAGCATCGCTAACGGCAAGGCCGCCCGTGAGTTGCTCTCGCCCCAGCGCCCAGGTCAACTTGCCCGGTGCTGGCGTCAGGATCGCATCGCAGATGGAGCGCGTGCCCGGCGCATTGGTGACAACTTCGCCGGCCTTCAGGGACCGTCGCCAGTCATCATGCTCCTCCGGCTCAGCCGCCCAGACCTTCGTGCCCTTCGCCTTTGCGTCGTAGCCGAGCGCCAGTCCATTGATCAGCCCGCCGCCGCCCGCACAGCAGATGATGTGGTCCAGCACCGTGCCCGCCTCATCCATCTGCTCGGCAAACTCCACACCGGCGCTGCCCTGCCCCGCAATGATGTAAGGGTCGTCGAAACTAGGCACGAGCACCGCGCCGCGGCGCTCGACTTCCTCTTCTGCAATCGCCTCGCGGCTTTCACGCTCGCGGTCATAGAGGCGGACTTCGCCGCCATCCCGCTTCACTCCTGCAATCTTGATCGCAGGCGCATCGGACGGCATCACGATGAGCGCTGGCATGCCAAGCCGCTTGGCCGCGCGCGCAACGCCCTGCGCGTGATTACCGGATGAGAAAGCCACGACACCTGCGGCGCGCTCGTCTTCCGGGATTTGCAGCAGCCGATTGCTCGCTCCGCGCAGCTTGAAGCTCCCCGTGGTCTGCAGATTTTCGCACTTGATAAAGAGCCTGGCACCGGCGCGTTCATCCAGCGCTTCATTGCGGATGACAGGCGTGCGCACGACATGGGCCCGCACCCGCTCGGCGGCCTCGACCACGGTCTGATGTGTCGGCAATTGCATCATTCAGAACGCTCTACTGGGTTCGGAACGCAGCGCCAGATGCAACGCGTTGGGACCGGAACCATTCGACAAAGGCCGACAGCCCGTCTTCCAGGCTAACCTGCGGATTATAGCCATAGTCGGCCTGCATGCGGGATATGTCCGCGCAGGTTTCCGTCACGTCGCCCGGCTGCATCGGCTCCATCGCCATGCGGGCCTTCTTGCCAGTGACCTTCTCGATCGTCGCAATGAAATCCATCAGCGTGACCGGCTGATTGTGTCCGATATTGTAAAGCTTGTGGGCGCGCTCGCCCTCAACAAAGACTGCACGGCGCGTCGCAATCGCTTTCAGTCCGGCAATGGCGTCTTCGATGAAGGTGAAGTCACGCTTCATTTTGCCACCATTGAAAACGCGGATCGTTTCGCCGCGAAGAATACGGTCTGTGAACGACCAGTACGCCATGTCCGGGCGCCCCCACGGCCCATAGACCGTAAAGAAGCGCACACCGATCTGGCGCATATCATAGAGCTTGGAATAGGCCTGGCTCATCAGCTCATCTGCGCGCTTGGTCGCCGCATAGAGTGAAACAGGACGGTCTACATTCGCGTCCTCGCTGAAGGGCGCGACCGCATCGTCCCCATAGACAGAACTAGATGAGGCATAGACCAGAAGCGGCGCCCGCGCGGCCCGGCGGCAGAATTCCAGCACCGCCAGATGACCCGTCATATTTGACTGCGCATAGGCGAACGGATTTTCGAGCGAATACCGAACACCCGCCTGCGCCGCGAGATGGATCACCCGATCAATCGAATCGCGCTCCGGCAGCGCCAGCAGTTTCTCATGATTGGAAATATCCAGCTTCTGAAAGCGGAAATTGTCATGCCGCTGCAACTCGTGCAGGCGGGCCTGTTTCAGCGCGATATCGTAATAGGCATTGAGGTTATCGATACCAATGACATCATGGCCATCCGCAAGGAGGGATTTCGAAATTCGCGATCCGATAAAACCGGCGGCGCCCGTTACAAGAAATCTCATGCGCTCTCCTCGTTCATTAGGCTATACCCGCCCTTGAACTACAGGAAAAGCAGGACGCTGCACTTGCGCATGACCTCACAGATACTTGGACAGGATGCGCTTTGCCTCACTTGCTGTTTCAGGATGCTTCAGCGCATGCGCAACAACCGCCTCGAAATAGCCAGCCTTTGAGCCGCAGTCGAACTCTTCGCCGTCAAATTCGTAGGCGTAGAAAGGCTGGCTTTCCATCAATCGAACCATCGCATCGGTCAGCTGAATCTCGCCTCCGGCGCCTTTGCCCTGATCTTCCAGCAGCCCAAAGATTTCAGGACGCAGGATATAGCGACCGGTAATCTTCAGATTGGATGGTGCCTCAGCGCGCGGCGGCTTCTCGACCATGCCGGACATCTCAATCAGACGCCCATCGCGGGACTTCGGCGCAATGACGCCGTATGACGACACATTCTCTTCCGGCACCGGGTCAACCGCTACGATGTTTCCGCCCGTCTTGTCATAGGCCTCAACCATCTGCGCCAGGCATGAGGGCTTTGCCCTCACAATCACGTCCGGCAGCAGAACGGCAAAAGGCTCGTTTCCAATAATGTCCTTGGCGCACCAGACCGCATGACCAAGCCCAAGCGGCGCTTGCTGACGGGTAAAGCTCGCCGCGCCCGCAGGCAGCTTCGTGCTTTGCACCTCCTTGAGAATTTCGGCTTTGGACGCTTTGGCCGACAGCGAATGCTCAAGCTCGTAAGCTTCGTCGAAATAATCCTCGATGGCGCCTTTGCCGCGCCCGGTCACGAAGACGAAGTGTTCGATACCGGCTTCACGGGCCTCGTCGACGACATATTGCAGCGCAGGTCGATCAACGACCGGCAATAATTCCTTTGGAATGGATTTCGTAGCTGGCAGCACACGGGTCCCATGCCCCGCCACTGGCAATACTGCTTTGCGAATTCCCATTAAACGCCCTCCGGTCCGCGAGTCACTGACTGGGCGCGATCATACGGGTCTGCGGCGCCAATACCAGAACAGAGCTACCAAATTCCGGAAAAGATGAACACGCCAAGGATCGCAGTGATGCCGGACGCCGACGCCAGAACCCGTCCCATATCCATGATCTGGCGCTTTGGTGAAGGGGCTGCAATCTTCTGCTCCAGATGTTCCTGAAGCTCACGCGCAGGCGACGAACTCACCTCTTCGCTATGCGTTTCACCCGCCTCGCGCAGGGACGGCGCAGCGTCCGGCGTCACAACCGAAGCTGGCTTGTTCGGATCATCGAAGTGTTTTTTCTTGGCTGCCATTGAGAACGCCTTTCCTGGCAGGCGTTTTCGCATCCCATCCCTAATGAAGCGCTAAATCGGTCTGCGGAATTGGACACGACTCGAAGTTTCGTCTGCGCCGCTGTCACCCGTCAGGCAGGCTTGAAAGCCCCGTTGCCGGCATCAACCACCGAAAACACAGAGTGCAACACATCATTGTGCAGGGCTTCTCTGGGCGGCCCGTCAGCAACGCACCCACCTTTATCCAGCACGATCACCCGGTTACACCAGGCCTGCGCCAGCCTGAGGTCGTGCAGCGCCAGACAGACTGTCTTGCCTTCACTCCGCTTGCGCTCCAGCGCCGCCATGATCGACAGCTGATGGGCAATATCCAGCGCGGCCAGTGGCTCATCCAGCAAGAGCACGTCGCCATCACCCGCAAAAAAGCGCGCCAGATGCACCCGTGCCTGTTCGCCGCCCGACAGCGACAGAACGTGCCGCCCGGCCAGCGCCGACGCGCCCGCTTCTTCCATGGCGGAGACCACCCGGGCACGATCTTCCTCTCCAAGCCGTCCGAACCGGCCGCCGCCCCAGGCATGCCGGCCAAGCGCAACAACATCCTCGACCAGAAGGTCCCAGCTCAACTGCCGTGTTTGCGCCAGCCACGTCACCTGACGCGCCAGCACAGATGGTTTCAGCCAGTCTATATCATTCCCGTTCACATGAACGTCCGTGACAGCGCTTGCGAGCAGGCCGCCCATCAGCTTCAACAGCGTCGACTTGCCTGCGCCATTCGGCCCGACCAGCCCGACCAGCTCGCCCGGCGCCATACGGTAGGATTGTGGCTGCAACACCGTCTTGTCGCCCAGCTGAACACCGGGCGCATAAATATCGATCTCTATCATAGACGCCCCCGGGTCAGACGCGCTGAAATCCAGATGAAGACAGGTGCACCAAACAAGGCCGCCGCCACGCCTAGCCGCAGCTCCCGGTCAAATGGCAGCACCCGAATTACAATGTCTGCGCCCAACAGAATGACGCCAGCCAGAAGCGCTGATGGAACCAGCAACCGTGCCGGATCTGACCTCACAAATGGCCGCACGATATGGGGTGCAACAATCCCAACAAATCCGATCGCGCCAGCAATGGCGACGCTCGCGCCTGTCAGCAAGGATGTGCCAGCAATCACCAGAGCGCGGGTCCGTCCAGGCCGCGCGCCAAGCGAGGCCGCCGTTTCATCTCCAAGGCTCAGTGCCCGAAGGCCCGGTCCCGCGACCAGCACGATGCCAAGTCCCAGCGCCATCACAGGCAACACGAGCACGATGTCAGCCCAGGACCGGTTCGACACAGACCCAAGCAGCCAGTTCATCAAATCAGCCAGCGAATAAGGATTGGGCGCAAGGTTGAGCGCCAGCGCGATCATCGCCCCGCCCGCACTCGACAGGCCGATGCCGACCAGCAGCGTGCGCACCGTATCGCCCTTCGGACCGGCCGCCACCAGCAGAAGGATCACCGCCACGACCGAAAACCCGATCGCCAGCAGCGGCACTGCCAGCCAGGTGAGGCTCGCCAGCCCGAAATAGAGCGCAATCACTGCGCCCAGCGACGCAAAGGCCGACACACCGAGGACTCCGGGGTCAGCGAGAGGGTTGCGCAGCAGCCCCTGCAAGGCCGCACCGGCAAGCCCAAGGCTGGCGCCCGTCACAAACGCCGCGACAGCCCGCGGCATCCGTATCTCCCAGATGATGATCGAGGATGGCCCGGTCTGGCCCAACAGGCCCGACCAGAGGTCGTCCGCCGAAAGGTCGGCCGTTCCGATCATTGCCGAGGCCGCGATCAGTAAAATGGCGAGCACGCCAAGGGTGAGATTAAGCCGGCTCATTTGCTTGCCACCGCATCGGCGACATCGGCCGCCTCACCCGCCACAAACCAGGCCGGACAGGCCAGGCGTGATTCGTCGAGTTCGATCGTCTCTGCATTCTTCATAACTCTCTGCATGACCGGATGACGGCTGAGGCTCCAGTTTGAGGCAGTGTCCTCATCAAAGCCAAAAAACGCCGCCAGCACGCGATCTGGCGGTGACTGGACAAGCTGCTCGAGTGGCAGGTTGATCCATCCTGTCTCCTGCACAACATTGGTAAGTCCTGCCGCCTGCATAATCGCGTCGACCATTGTCCCCTTTCCGGCAGTGACCCCGCCCGGCGTGAGATAAAGCGCCCGCTTGCCGGTTGCCGCCACGCCAAAGCCGAGCCGTTTGGCCAACGCCTCTGCCCGCTCGGACTGGCCGAGCGCCTCGCCCACTTGCCGGGTGACCCGCGCAGCGCCTTCAAAGTCCGACGCATAACCGATCTGGATCACCTCGATGCCAAGGCGCTCATAGAACGCCAGGGCCCGCGAATCGCCGCCCCAACTGCGCACGACAAGGTCAGGCTGTAGCGCGATAACGTCTTCAGCCAGCGCCCGCACGACTGGCAGGCCTTTGGCCTTGTCGCGCAGGTGGCTGAAGGCGCGTCCGGCATGCGGGCTCACGGCAAGGATCTGGTCCCTGTCCGCAAGCCCCATGACAAACTGGTCCGCACAATAATCCAGCGAGACGACACGCGGCTTGACGGGCGTTTCAGCAGTGCCCGCAAGCGCGCCGGTCAACCAGATCAGGAGGACCGCGATCGCTCTCATCTGAGCTTCAGCCCGATAAAGCCGGCAGCCCCTGCTGACGCATAGCCGAACACATCGACCGTATCTTCATCAAACAGGTTTTCCCCGCGAACGGTCAGACTGATCCGGTCATTGATCGGCCATTCCGCGCTGGCAGACACCAGCGTGTACGCGTCCAGCTTCACGAGCTCAGCCGGGTACACACCGAAATTGGTGTCGTCCTGCTCACCGACATGATCCAGGGCCACGCCAAGGCGCACGCCATCCTTCACAGGCTGCCACGACACAGCGAGGCTGCCCGTCCATTCCGGAATACGGATTTCATCCACGCCCGTATCGTTTTCGGAAGTGAAGCTCGTCGCCTGCGCCCGAAGGTTCAGCCGCTTGGCGAGTTCAATCTGCACGGCCGCCTCAACACCTGACCGCTCGCTCTTGGCGGCGCGGTTCATCGCCGTCGACTCGAAGGTCGGCGTGTATGCGGTGTAGATTTCATCTTCGAGGTCAGCCTGGAAGTAGGTCAGCGACGCCTTGCCCTTGTTCCATTCCTGATCGATGCCGATTTCCCAGCTCTCCGACGTCTCCGGCTCAAGGTCCGGATTGCCGACGAAGCTGCCAGGATAGTAGCCGAAAAGCTCGGTAAAGGATGGGTTTTTGATCCCCCGGCCAAAGGAGGCTCTGAGGCGCGTGCGGCTATTGAACGTGTACGACGCACCGGCCCGGTAGGTCGTGGCATCATCAAAATCATCGCCATTGAAGTCTTGCCGGATGGAGGCGTTCGCATTGAAGCCGCCGACCCGGATCGCATACTCACCGGCAATGCCGACGGTTTCGAAAGACTTGCTCTGATTTGGATCGCCATACGCCAGATCGGTGGAGACGCGCTCATAATCCTCGCGCTCATAATCGATCAGGAGGCTCGCGACATAGGCGACGACACCCGACTTGCTGTAAGACGGGCTCCACGACACCTTTGTGCGCTGACCCGTTGTTTCATCGGTGAATTTTCCGTCAGCCCGGTTTTCCCGGTTCACATCATTGTAGTTCGCCCGGAAGATGTGATCGATCGGGCCGGTCTCGCCAGCCAGCGCCGCGCCGACCATCCATTGCGTGCCGTCTGTCTTGCGGTCTGCATTGTCCAGCTGGCCATCGAAATCGAGGTCAGGATCGCTCTCGGCATAGGTATCGCGATAGCTCGCCAGCGTGGACAGCTTCCATCCGCTAAAAACCTCGCCCTGCCCTTTCAGCAGAAATCCGCCATTGCGCGAGCCATCCGCTTCGCCATTGCGGCCGGACACATCATACCCGTCCGTCGTAAAGCCAGAGGCGACGGCTTGCAGATTAAACCCGCCAAGGTCAGTCCCGCCGCCAATCGAGCCACGGACCGTTTCCCGGCTGCCGATCTCGAAATCACCACGAAGGCCTTCTTCCTCGCTCGTATAGATGCCGATGACGCCGCCAATGGCATCAGACCCGTAGAGCGATGATTGCTCTCCCCGCAGGACTTCGATGCGGCTAATGCCGAGCGATGTCAGCAGGCCAAAATCGGTTTCCCCGGTCACCGGATCGGAAAACTCGATCCCGTCGACCAGCACCAGCGTATGGTTCGCTTCCGCGCCGCGCAGACGCACCTGCGTCAGACCACCGACAGTGCCAGAGCGTGAGACCGCCACGCCGGGGACCGCCCGCAGCTGGTCTGCCACATAAGGCGTGTCGCGGATTTCGAGGTCTTCCTCGGTCAGGATCGACACGTCTTCGGTCAGACGCGAATCGATCACCGGGCGCAAACCGGACACCATCACGGAGTCGAGACGGCGCTCGCCAATTTCCTGCGCCAGTGCCGTCGCTGGCAGGGCAAGGGCGAACAGCCCCATCGGAATAAACTTATACATCATTGTCCGAACTCCTCGGAACACAGGGCCCGGCACACAAGGCCAGCCCGATCACAAAACCAGCCGGACAGGACCTGTCCGACGCGAAATGTGTCGTGAAACGGAGGATACTCCGCCTGCCTGTCCGCTGATCCCGGCGGCGGGCAAACGACGTGACGGCAGGTCTCCTGACTTCGCGGATGCTCACCTTCTCGCCGCCTTCCCGGATTGCTCCAGTGGCATCTTGGCGAGGGCTAGCCGCTTACAGTTGCGGGCACAGCGCCGGATTTACACCGGCTTCCCTTTTCACCCGTCCCCCATGAGGACAGGCACCGTCAGAGGCGGTCTCTACGCCGTTGCGCGGCCCACGGCAAGCCCTGCATAAAGACCGTGCAGCGGCTTTGATCGCGGCGTGTCTCTGCTCACAGTGTCGGGCAGGAAAGCAGACAATCTGCTAAACATCCCAACAGTCACCAGTCCCGATGGGAGATGCATGAAAACGTCGAAGCCAAAGAAATCATCCTGGATGGCGCGCCTGCGTCTGCCGATCCTTATCCTTCTCGCCGCCGCCGCACTCTGGGCGGCCGCAAGCTTTGGCTGGCCGGACACCGATTATACATCCGCAACACTCATCGGCGTGAAATTCCTGACGATCATCGCCATTGGCTGGGCGGTCGTCTCCTTGATCGACTATTCGCTGATGCGCCGGATGAACCGGCTTGAGATCGATGTCGACGACAATCTCGAAGCGCGCCGAATCGCGACCAAGCTCGATGTCATGCGCCGCGTGATCGTTGTGGTCGGCGCGATTGCTACCCTGGCCAGCGCGCTTGTCGTGGTGCCGTGGGCGCGCCAGCTCGGCGTTTCTCTTCTGGCCTCTGCCGGTATCATTGGTATCGCCGTCGGCCTCGCCGCGCGGCCCGTCCTGTCCAACCTCATCGCCGGCATCCAGATCGCTTTCACCCAGCCGATCCGGATCGAGGACGCTGTCGTCGTTGAAAACGAATGGGGCTGGATCGAGGAAATCGATCTCTTCTACGTCGTCATCCGCATCTGGGACCGGCGCCGCCTTATCGTGCCGCTCACCTATTTCATCGAGAAACCCTTCCAGAACTGGACCCGGAAATCGGGCACCATCATCGGATCGGTCTTCTGGTATCTCGACTATCGCGCCCCCATCGCCGCCATGCGTGAGAAGCTGGAAGAGATCTGTAAGTCGACAGACCTCTGGGACGGCGAGGTGGTAAACCTGCAAGTCTCAGAGACCGACAAGACCTCCATTCAGGTCCGCGCCCTCGCCACGGCCAGCACCAGCCCCCGCGCCTGGGATCTGCGCTGCTACATTCGCGAACAGATGATCAACTGGCTACAGGCCGAACACCCAGAGGCCTTCCCACGTTTCCGCGCGACGACTGAAGTGGAGGAAAAGCCCGCTCCGTTCGAAATGCCGCCGCAGGGCGAGCGCGACATCGCCCTCGGTGACCAGTCGCTGGATGGAACCGAGGCGCTGCCACAGGATCGCCGGGAGCCCTAGATTTACTCGTTCCCGTCAGACGTCATCTGGTTCGAAGACTGTGAAATAGAGGTCGCACAGCACGCTACCTTGCAGCGGTGTCCCGCCATCTAGCCGTTCAATGAGCATCGACTTGAAGAATAGCTCGCCGTCGCGATCGTCATTTGCGACTTCGATCTGCCCCACCTTAATATCCCACTGACTTTCCACAACTGTCGTTACGGCTTGAGTGAATTCCGACGATGCCCGCGACGATCCAGCTAGCCTGCCGTTTAACGCTGACCTGACATTGACGGGCAATAGGAACCCATCACGAAATGGGTAAGCGTGGTTCTGGACCAGCGCCGAACACCAGTCCTTGTCAGCGACACGATACGTACCAAATTCGCGTAAGCGACCGTCTTCTAGCCATATATTGCACGTCAGTTCATCGCCTTCGCCTGCGCAGTCCATCCAATGAGCCGGATTGCCAAGATATGACGGGCCGGGACGATGAAAAATTGCGGACTCGGGCACGGTATCGGGACGGTCTGGCACACCTTCACTGCAGGCAACGCAAAACGCGAACGCGAGTACAATGGCAGAAGAGCCAGTCCTGATCATACTGAACCTAAAGCGTGCTCACCAGATGCCCGCCATCGACGACAATCGTCGTACCGGTCATATAGCTGCCTGCATCGGACGCCAGCAGCAGCAGCGCGCCAGACAGCTCGCGATAGTCGCCAAACCGGCGCATCGGCACGCGCTTGCGCATCTTTTCGCCCTGCTCACTATCGAGAAACTCATCATTGATGTCGGTCTTGAAATAGCCGGGCGCGATCGCGTTCGCGCGGATACCGTAACGTGCAAGCTCAAGCGCCATCACACGCGTGAAGTGCTCCACCGCCGCTTTCGAGGCCGCATAGGCTGCAATCGTATGCTGCGGACGCCGCGCCGTAATCGACGCAATATTGATGATGGAGCCGGGCTTTCCGGCCTCCATCAAGGCGTTTGCCCCGCCTTTCGCGACACGCCAGACGCCGTCGAGATTCGTGTTCATCACCGCGCGCCAGTCTTCTTCGGTCATCTTCGTGAACCAGTCGTCGCGAGAAATGCCGGAATTGTTGATAATGATGTCGCAAGGCTGGCCAAGCTTGTCATGAATGGTCGCGAAAGCTGCATCCACGCTGTCCGGGTCGGTCACATCCATCTGCACCGCCAGTGCCTTACCGCCGGACGCTTCAATCGCGTTTGCCAGCGATTCGAGTTTGTCGAGCCGACGTGCCGCCAGCACGACATGTGCCCCTGCGGCCGCCAGTTCCCGCGCAAAACTCGCGCCCAGACCACCTGAAGAGCCCGTCACGAGCGCCGCTTTTCCTGAGAGATCAAACAATTCCATGCCTCAAATCCTGATTTACTATTGCTTTGGAGCAATATTTTTCCGATCACTCGCCCCATGAAGCTGACAATCATAAAAGAAACAAGTCCGGGAGAGACGCGCGTCGCGGCAACCCCGGAATCGGTGAAGAAGCTTGTCGGGCTCGGACATACCGTCACCATTGAGTCTGGTGCCGGTACCGTTGCGGGCTTTCCCGACAAGGCTTTTTCAGATGAAGGAGCCACAATTGCCGGATCGGCAGCTGACGCGCTGAAAGGCGCCGATGTCCTGTTGAAGGTGCGCGGACCAAGCGCTGCCGAAGCAGCCGCGTATCCGGAAGGCCTCACGGTCATCGCCCTGATGAACCCGTTTGCCATGGGCGATGTCACTGACGCCCTGAACAAGAAAAAGCTCAACGCGCTGGCAATGGAATTCACCCCGCGCATCACACGCGCCCAGTCCATGGACGCGCTCTCCTCGCAATCAAACCTCGCTGGCTACCGCGCCATGATCGAAGGCGCGCAAATCTATGGCCGCGCCATGCCGATGATGATGACGGCCGCCGGCACAGTTGCCCCGGCCAAAGTGTTCGTCATGGGCGCTGGTGTTGCCGGCCTTCAGGCCATCGCGACCGCCCGCCGTCTTGGCGGTGTCGTGACGGCCACTGACGTTCGCCCGGCCGCGAAAGAACAGGTCGCCTCGCTCGGCGCGAAATTCATCGCCGTCGAGAATGACGAGTTCAAGGAAGCCGAGACCGCCGGCGGTTACGCCAAGGAGATGTCGGACGACTATAAGAAGCAACAGGCCGAGCTGACAGCCAGCCATATTGCGAAACAGGACATCGTCATCACAACGGCGCTTATTCCGGGCCGTCCGGCCCCTGTCCTCGTCACCGATGAGATGGTCGCGTCCATGCGCCCCGGCTCGGTGATCGTGGATATGGCTGTGGCCGCAGGCGGCAACTGCCCTGCGTCCAAGGCTGATGAAGTGGTCGATGTCAACGGCGTGAAAGTGGCCGGGTTCTCCAACCTGCCCGCCCGTCTGCCAGCCGATAGTTCATCGCTCTACGCCAAGAACCTGCTCGCCTTCCTGCCGCTGATCACAGCAGAGGATGGCTCGCTCAATCTCGACACCGATGATGAGATCGTCACCGCGATGATGCTCACGCGCGGCGGCGAGACCGTCAATGAAAGGCTGAAATCATGATGCGAAGCGCGACCGCCAAGCGGCCCTCGTCCTTCGACTTCGCTCAGGATGAGCGCCTTTCCCAAGCACCGTTTCAGACCGCGCTCATGCTGAGCGAAGTCGAAGCACGCGTGCGCTTTCGCAAGGAGAGCAATTAATGTCCAAATTCATACCCGTAACCCTCTCGGTTGCTGCGCTGGCTCTGCCAGCCCATGCCGCTGAGATCTCCAACCTCAACCCAACCGTCTTCCTGGCCGCCATCTTCGCGCTCGCCTGTTTCGTCGGTTACTATGTTGTCTGGTCGGTCACCCCGGCCCTGCACACCCCGCTAATGGCTGTGACGAACGCCATTTCTTCGGTGATCATCGTCGGCGCCATCGTTGCAGCTTCGGCCTCCGGTGCCATCAATGGCGGCTGGATCGCCAAGGCTCTTGGCGGATTCGCCGTGGCACTTGCCAGCGTGAACATCTTCGGCGGCTTCCTCGTCACCCAGCGCATGCTGGCGATGTACAAGAAGAAGGGGGAGTAAGCACATGACACAGTTTGCAAACACATGGGCCCCGCTGCTCTATCTCGTCGCGGGTATCCTCTTCATCCTCGCCCTTCGCGGTCTCTCCAGCCCGGCCACCAGCCGCACAGGTAACCGCAATGGCATGATCGGCATGACCATCGCTGTGGTCACCACGCTTATCCTGCTCTGGGAAAGCCTTGACCCGGCAACATGGGGCATCCTGCTCGGCGGAGCGGTCATTGGCGGCACGATCGGCGCGGTCATTGCCCGCAAGATCGCCATGACGGCGATGCCGCAACTTGTCGCCGCTTTCCACTCGCTGGTCGGTCTGGCAGCTGTGCTCGTTGCCGCTGCAGCGCTTTATGCACCGCTCGGCTTCGGCATCGGCACGGTTGGCGACATCCACCTCGTCTCCCTGATCGAGCTCTCCATCGGCTCTGCCATTGGCGCGCTGACCTTTACCGGTTCAGTCATTGCCTTTGCCAAGCTCAACGGAAATATGGGCGGCGCGCCAATCATGCTTCCGGCCCGCCACCTGCTGAACATCGCACTGGCCGCTGGCATCATTGCTCTGGTCGTCGTGCTCATCATGTCCGGCGGCGCAGCCACCTGGGCGTTCTGGGGCGTTACCGTCCTCGCTCTGATCCTCGGCATCACGCTGATCATCCCGATTGGCGGCGCGGACATGCCGGTCGTTGTCTCGATGCTCAACTCCTATTCCGGTTGGGCCGCAGCAGCGCTTGGCTTCACGCTCGGCAACTTCGCCCTGATCATCACCGGCGCGCTCGTCGGTTCGTCCGGTGCGATCCTGTCCTACATCATGTGTAAGGGCATGAACCGCAGCTTCATCTCGGTCATCCTTGGCGGCTTCGGCGGCGATGATGGCGGAGACTCGGCAGCGGCTGGCGCAGACGACCGTCCGTTCAAGCGCGGCTCTGCCGAAGACGCAGCCTTCATCATGAAGAACGCGTCCAAGGTCATCATCGTGCCAGGTTACGGCATGGCGGTTGCGCAGGCGCAGCACGCCCTGAAAGAGATGGCCGAAGCACTGAAAGAAGAAGGCGTCGAAGTGAAATACGCCATCCACCCCGTTGCGGGCCGGATGCCGGGTCACATGAACGTTCTACTGGCCGAAGCTCAGGTGCCTTATGACGAAGTCTTCGAACTGGAAGACATCAACTCCGACTTCCGCAATTCAGAAGTCGCCTTCGTCATCGGCGCGAATGATGTGACCAACCCGGCCGCCAAGACTGACAAGACCAGCCCGATCTACGGTATGCCGGTCCTGAACGTCGAAGACTCCGGCACGGTGCTCTTCATTAAACGCTCCATGGGTTCGGGCTATGCCGGCATCCAGAATGAGCTGTTCTACAAGGACAATACGATGATGCTTCTCGCCGACGCGAAGAAGATGGTCGAAGACATCGTGAAGAACCTCTAGCGAGGCTTTACGTTCGCCAAAAAGGAAGCCCGGCCGCACATTGGCCGGGCTTTTTTTGTTGGTGGCCCAGCCCGGTGGTTGATCAATCCTTATGCGCCATTCGACAATTGCGCGGACCTATCAACCTCATCGCAACCTGTTAGGCCCATTGCAGTTCTCTAGATGAACATCTCGGCCCTCCGCATCTGTCTACTCGGTCTCGCTGCGCTTTTCTGCGTGATGACCGGCGCTGCAGCGCAAACCGTCAATATTGGCGACCGCTTTTGCGTGCTCACAGATGCCGGAGATCTTTCAGCTGAAGACGCGCTCGCCCGGCCTGAGCTATTTGACTGCTCCGAAGACCGTCTGCGAGTTGCAACGGAGCATTTCTGGCTCCTCGGCGACGTCGCCGACATAGCCGCCGGAATTGAATCTTCGGTCCTGCTTCTTCGCATGTCCCGACATCTCGATATCTCGATCTACGTCACCTACACAGACGGCTCTTTCTCGTTCCGCGAGTATGACACGGATGCCCTGCGCGAGATGTGGCAGGCGCCATCCAGCATGCAGTTTCCCCTGACACTTGGTCCTTCTGACACCCGCATCCCGGAACGCGTCATGTTTGGCGTCACCGCCCCGTGGGATCCGGTCAACTGGTCCGCGGTCGCCATCACCAGCGCCCAGACCGCCCATGCGGCAAATCACAGAGCGATTGGCGCGGTTCTCTTCTCCGTGGGGCTTCTCAGCGCGCCGATCCTTTTCAGCTTCCTGTTCTTCGGTGTGCTGCGCTACCCGTTCCTGTTGCTGAACGCGCTCACCAGCCTCTCAACCGTAATGTATGTTATCTTCTGGTCCGGCATCATCTTCGCCATTCTGCCGCAAGTGACTGTGACAATGCGGTCGGTCGCAGATCACATGACTATCGTTCTATCGCTGGCGCTTGGATGCCTGATGGTTCGCGCATTATGTGAGCCTGGAACACTCGGTCCGCGAAACCGCCTGGCGCTGGCTGTTACGGCCGTCTTCATCATGGTGAGCAGCGCTATCATCATCGGTCTGTCACCGCGGTTTGCTTATATCGGCTCGGAAGTTTTCCACCTGCTCGGCCTGCTGCCCTTCATTGTCGTCGTGATCGCGCTTGTGACGGCGGTCCGCAATGGCAGCAAACTCGCCATCTTTCAGATGATTGCCTGGACTCCCATCTCCATGTTCGCGATCGGCCGAGTTCTGCGGGGCCTCGGTATTCTCGATTTCACCGGAATCCTCGACTACATCTTTCTTCCAGCGCTGGTCTTCGAGGCGCTCGTCATCAGCCTTGCCGTCGCGCTGCGCCTGTTGAATATGCGTAATGAGCTCGAACAACTCAGCGCTGAACGAGAGATTTTGCTCGAATATGCCGACACAGACCCACTGACGGGCCTGCTCAATCGCCGCGCCCTTGCGCAGGCCATGAAAAGCCGGCCCAAGGCGCCCGAGGGTAAGCCACTTTACTCAGCCATTTTGGTCATCGACATCGACCACTTCAAGGCGATCAATGACACGTTTGGTCATGACGTCGGCGATATCGCGCTGGTCCAGCTCGCCGCGATCCTGCGCGCGCATTGCCGATCAAATGATTTGTGTTCCCGCTTTGGCGGCGAGGAGTTCGTCATGATTCTCTCCGCCACGAATGCCGACGGAGCCCGTCTCGTAGCGGACCGCATCCGCACGCGCGTCGCAGAAAAGACGTTTGGCAGCGATACGCGCCCCATTGACCAGATCACGGTGTCCATCGGCATCTCAATCATGACGACCGCAGACGATAGTCGTTTCGATGACCACTATCGCGCTGCGGACCAGGCGCTCTATTCGGCCAAAACAAGCGGGCGCAACAAGGTGTGCATGGCGTTGCCGATCACAGACCCGCTCGCAGACACCAGAGCTGAAACGAAACGCTCAGCCTGACACTCTAGAAGGTCCGGCTACGCGGCCGGGTTAAGCAGACTGCCTTGAGGCATCGGGATCTTCCGCGGCCACCAAACGTCATCACGCAATCGGCTATCCAGGTCGGAGGCTTCCGTCGTTGCGCCTTGCTCAGCTCCCCTGGAGGACCGGCCGTCCTCACCTGAACAGGAAGCGACCTCTTGGAATTCAGCATGCGACAATCTTTCGGACGACTGCGCCTCTGGGTCATAACTCTTTTCTCGAATTGCAGAACAACTCATACCGGATTATCCGCCTCTGATGGCAACTGAAACCCTATCTATCCGAAGCGGCAACAACGCCGATCATGAGCTGCTCGGCCAGCTCATACATGATGCTGTGCGCACCGGCCCCAGCCCCTACTCCGAAACTCAACGCGCCGCGTGGGTCCCGGCGCCGCGCAAAGGCAAAGACTGGTCCGCGCGCCTCGCGGCGCAGACCATCTTTATTGCCGAGGCCGATGGACAGGCGCTCGGCTTCATGACGCTCGCCGCCGACGGCTATCTCGACTTTGCCTACATCCTGCCAGCGGCACGCGGGCTCGGCCTCTTTCGCCAACTCTATGAGTGCGTCGAAACTGAAGCGCGCAAGACGGGCGAGCCCCGCATCTGGGTCCATGCCAGCCTGATGGCCGCCCCAGCCTTCAAAGCGATGGGCTTTAAAGAGATCGAGCGCGAAACCGTCCACATAGACGACGTCGCGCTCGACAGGTTTCTCATGGAGAAGCCGCTTTAGTCCGGGGGCCTATTCCCCAAACACCGCATGGGCTTCATCCTCGTCCATCATGGCCTGACGGACCTGCGGAATATTCGGCCCACCATAGGACAGAAACTCGTCGTGGAATTCCTTCCAGCCCTCGGTGCCGGTGGCGTCCGGATAGTTTTCCGCCACCCAGTCATCGCGCAGCTTGCGGATCATCAGCTTGCCCATCGTGTAATTGAGATAGGCCGGATCATACGTTCCGCGCGCGGCTTGCTGCGTGGCGTTGCCCTTGTCGATATAGCATTCCTTGCGGAAGAGCTCGTAGCTGTCATCAACGCTCCAACCCTGCGTATGCAGACCGATCGCCGAGAGATAACGGCAATTGCGCAGGAGCGCGTTTGAGAGCTGGCCAATCCTTGTTTCTGCATCATAGTCGTGCAGACCAGCGTCCAGCATCATTTCTTCGGTATAGTGCGCCCAGCCCTCTGCAAAAGCATAGCCCACGAAGATCTGGCCGAACTTCGAGTCCGACCGCACCGCATGCAGGAAATTGAGGAAGTGACCCGGCCAGACCTCATGCACCGTCGTACCGAGGAGGTCCATCTTGCCGGGGATGTAGGCCGCGCGAGTCGCCTCGTCCCAGCTCGGGTCCGGCGGCGAGATGTAGTAAACCGACGGCATGCCCGTCTCATAAGGCCCGGGAATGGAAATATAGGCCGAGTTCTGCCGGTTATAGGGCGGCGATTCCTCGACCAGCGCTTCCTCTGTGCCGGGGATCGTCACAAGGTCCTTTTCAAGGATGAACGCCTTTAGCGCCGCAAGAGAATCGCGCGCTTCCTGCACCGGGCCATTCTCCGGCTTGTTGGCGGCCATCTTGGCCATGCAGTCTTCCATAGATGCGCCGGGCGCAAAGACACTGCACGCCTCGGCAAGCGCATCCTGATTGGCCTTGAGGTCAGCGCGGCCGATGGCTTCCAATTCGTCAAGCGGGATATCCACGCCTTCGGTCAGGCGGATCATGTCAGAAAACTTTTCCGGACCGAGCGCAAAGCCGTCCGGTGTGCCCGGCTGGGAGCCGACATAATCCGCAAGCGATTGCATCGCAGTGGAGGCTGCGGCGGCTGCCGTCTCAAACTCAGCCTGCAGCTCTAGATTATCGACGTCGGCAAAGGCTGCCTTCCCATCACCCTGATAATAGTCGGCAAAGCCGCCGAAGCCTGCCGTGCCGTATTTCACATAGGTTTCCGGCATTGGCAGAGTGAAGTTTGCTTTGATCTGCTCTGCGACGGCTGGAATGTTGTGGAGATAATCGATGAAGGCGCGAAACCGCGTCTCCTTGTCGGCATAAGGCCTGGATATGTAGACGTCCGGGTCCAGGCCGCCGGTGTAGATGTAGAAATCCGGATTGCTGTGCGGGAAATCAGCTTCCGTCAGCCAGAACAGCTCGCCTTTCATCGTGTTGATGAAATATTGGCGCTCAAAGGCCTCTTCCTCGCTGAGCGTTGCCGGATCGATCGATTGCGCGGCGGCAATGGCGTTCTCACGGTAGTCAATCTGCGCCTGTATGCCGGCTTCGCTCCAGTCGGGCAGCTGGCCGTCAAATTCGTGTCGCCCCTGCACGACGGCAAAGCTTGGATTGAGCTCGAAATAGCCGTTCAGAAACTCGCCCATGAAGTCCGGCCAGGTTTCAGACACCTCGACCGTCGCTTTGGCCGCAGATGTGCTTGTCTCAGCAGGTGTGGTGTTCGCCGCGCAACCGGACAGAAGGATCGCCGTTGCAGATGCTGCTGCCATCAGGCCCAGTCGTTTCATGGGATGTCTCCAGGTTTGGTCTTCGTTAAGGCCGGACCTAACTACACAGCCGCGCGTCCCACAATGTTTCAATCGAAACAAAAAAGCCCGGCGCATTGGCCGGGCTCTCTCACAAATCTCTATTCTTTTGGCTCGACGCCCGGGTCTGGGACCGAATAGGCATCCTCCAGAAGGTGGCCATCAGGCTTCTTCTTGAGCGACGCGTGACCTTCAACCGTGGCGCTCGAATCGTCGTCTGTGCCGTCATTCGGCGCATTCGGGACGCGCTCATCATCCATCGTAGTTACGAGGTCATCGGGCTCAGCGCCCTGCTGTGCGACGGGTGAACCCTTTTTATAACCTGCGCCATCAGCATCCTGATTTTCGAGGCCTTTTCCGTTCCGGAACTCTTCGCCATAGCCACGCTGGCGGCTGACTTCTTCTTCTCGTTCAATATCGCGCTCGGCCATGTGTTTCTCCTGTCTATCTATCAACAGGACCAACGGGCAGCCGCCTTCAAGGGTTCCGAAAACACCTCATTTATCGGCACGTGCCTTGCCGCGCCCGGTCCCCGAGGGAATGCTATACCAGATCGCCCAGCGCCTCTCTCAGCGGTCCGAGCCATGGATCGAAATTCTTCCACTGCTCCATACCGGACCGCGAAATGGGCTTGCGAACCTGGCTGGCGCTTGGCGTAAAAACCGCGCGGTCCTGCTTGTGATAGTTCAGACAGGCCTCCTCGAATTCCAGCCCCAGGAAATCAAGAATGCGCCGGACTTCACCCTCCAGATCGTCGATGACATCTTCATTGTTCACCCGCAGGATCTGGCCGGGCAAAACCTCGTTGAAATGGCTCATCAGATCGTCATAGAGGCGATAATACGCGCCCATATCTTCAAGTGAGTAGGAGAACTCCGCGCCCGAACTGAACAATTGCTTGAAGCATGAAAACCCGCACGCCATGGGATGACGGCGCGCATCAATGATCTTCGCATGAGGGAGGATCAGCTTGATGAAGCCAACATGTTTGAAATTATCCGGCAACTTGTCGGTAAAAAAGCGGCCTGACTTTCGGTAAGGCGCCAGCTGTTTCAGATAGGTCTGTCCGAGTCTTTCCGCCATCTCTGCATCGATCGCTTCCATGCTTTTTGTATAGGCGTCGTCTTCGTCCGGTCCGATTGTGTTTTTTAAATTTCGGATCAGCGCTGTCACGAACTTCAGCTCTTGCGTGCCATCGACCTGGCTATGTGCGGACAATATCTGCTCAAGCAGTGTCGAGCCGGACCGCTGCAGTCCGACAATAAAGATCGGTGCGGGATCGGCGTCGCCGAATTCGGGGCGCGATCTGTAGAAGTCATCGGTAAAAACGTCCTTCACAGCCTCGAAGTTGCGGCGCGTCGCTTCATCATCGAAACGGAAACGCTTGCTGGCGAGCTCATTGCCAGCCTGATAGTGCGCAAACGACGCTTCAAATCGCTTTTCATCCTCAAGCGCTTTACCCAACGCGAATTCGATCTCGGTGCGATCGCCGTCCTGGAGCTCTCCGGAAAGCTGGCGCTCCATCGCTGTGATGTCCTCGGGCGGAAACCGGAACGTCTTCAAATTGGCAAGCCCCCACCAGGCGGCGCCGGACGCTGGATTACTCGCGATTGCCCGGCGATAGGAGGTGACCGCTCCGTCTTGATCGCCTTGCGTATTGAGCGCCAGAGCGCGGAAATTCAGCAATTGCGTCGGCGCCTGCAACTTCGGCAAGAGCGCATCGTAAATCCGTACGGCCTCTTCTGGTCGCCCCAGATGCGCCGCCTGAGAGGCGATCAGAATTTCGATATTAGGGTGGCCGGGGTGATGTTCAGCAAGCGTCTGGGCGGCTTTGTAGGCCTCCTCATACCGGTGAAGCTTGCTGAGCAGGTTTACGAAGTCGATGCCGCAACGAACATTGTTCGGTTCGTCCTGCACCGCCTGTTCCAGCAATCGTACAGCATCTTCCATTCGGCCAAACTCGACACCCATTTTCGCTAGCAGGCGCTTGGCCTCAGCACTGTCCGGATGGGCTTCAAGAAATTCCCGGCAGAGGGCTTCTGCTTCCTCGAACCTGCGATCATTCAAAAGATTGCCAATCGCGACGAGTTGCTGAGGCAACCCCTGCAAATAGCTGACTTCCTGACCGGCCATGCGCGCGCCTAGCTGGTTTCCGATCCACGCCTCATAAGCAGCAATCGCCTGCCAACTGCCGACAAGATAATCATTCGCGTCAACGGCCTGCCGGTAGGCGTAAGCTGCCGCATCCGGCGAGCCGATGGCCCTGCGGCAATGACCAAGCTCCTGCCAGGCGCGGCCGTGTTTCGGCGTTTGCTCAAGCAACGTTTCAAGCGTCTTTATCGCTGCCGCGCCCTTGCCAGCCCTTCGCTCACACAGCGCCAGAACCATTTGTGGCTCGGTCTCGTCAGGATAGCTCTCGACCAAAGCGCCAGCCTTCTTGAGCCCTTGCTCAGCTCGTCCGGCCTGAAGGTCGGTGATGATGTCCAGTATGGCTGCGTCCATCTTGCGCTTCGTCTCAGTTTCATCAGCCATAAACGTTGCTCCCTTGCGTTCTGGTTTGTGGCCAAAACACAAACCTGCGTCCAGTCGGCAACTGATACCACTACGCGTTCAACAGACGTGAAACTGGACCCTGATTGCGCGCCATGCCAAGAGGTGCGCCATCTTAGTTGCACCAGCATAGAGTTTGCCATGACTGCCAATCTTGACGCCCTTCACACCATCGAGCAGCGCCTGCTCTGGCTCTCGGCCTGGACGGTCCACAACGCCAACAATATCCGCAAGAAGGATGATGGCGCGATCAAGGTGGGCGGGCACCAGGCCTCCTGCGCGTCGATGGTGCCGATCATGACGGCGCTCTATTTCAACACGCTGAAGCCAGAAGACCGCGTCGCCGTCAAACCGCACGCCTCGCCCGTCTTCCACGCCATGCAATATCTGATGGGCAACCAGACCCGAGAGAAGCTCGAAGACTTCCGCGGCTGGGGCGGCGCGCAATCCTATCCAAGCCGCACCAAGGATGTCGACGATGTCGACTTCTCCACCGGCTCAGTCGGCCTCGGCGTCGCAGCGACCGCCTTCAACTCGCTGGTGCAGGACTATATTGCCGCCAAATCCTGGGCGAAGGACTTTCCACTTGGCCGTCAGGTCGCGCTCGTCGGGGACGCAGAGCTTGATGAAGGCAATATCTATGAATGCCTTCAGGAAGGCTGGAAGCACGACTTGCGCAACACCTGGTGGATCATCGATTACAACCGCCAGAGCCTCGACGGCGTTGTCCATGAAGGCCTCTGGGAGAAGATCGACGCCATCTTCAAGGCGTTCGGCTGGCGCACGGTGGTGCTGCGCCATGGCGTCCTGCAACGAGAAGCCTTCAAGGAGCCGGGCGGCGAAGCCCTGAAAGAATGGATCCAGTCCTGCCCGAACATGGATTACTCCGCCCTCACCTACAAAGGCGGCGCGGCCTGGCGCAAACGCCTGATGAACGATATCGGCGACCAGGGCGAGGTTTCCAAACTACTCGACAAGCGCACCGATGAAGAGCTCGACGCCCTGATGAACAATCTCGGCGGCCAGTGCCTTACCACGCTGACTGAAGCCTTCGACTCCATCACCGACGACAAGCCAACCGTCTTCCTCGCCTATACGATCAAGGGCTGGAAAACCCCGCTCGCCGGCCACAAGGACAATCATGGCGGCTACATGAACAATCCCCAGTTCGAAGACTTCCAGAAGCGCATGGGCGTGCCGGGCGGTGAGGAATGGGAAAAGTTCGCGACGGTCGAAGACCCCGAAGCCCTTCAGGCGTTCCTCGATGACGTCCCCTTCTTCGCCAAAGGCACGCGCCGCTTCACCGCACCAGAGGTCAAAAGCCCCGGCCCTGTCTGGCTCGATGATCGTGAGCTTGCGACGCAAGCCGGCTTCGGCAAAATCCTCGACGGCCTCGCCCGCTCGCAGTCAGAGCTCGCAGACCGCATCGTCACCATGTCGCCAGACGTGACCAGCTCCACCAACCTCACCGGCTGGGTCAATCGCCGCTCGCTCTTTGCCCGGCGCGAGGTCTCTGACACGTTCAAGGAGCAATCCATCCCGTCTGCCCAGAAGTGGGAATTCTCGCCTGAGGGCCAGCATCTCGAACTTGGTATCGCCGAGATGAACCTCATGCTGCTGCTCGGTCAGGCGGGCCTTGCCCATTCGCATTTCGGTGAGCGCCTGCTCCCCATCGGCACCGTCTATGACCCCTTCATCGCGCGCGGCCTCGATGCGCTGAACTATGCCTGTTATCAGGATGCTCGCTTCATCATCGTCGGCACCCCGTCCGGCATCACGCTCGCGCCCGAAGGCGGCGCCCACCAGTCCATCGGCACGCAGCTCATCGGCATGAGCCAGGACGGCCTTGTCAGCTTTGAGCCGGCCTTCCTGGATGAGCTGTCCATCATCATGGACTGGAGCTTCGACTATCTGCAGCGCTCTGGTGAGAATGACCCGGATGAGCGCACATGGCTGCGCGACGAGACCGGCGGCTCTGTTTACCTCCGCCTCTCAACCCGTCCGATCGAACAGCTCGGCCCCCGCAACCGCGACGATGAAGAGTTCCGCCGCGGCGTCGTCGACGGCGCTTACTGGCTCAGAAAGCCCGGCCCGAATTGCGAGGTTGTCATTGCCTATCAGGGCGTCATCGCCCCGGAAGCCATTGAGGCGGCAGGCCGTATCGGCAATGATCGGCGCGACATCGGCGTCCTCGCCGTCACCTCCGCCGACCGCCTTAACTCAGGCTGGACCGCCGCCCGCCGCGCCCGCGCGCGCGGTCACACCAGCGCCGTCAGCCAGATCGAGCGGCTCATGGCTGACGTCCCGCGCGACGCGACCCTCATCACCGTCACCGACGGCCACCCCGCCACGCTCGCCTGGATCGGCTCCGTCGCCGGCCATATGACGGCCCCCCTCGGCGTCGAACACTTCGGCCAGACCGGCACCATCCCCGACCTCCACAAACACTACCAGATCGACACCGATGCCATCGTGAACGCCGCGCAGCACCTCAGCGCAGGACGGAAGATCAGGCTGGCCAAGGGCTAAGGCGCCGCGTCTGCAATCAATGCATCTGCCGCACATCGGCGGGGGCCGCCTTCTGCCTGAACAGGAAGATCAGCGCGACGATGGCCCCGCCGAGCACCAGGCTTGCGCTCACCCGGCTCAATTCGAGGCCGCCCTGCGAGTAGGGTTTGTCGAGGAAATCGCCAACGACGGCACCAAGTGGTCTCGTCAGGATGAACGCGGCCCAGAACAGTGCCACCCGGTCAATTTTGCTCCAGAAATAGGCCATCGCAATCAGCGCCAGAAGCGATCCAAATATCAGCGCAGAGCCGAGATAGCCGAGCGGACCGTCCGCGATCCAATCACCAAGCGCTGTCCCGAGCGTCTGCGAGAACGTGATCGTGATCCAGTAGAAGATTTCGGCTTTTGGCCGGTGGATAGACGCGACAGAAACCGTGCCCAGCGTCTGACGCCACACGAAAATCGACGCCAGAACACACAGAAATAACAGAAGCGATCCACCCGAATACCCAATCCCGAGCGACCGGGTCGCAAAATCCGCCATTGTCGTCCCGGCGGTCGTGGACGCGATGATCGCAGCCCAATAGAGCCATGGATTGAAGCGCCGGGCCCTGATCTGCGCGAAGACGAGCACCGCCAGGGCGAGGCCAAAGATGCCCGTGCCAATCAGATAACCGTTCTGCCAGAACGCGTTTGACGCCTTGGCCGTCGTCTCGCCGAGCCACGACATCGACACGCTATCGCCTGCCGTCTCGCCGAATGTTGTTGCCAGTATCTTGATGATCCAGAACCCCAGCGTAATCGCGGGGACTTTGGTCAGGATGGCTTTGTCAGTCTCGTTCACAGCGTCTTACCTCTTGAGTTGCTGGATAGGATCGCGACTTAATGAGACGGTGGGGAAAGCCTATAAGCACCCGCTTAGAGCGGGCCGAATAAGCAGAAGTCCACGCAGACCGCGCAGCCAGAAAGCACCATACGATGAAGCATCACAGCAACCTCAAACTGGCCTTCCCAATAGGTCTGATGGTCCTGCAACTGCTCGCAGCGGGCTTCTTCGTCGTCGACGGATTTGAAGACTGGATCGCTGCAAGCACCACCGGACTTGGGCTGGAACTCGCCATGGAATGCGTGATCGCGCTCGCCCTGCTGACGGGCGTGGTTCTCAGCTCACGCAATCTTATTCGCCTGATGGCAGACCTCCGCCAAAAGGAGCGCTCGCTTGCTCAGGCGCGCGGCGCGCTTGGCGAGCATATCATGATCCGGTTCAAGGAATGGGGGCTGACCAGGGGCGAAGGCGAGGTCGCGCTCTTTGCGTTAAAGGGCTTCGACAGCCAGGAAATTGCCCGCCTGCGAGGTGCGGCAGCTGGGACAGTCAGATCTCAGCTCAGCCAGGTCTACGCCAAGGCCGGCGTCAGCAGCCAAGCGACGCTCATGTCCGTTTTCATCGACGACCTCATCGAGAGCCCGCCGCAGACTGCGGCTCAGTAGACAGTTTCAGTATGCTCGTCCCCCTCAATCGACCCGCGTGAACATGACCTCAGGGCTCGACAGATTAAACGTCAGCCCACTCTCGACGAAGGTGACACGGAAGAAGTCCACATTCAGCCCAAGCGGCAGCTCTTCAGCTACCGCAAGCCCGAACGTGTCGCCGTCTTCATGGGTCAGGAGAAACGTCGCTGCTGGCGTTTTCAGTCTCAAACCGCCCGCTTCATGGGTGATTTCAATCTGGCCATACCCTTCCGCCCGATAGGATCCGACGAGCGCCTGCGGCGTCTGGCGCATCGCGGCTTTATCCGCATCGCTCAGTCTCGCCGCTTCGGGTGATGCGAGACCATCAACCGGTTTCACAACAACAGGATACTCCTCCACCGGCGTTTCCGTGAGGCCCAGCATACGCCGCATCAGAAGGTCATTCACGACGTTCGGTAGAAGGGAGTCCTGCTGGTTTGTCAGCGTAACAAATCCGAGATTTTCCGACGGGACGAAAAGGACGTGCGCAGTAAAGCCGTTTTCGTTGCCGCCATGATGCACGACATAATGCCCGTCGACCGACTTGATGAACCAGCCATAACCATAGCCGAACAGATAGATGCCCGGCGCGTCGCTTTTGGGAGGGCTGCCATCATCAATGGCCTGCATCGAAATCGCGCGCGTGACATAGTCTGCTGGAAGCACATCTCCGCCCTCATTCATCCAGACATTTGCCCACTTCGCCAGATCGCGCGCCGATGCGTAGACCTGCTCGCCGAACACATATTCCGTCGCTTTCGGGACATTTGCCCCGTCTCGCAGACCGTATCCCGTGGCCGCTCTATCGGATGATTTGAAGTCTGCGGTCGCGCTGACACTGTCCGCCATGCCGACAGGCTCCAGAATACGCGTCGCCAGCAGGTCGGACTTTGACTGGCCCGTGACCGCCTCAGCGATCATGTCGAGCATGATGAAGTTGAAATTGTTGTAGGCCCAGCAATCGCCAACGCGGCAGGACGACCCAAAGCTGGACAGCCGGCCTGCCAGCTCGCCCTGCGTCGCTTCCGGAAACAGCACATACGATCCCTCAAGCCAAGGCAGACCCGAGGTTTGCGATAGAAGGTTCGAGACGCGCAGATCCTCCTGAAGATTCTGATCACCGAATTCGAGGCCGGGAACATAGTCGGACGGATGCGCCTCGAGATCGACCAGCCCCTCCTCTTCAAGCGTGCCGATTAGCCCACTTGTGAAGGACTTCGCGATCGACCCGATGGCATATTGCGTTTCCGGGGTCGCTGGCGCGCCTGACGCGATATCCTGCAACCCGGCCGCATGGGTGAAGATGATCTCCCCGTCCTTGATAACGGCCACCGACACCGACGCCGCTTCATAGCGCGCCAGCACTTCGGAGATATCGCTCACGGCGCGGGCCTTATCCAGGCCGATCGTGGGCTCACCTGCCCCATCGGATTGCGCCTGCCCCGCAAGGCCTGACAAGGACATCACCCCCGCACAACAATAGGCTTTGAAAACGCGTATCAACATGTACCGACTCCAGATTTCGAAAGTCGGCGAACTAGGCTGTGAACCTGCCTGCTTTCGTCCGACTACGCGAAGTCGAACGCTTTTGACGGCGCCGCGACCGCCGTTCGGCGATACTCGCTCGGTGTCATCCCGACATGTTTGCGGAACGCGGTATTAAACGATGATTTCGAATTGAACCCCGACGCATAGAGCACTGTCAGCACAGATTGCTTTGGCATTGCCAGCAGCTCCGCTTTGGCGTGTTCGACGCGGTACATGTTCACAAAATCAAAGAAGTGAAGCCCCAGCGACTGGTTCAACAGTTCCGACAATTCGCGCGGGGTGAGCGCCACTTGCTCGGCCAGCCCCGAAAGCGTCAGCTCAGGGTCGAGATAGGGCTGCTCGGTATCCATATGTCGTTTCAACCGATCCGCGTCAGCCTGGCCATTCGAAGCCGCATCGTGCGATCGCAACAACCGCCGGTCCACATCCCGAAAGAGCTCAGGTTGGAGGAGCGATTTCAGCGCGATCCAGCTCATCACAGACAGCGCAACAGACGCCCCAATGACCTGCAAGACCAGCACGAATTCAGGACTTATCGCCGGGCCAATCAGATCGCGTGACAATATGATGAGACGCGCAAAAAGGGACGCCGCGGCCAGCTGCACCAGCCAGACCAGCATCTGCGAGCGCCCGCCGGAATGATGCATTCGAAACTGCGCCCGAAAGCGCCAGAGCAGCACCAGGATCGCCGCCATATAGCCAAAATAGATGAGCTGCGAGACCGCCCACCCCTGATGCGTCCGTTCATCGAACAGGCCCGCGAGAAACCCGCCACCCGGCCCGCCCGTCATCGCAAGCAGCAGGCATAAGAGAGCTGGCAGAAGGTGAAGCAGATCATGCCGCTTCAACCGCAGATCCGAATAACAGGCCGAGAGAAAGAAAAAGAAGAAGGCTGGCATCTGCAGCCGCCCCAGCGCACGCCAGACCGCCATCAGCTCGCCATCTCCGCCCGCCTGCCACCCGCCCCAGACCCAGATGCTGAGCTCAATCGCGGTCAGCGTCAGAAACGCGGCGAGAAACAGGTTCGATGTCTTCCGCTTCGACGGAACAGCCACAAGAAACCCGCTCAGAAGCAGACAGACGAACCCCGTCAGTATGCCGACGACCCCGAAGAAATTCTCATATGAAAGGGCGATCGCGCCATCTCCATCGTGACGTACAAGCAGGAGGCCGAGAATGCGGACACATGGACGTGAGAGTCCAGTGGCCGTGCAAGCCCACTTCACGACGAACAGGTCGCTCACTGCAAATGAAAACCAGGCCGCAGAAAGAACGGGCGAAGCTGTAAGGCTTCACCCTTGGCTCGTTTCGCCCTTCTGCGATAAGGTCTGGCATCTCTTCTGTGGCTGCGTGCCGCAGTTGTCTTTTGCGATTTCCTGTCGTCGTAAGTGCTAGCAATGACTGTATATCCGGCATCTCGTTCACGACTGAGGTCGTTGCTCTGCGCATTCGCGCTGGTGGCGATTGTCGTGCGCGGTTTTGTGCCGGCAGGCTACATGTTCGAAGCGTCCGCAGAGCCGAACCAGTTCATCACCGTTGCGATCTGCCATGGTGATGGCGGCGGTACAGCGAACGCCGTCCTCGATCTCAAAAATGGCAAATATGTCGATCCGGACGAGCTGCCGGGCCAATCGGACCCTGATCAGACGAACAGCTGTCCCTATGCGATGACGGCGTTCTTCTCACTGCCCGTCCTGGCCGCAACGCTGGATAAGGCGGTTTATGCCTCCTATTCGCCGGCGTTTGAATTGGCCCTCGTCGCGCCAGGGCAAGGTCTTGCCGCACCGCCGCCACCGCCGCGAGCGCCCCCTCTCACAATCTGAGTTTTCCGAACACGCGCCTCTGCTGGCGACGCACCTCTTGCGTGCGCGCTGGCGAGGCCAACTCTGATTGCACCCGAGAGACATCCGACATGAAACCCAACCTTCTGGGCAGCACCGCTGCCACCCTTCTTGCTTTCACCCTCCCAGCCCCCTGGGCCGTGGCGCAGGCGCCCACCGAACTGCCTCCTATCGAGGCGCAAGACGCCGAAACCACTCAAGCAGCCGGCCCAGCCGGCACGTCTGTCGGCGGCTATTCCGTCGCCCCTGAGGAGATCGATAAACGCCGCACCAGCTCTGCCGACCCGCTCATGCTGCTCTCGCGGGAGCCTGGCGTCGCCGTCCAGTCAAATGGCGGCATCGCTTCCCTGCCCATCCTGCGCGGTCTCGCCGATGACCGCGTCGGTGTGCTGATCGATGGCCAGCAGGCGACAAATTACTGCCCGAACCACATGAACCCGGTGACGTCCTATATCGACGCCTCCCGCGTCGAGCGGGTCGTCGTCACGCCGACCCTTTCCCCCGTCAGCCTCGGCGGGGACAATATCGCTGGCATCATCTCCATCGAGACCCGCACCCCTGACTTCTCCGATGGCGGCGTCGAAGTCTTCGGAAAGGCCCGAGCGAGCTATCGCAGCGTGTCCAATGGCCGGTCCGCGTCGCTCGAGGCCAATGTCGCGGGCGAAAAGGTCAGCGCGCGCTATGAGGCCAGCTGGAACAAGGCGGACAATTACGAAGCCGGCGACGGCAAGGAGGTCCGCTCCACCCTGTATGAGAACTACGATCAGTCTCTGCTTCTGGCCGCGCGCCCGGCTGATGATGTGCTCTTCTGGGTCCGGATTGGCCAGCAGGGCGTCCCGTATGAAGGCTTCGCCAATCAGCGCATGGATCTTGTCGACAATAAATCAAACAGCGTCCAGCTGCACGGCGAAGGCCCGCTCGGCGCCGGGCGTCTGACCGCCGATGCGTCCTGGCGCGACGTCGACCACGAGATGAACTTCCTGTCCGACAAGGGCGGCGCGGCCAATGGCGGCATGCCCATGATCACCAAGGGCGAGGATATCTCTGCCAAGCTGAAATACGAACTCGCCGTCGAAGGCGTTGGTGATCTCCGCTTCGGTGCCGAGACGTTCCGCGCATCCATGGACGACTATTGGCCGGCCGTTCCGGGCAGCATGATGATGTCCCCGCTGGACTATGTGAACATCAATGATGGCGAACGAAACCGCACCGGCGCTTGGGCCGAATGGGAGGCTGAGCCAACCCCGAAATGGTCAACCCTGCTCGGTGTCCGCTATGAGCGCGTCGAGATGGATACAGGCGAAGTGCAGCCCTATTCCTGGACCGGCATGATGAACATGGCCGATGCCATGGCCGCGATGGCCTTCAACGCGGCCGACCGGGCCCGCGAGGATGACAATGTCGACGTTACCGCCAAGGCCACCTGGAAGCCGACGGACACGGTCGCAATCGAGTTCGGCGCCGCCCAGAAAACCCGCTCGCCCAATCTCTATGAGCGCTACGCCTGGGGACGCGGCAACATGTCGACATCGATGACCAATATGACGGGCGACGGTGCCGGTTATGTTGGCGATATCGGACTGGAACCGGAAGTCGCCCGCAGCCTCGCCGCGACGCTCGACTGGACTGATGGCAAGGAGGATGGCCGCGCCCTCCGGCTGTCAGCCTGGGCATCGCAAGTCGATGACTATATCGATGCTGACCCGCTCGGGACGCTGAATGACGGTCTGCCTATCCTGCGCTTCGCCAATCACGATGCTGAGCTCTACGGCTTTGAGGCCAGCGGAACGATGCCGGTCTGGCAGTCGGAGCTGGGTGACACCCGTCTGACCGGGACGCTCAGCTGGTCCAAGGGCACCAATGAGGATACCGGCGACAACCTCTACAACATCGCCCCGCTTCAAGGCGTCATTTCCCTCGAGAATACCAAGGGCGCCTGGACGCAGGCCCTGGAAGTGGAACTCGTCGACGAAAAGGACACCGTCAACGCGCTCCGGCAGGAGCTTGAAACGCCGGGCTATGTGCTCGTGAACCTGCGGGTTGGCGGAGACATAGGCCGCTTTACGGTCAATGCCTCGATCGAAAACATGCTCGACGAGAACTATGACCTGCCCCTCGGCGGGATTGCCTTCGGCGACTACAAATATGAGGGACGGACCGGACCGTTCCGCCAGGTTGCCGGACCGGGCCGCTCCTTCAATGTCGGCGTGAGCGTCGCCTTCTAGCATGTGGGGACAGACGTCCCCATCCGTATCCCTGACGAGCGCAGCCCTCGCTGCGCTCGTCCATGCGGCTGTCGCCGCTATCCTGTTCCTGTTGCCAGTTTCAGCCGGGACTGGCGAGGGGCTCTCAGAAACAATCATTCCCGTCACGCTGGTCGCGCCAGCAGTCGAGGAGACGCCTCTCCCCGAACCGGAGCCTCAGCCCGAACCGGAGCCTCTCCCGGCCCCAAAGCCGGAGCCCACCCCGACACCAGAACCTGAACCAGAACCGGAAACGGAACCGGAAACGGCAGTCTCCTCTCCCCAAGAACAACAATCAGCCCCCGAAGCCGAAACGCCTCCGGAGGCGATGGAGGTTATAGAGGACACGGACGAGCCGGACATGTCGGCACCGCCGCCCCCGGAACCATCCGCGCAGGAGGACGGCGTCGCGCTATCCCCCCCGGCTGTCGATCCTACTAGCGAGCCCCCTCGCCCCTCAGACACACGCGACCCAGCTGACCGCGATGACGCGTCATTGGCCCCCCAAGCGCAGACGTCGCCCGCCGGAGATGGCCGCAAGCGCTCAGGCCGCGACAGCGACACGGCGATGACCGCCTACCTCGTTGAGGTCAGGCAGCACTTGCTGCAGCACGCGCCCAAAGCCATCTCGGGCGCACGCGACTGTGAGGTCGAATTTCGTCTTTCCCCCGAGGGCGAAGTCACATCCAGAGCCATCCGTACCAGCAGTGGCACGCCCCGCTATGACCGTCGCTGCCTCAAATCCATCCTGACCGCCGCCCCCTACCCTGCCGCCCCGCCGGACGCGTCGGCAGACGACCTGCATTTCACCATCACAATCAGGCAGCCTCATTAGATGAGGGCCCAATGTCACCGCGCGCGGGGGCAAATGAATCTGATAATGGTTTGAGCGCTTCTAATTCCGGATGGTGCGATAAGGCTCGAGCTTGTTGAGCGTCATTGTGTAAGCCGCATTGCCGACCTCATTGCGATTTTCCTCTGACGAGAGCGTCCCTTCTGCCCAATAGGCAGGTCTGGCAGACCCGTCAGTGCTCGCTCGAGCGGGCTCATCAACGCTCGACACCTCAACGCCATCGGGCCCGGCTTCGAAAGTCACGCTTTCGCTGTCAGCTTGTCAGGTTTCTCGCAGGTAAATTCGAAGCTGGCGTCCAGATCCCGATGGTCGTGTTGATGTCCCTCATGATCTTCTCCAGACAATCCAGGGCCCGATAAGCGGTGGCCGGTTTCGGGCTGCCGATACCATCTAGCCTGTCTGCAATGTGGTAAGCGCTGAGTGGTTCATCAGCTTCCAGCAGCAACCGATACACATGTCGCCGAATGCGGGTCATGCGCAGACCGGCACGTTCGGCCGCAAGGTCAGCGCGCTCGAACAAGTCCTCGATCTCGAAATTGTTTCCCGGGCTGTCCGTCATTGCTGTCATGCTCAATTCGCCTCTTGCCAAGCGTCTGAGCGACCAATAACATTATGTTATAATATTACGCAACCGGAGTTTGCTCATGACAGCACGCGTTCTTAACCCACGGGCCATTGATGCGTCCGCAATCACTCTGTCGGCTCTGTGCATGATCCACTGTCTGGCCTTGCCGCTGCTTGCAGCCATGCTCCCCCTCGCCAGCGTCTGGGCCGAGGCGGAATGGGTGCACAAGGCCTTTGTGCTCGTGGCCGTTCCGCTGTCTGGCTTCGCGATCGTCCGCAGTGCCACCTCCCCGGGAGGCCTCGGCTTCATGCTGTTGGCGCTGTCCGGCCTCACGCTTCTCATCGCCGCCGCCTTCCTCAAACCGCTTCATGAGGTCGAAACGCCGGTGACGGTGACCGGCGCATTGCTCCTGGCATCGGCGCACATCTGGCGTTGGTCGCGGCACAGGAATTCCAACGCGCATGAGGCCTGAGGGCCGCGATCCAATCAATCACCCGCAATCAATATCGAAAAGGTGCAGCCATGTCCGCTCCCCTCCCCGTCACCGTGCTCTCTGGCTTTCTTGGCGCCGGAAAGACCACCCTGCTCAACCATGTCCTGTCCAATCGTGAGGGCCGGCGCGTGGCCGTCATCGTTAATGATATGAGCGAGGTCAACATCGACGCATCGCTTGTGCGCGATGGCGGCGCCAATCTGTCCCGAACCGATGAAGCTCTGGTCGAGATGAGCAATGGCTGCATCTGCTGCACGCTGCGCGATGACCTGTTGAAAGAAGTCACCCAGCTAGCAAAGGAAGGGCGCTTCGACTACCTGCTCATCGAGTCCACCGGCATTTCCGAGCCGCTGCCCGTCGCCGCGACATTCGACTTTCGCGATGAGAGCGGCTTTTCACTCGGCGATGTGTCGAAGATCGACACGATGGTCACGGTCGTCGATGCCGCCCACCTCCTGAAGGACTATAGCAGCTCCGACTTTCTCGCAGATCGCGGCGAAAGCCTTGGCGAGGAGGATGACCGCCCGCTCGTCCAGCTCCTCGTTGAACAGATTGAGTTTGCCGACGTCATCATCCTGAACAAGACTGACATCGTCGCGCCTGACCAGCTCGACATCGTGCGAAAGCTCGTACGGTCGCTGAACCCGGACGCCGAGATCGTGGAGTCGCAATTCGGCGATGTGCCACTCGGCAAGGTCATGGGGACCGGACGGTTCGACTTCGAAAAGGCGCATGAACATCCGCTCTGGGCCAAGGAGCTCTACGGATTTGGCGAGCACGTGCCAGAGACCGAAGAATACGGCATTGAGAGTTTCGTCTACCGCGCCCGGCGCCCCTTCGACCCGGAGAAGCTCCATCGCTTCTTCAATGAGGCATGGCCGAATGTCGTGCGCGCAAAAGGCTTCTTCTGGATTTCCAGCCGCCCCAGCTGGCTCGGCGAGGTCAGCCAGGCTGGCGCCCTCGTGCGCCACAATGGCGGCGGCACATGGTGGTCAGCGGTGCCGCGCGAACGCTGGCCTGACGCCAGCAATCTGGAAGACTATCTCGCCTCTGTCTGGGACGATGAATTCGGCGACCGCCGACAGGAAATCGTCTTCATTGGCATCGGCATGGACCAGGCCGCCATCACCCGACGGCTCGACAGCTGCCTGACAGATCCGAAGAAAAACGCCGCCGGCGAGATCGTTGCCTCGAACGTCCAGACCGACCCTTTCCCGGCCTGGGGCCAAACTTGATGCAACCCCAAACGATGCTGGCACAGCCCCCCGCCGGCCCCGCTTCAGACGCGCCAATCGTGTTGAATTGTTCAGACATGGCCGATCTCATTAAGGGCGCAATGCGCGACACGGCAGAGCTGTCCATCCTGTCCCGCGCAATGTCTCCGGACATGTGCCGCGCTTTCGCCGAGCTTGATCTGGGCAATTTCGCGGACATCCGACTGCGCGGGAGCGGCGCCCGGTTGCTTTCGAGCCTCTCTGGCAAAATTGAGCGGCTCGGATGGCCTCGCATCGCGGTTGAACAGATCCTCGACGACGTCAGCCAGGCCATCGCTGCCAGCGCAGACGGTCGTCCCGATTACATGCTTCGACTGGAACACGTCACTGATGATGCCTGCCGCAAATTCCACAAGGACCGCACCGATATCCGGCTGATCACCACCTATTGCGGGCGCGGCAGCCAATGGATGGATGCCGCAAGCCCGGATATCGACCCCCCGGTCCACGAACTCGCCCCCTTCCACATGGCCGCCTTCCAGGGCAAACGCCGCAACAAACCCCAGCGCATCCTGCATCGCTCCCCACCGCTTGGACCGCTCGACAAATCCCGCCTGCTCCTCGTCCTCGACATAGAACGGCCGGGTTGGGAGAATTGAAGACGCAGTGCTTTCGCCCTGCCGCGAAGTGGCACATAGAACGGCTAATCGCTGGTCCCCTAGTTGAAGGTTGACAACACAGCATTGACCTAGAACTCATACCTAAGGCTGAATCTATTCGCTTGATTGGGGACACATGGCAGGCTCAACCATATCCAATATGGTCCGCGCCGGACTGGCCGATCGAGATAATGTATACCTTGCCTGCGCCATGTCCCTCGGGATCGATTTTGGCGCGTCCGCTGCGGCCTATGCCGGGCTGAAAGCGTCACAGCCTGCCCTAAAGTTTGCGCGGGGCTTGTTGGGCACGGACCGCTCTGACAGCAATCACCGCCTTTTTCAGATGGTGCATGAGGTCAAATGGCAAGCTCTGAAAGACCTGCTCACCGAAATAGACCGAGATAAATACAATAAATACAACACGAAGGAAGGCGTAATCGGTAAACTCTATGGCATCGCCTACGAGTTACAAAAGGCCGATATCAGTAAACACCTGGATCCACGTAACCTTGATGCGCCGTCGTCAAAGACTACGCTGCAGAAATGCTTGAGTTGGGCGCTGCGTGGGATTTCCGCGCAATCTCCGGAAATATCGACATTCTCTGATAGCGACCAGTTTCTCGTCCGTGGCCTGGACGAAATCCTGTCCCGCGAGGCCAGCAATAGCTCCGGATACAACGCTGCGACAGAAGCCGACGCTACGTCACACAACGTCCGTCTTTTGACCTCGCGCCTCGCCGCAGAAGCCCTGCTTGAGGAGCTTGGAAACCGTGCATTCGCCTCCAACGGTCTGACGATCCGCGAAAAGGCGTCGAATGAACCCAGCGACGCACAACGCCGACCGCTATCCCACTTTCTGGAAAAGTTCGATGATCCGTCAACCGGCTGGCTTGCCACCTACAGATTCCGTATCAAGGAGCGCTTATGCGAGAAAGCGCATGAGGACGAGTACAAACGTATCATCCTGAATTTTTCTTCTGAGATCGGCCTCAAAACCGATGAACTGATCACCCACACCACACTTATCCAGGGTCTGATTAAAGACCTCGACGAAAATTTCGATGAACGGCTTTGCGACATCGAACAAGCGTTGCGGGCGATCGACCAGCATTTCAGAAAAACTCAGCTACCGCTTGATCCGCAAGGCGCCGATACACACAGCCAGGATGGCGTGCGTTTTCTGAACTATGTTTATCGGGAAAGAATGACCGAGTTCGTAGGCCGACAGACTGAGATGTCTGCCTTGAGAGAATTTCTCAATCATCCGTCACCTGTCCGCTGGTGGCAAATCGCCGGTGACGGCGGGCAGGGAAAGAGCCGCCTCGCGCTCGAACTCATAAGAGACGCCAATGACCGTGGCTGGCGAGCCGGTTTCTTGAGGTCAGACCAACTCGAAAAAGTCGATTGGTCAGCTCTGCAATTCCACCAGCCAACACTATGCGTCGTCGATTATGTTGCCTCACCGCAAAAAGCGCAGAACGTGGCAAAAGGTCTGGTCGAGCGCATACGCCAATTAGATAAAAAGACCGAAGACGAAAATTTCCGCCTGCTGCTCGTTGAGCGTTCGCCCTACGCCTCTCCCGATCACAACATGCCAGCGCTCTGGTTTTCCGCATTCTGCGAAACTGGCCATCGGCAAATCATAGAGAGCAGCAAGCACGGCGATTATCCAGTCCCGCTGGATAGCCTGACGCCCGAAGCCATGAAACAGATTGCCCGATCATGGCGCGAGAGCAATGACAGGCCAATTCCGGAAGCTGATCACCTCGATCAGATGCTCAGTAATATGAGCCGTCAGGGCGTGAGTGAGACCCGTCCGCGCGCCTGGCGACCGCTCATCGCCATGGTCCTGATCGACATCATCATGGACGGCACGGCAGGTCAGACGGCTTCGATCGGCGAGGCTCTGGAATTTTTGCTCGAGGAAGAACAAAAGCGATCCTGGACGAAGATCATCGGGCGGAAAGGCCAGCCATCTGATGCGGCCGCACGACAAGCGATACTGGCAACGATCCTCGGAGAGCTCGACATTGAAGACATCAACTCAGATGACGATTTTTACAAGCTGCGCGACGTAGAAACGCGCATTCAAGCCTGGGCCGTGCTAGGCTATGACATTGATGCGTCAGCCAGCAAACGCACAATGGATATCCCTCTGAAAGCCAGGGTGCCAGACCTGCTCGGTGAGTATCTGGTGGATTGGCTGCGTTTGCGCCGATCGGACTATGATCGTCTGATCAAGGATGCATGGACTATAAATCCGTCTGAGACTTACTCATTTCTTGTCCGGCTTGGCGAAGATCATAAAGACTTGGGCATCACAAAAACGTTTCAGCAACTGGCGTGCTTCAAACCCAACAGTTTGACTGCAGAAAACGCTCAAGATTTTGATTTGAATGCTGCTTCGTTCTTCGGATTCTCAGGGCTCGCTTCCAAACTTTTGGAATTCGGCCATTCTGTATCAGCGGAGAACTCAAACGGAGGATTTCCGCTCTTGTATGCAGCTCAGGAGGGCCATGCGGATATTGTCCGCGCGCTTCTCGAAAACGGGGCTAGCATCAATCAGCTTAACGAATTCAGTGGCACGTTCCCGCTGCTGCAAGCTGCGCAGAATGGCCATACCGACATCGTCTGCGAGCTTCTCGAAAACGGGGCTAGCGTCAATCAGCAGAATGAAGTCAGCGGCACATTCCCTCTGCTGATGGCCTCCCAAGAAGGCCACACTGACATCGTCCGTGCCCTCCTAGAAAAAAGAGCGAACGTCAATCAATTCGATGAAGTAGCTGGAACCTTTTCGGTGCTACAGGCCGCACAGAATGGCCATACCGACATCGTCCGTGACCTCCTCGACAAAGGCGCAGATGTGAATCAAGAAAATGAAATCAGTGGCACCTTTCCGCTGTTGCAGGCCGCAAAAAATGGCCACACTGACATCATTCGCGCTCTCCTAGAAAAGGGCGCTAACGTCAATCAAATGAATGTAAGCAGTGGTAACTTTCCTCTTTTGATGGCCGCCCAGGAAGGCCACGCTGACATCGTTCGAGCCCTCCTCAAAGTGGGGGCTGACCTCAATCAGCAGGACGAGACCAGTGGCACCTTCCCGCTACTGATGGCCGCACAGGAAGGTCATGCTCAAATCGTTAACATTCTCCTCGAAAAGGGTGCTGATGCCAATCAGATTGATAGGCTAGATGGCACATTCCCGCTTGTGATGGCCGCACAGAATGGCCACACTGAGATTGTCTGCGAGCTTCTCGAAAATGGGGCTAGCGTCAATCAGCAGAATGAAATCAGTGGCGCATTCCCGCTGCTGCAAGCCGCCCAAGAAGGCCATACTGAGATTGTCTGCGAGCTTCTCAAAAACGGGGCTAGCGTCAATCAACAGAATAAAATCAGTGGTACATTCCCGCTGCTGCAGGCCGCACAGACTGGCCATACCGAGGTCGTCTGCGGGCTTCTCGAAAACGGGGCTAGCGTCAATCAACAGAATAAAATCAGTGGCACCTTTCCGCTGCTGCAGGCCGCACAGCATGGCTGTGCCGACATCGTTCGAGCCCTCGTCGAAGCGGGTGCTGACGTCAATCAACGAAATGAGACCAGTGGCATGTTCCCGCTCCTGGTCGCAGCGGGGAACGGTCACACCGAAGTCATTGCGCGTCTGATCGAAAACAAGGTTGAACTGGACCAAATTTGGTCGCGGAGTGGTACAAATAGTCTCGAGCTCTGTCTGAATATGTTCGCCTCAAAAGAAGCAAATAGCCGGCAACGCCATTCCGGATGGCGAGGCGCGAAAGCGCTTCTTGAAGCTGGCGCCACCCTGCAGGATGGAACGACACCTGACCTGCCGGACGAACCAGAGTGCATCGAAACGTAACACACCACTCCTGACACACCCCTGTCAGCAGCGCCCCCTTTACCTTCCCCCCTGTCCGCCCCATCTTCGCGTTCATGGCTCGTTCCCCTTCTTCAGGCGTCCAGGATGCTGGCGCGACGTTCAACTGGTCCGGCGCTGCGCGTGACGCGGCCGGCGGCCTCCCGTCCGACAACTGGACGCCCCACCGGCCCGACCGCCAGTGGGAGAAGATCGAGGGCGGCAAGCGCTTTCGCGTCGCCTCCGACTATGAGCCGGCCGGTGACCAGCGCACCGCCATCCCCGAACTCGTCGAGGGCATCCAGAACGGCGAGCGCGACCAGGTCCTCCTCGGCGCGACCGGTACCGGCAAGACCTTCACCATGGCGAAAGTCATCGAGGCGGTGCAGCGCCCGGCCCTCATCCTCGCGCCCAACAAGACGCTCGCGGCCCAGCTCTATGGCGAGATGAAATCCTTCTTCCCGGACAATGCGGTGGAGTATTTCGTCTCCTATTACGACTACTATCAGCCCGAAGCCTACGTCCCGCGCGCCGATCTCTATATCGAGAAGGAAAGCTCCATCAACGAGGCGATCGACCGGATGCGCCACTCGGCCACCCGCGCCATTCTCGAGCGCGATGACGTGATCATCGTCGCCTCGGTCTCCTGCATCTACGGCATCGGCTCGGTCGAGACCTATAGCTCGATGACCTTCAAGCTCGAAGAGGGCCAGCAGATCGACCCCCGCCAGGTCGCCGAAAAGCTCGTCGCGCTGCAATACACCCGTAACGACACCGCCTTCCAGCGCGGCAGCTTCCGCCTCAAGGGCGACGTGCTCGACATCTTCCCGGCGCACTATGACGACTGCGCATGGAAGCTCAGCTTTTTCGGCGACGAGCTTGAATCCATTGTCGAATTTGATCCCCTCACCGGCAAGAAGATCCAGGATTTGCCGGCCATCAAGCTCTACGCCAACAGCCACTACGTCACCCCCCGCCCGACGCTCAATGGCGCCATTGGCGGCATCAAGAAAGAGCTGAAGGAAACGCTCGCCCATTTCGAGAAACACGGCAAGCTGCTCGAGGCCCAGCGCATCGAACAGCGCACCACCTATGACCTCGAAATGATGGCCGCGACCGGCTCCTGCAACGGCATCGAGAACTATTCGCGCTACCTCACCGGCCGCCTCCCGGGCGAGCCGCCGCCAACCATGTTCGAATACCTGCCGGAAAACGCCCTCGTCTTCGTCGATGAGAGCCACCAGACCGTTCCGCAGATCGGCGCGATGTTCAAGGGCGACTTCAACCGCAAGTCCACCCTCGCCGAATACGGCTTCCGCCTGCCGTCATGCATCGACAACCGCCCGCTCAAATTCCCCGAATGGGAGGCGATGCGGCCCCAGACGGTCCACGTCTCCGCCACCCCCGGCAAATGGGAGATGGAGCAGACCGGCGGCGTCTTCACCGAACAGGTCATCCGCCCCACCGGCCTCATCGACCCACCGGTCGAGGTCCGTCCCGTCACCGGCACCGAGGCCAACAACCATATCAACCAGGTCGACGATCTCCTCGCCGAGGTGAAGGACACCGCCAAGCGCGGCTTCCGCTCCCTCGTCACCACGCTGACCAAGAAGATGGCCGAGGACCTCACCGAATACCTGCACGAGCAGGGCGTGCGCGTGCGCTACATGCATTCGGACATCGACACGGTCGAGCGCATCGAGATCATCCGCGATCTGCGCCTTGGCGAGTTCGACGTCCTCGTCGGCATCAACCTCCTGCGCGAGGGCCTCGATATCCCCGAATGTGCCTTTGTCGGCATTCTCGATGCGGACAAGGAGGGGTTCCTCCGCTCCGAAACCTCCCTCGTGCAGACCATCGGCCGCGCCGCGCGTAACTCCGAAGCCCGCGTCGTCCTCTATGCTGACCGGATCACCGGCTCGATGGAACGCGCCATGGAAGAGACCCAGCGCCGCCGCGAGAAACAGATCGCCCACAATGAAGAGCACGGCATCACGCCGACCACCATTGTGCGCGCCGTCGCCGACATCCTGGCCGACCTCGGCGAGAAACCCGGCGGCAAGTCGCAACAGCTCAAGGGCGGTAAATCAAGACGCCTGCCCGCCCGCGGCGTCGCCGAAGACACCGCCGCCAAACTCGAACCCGGCTCAGGTCACAACCTCAAAGCCGTCATCGCCAGCGTCGAGAAACAGATGCGCGAAGCGGCGGCGAATCTGGAGTTTGAAGAAGCGGCGAGGCTTCGGGATGAGTTGAAGAAGTTGAGGGAGGAAGAGCTGGGGCTCTAATCCAGACCGGACCTCTCAGCCCGTCATCCCGGAATTTGCAACGCAAATATCCGGGACCCAGCCGAACCGCTCGCAACCTTCGAACACTGGGTCCCGGCTCTCCCTCCGGTCGGCCTGGATGACGAATGCTCATGTCGAAACGCCAAGCACCTGCGTGAGCCGACTTGGTACGTTGTCTGCTTTGAAGCGGTATAAAGAAATTTGCTACAAAAACATTTTTGAGTTTAGATCTGCAAGCACCGAGAAAACAACTTATTATTGATTAGTCTCTACTCGAGGTTCCAATCGTTTTTAGTTGAAAGCGCCACGTACCCCATCTAACGTTGTAATGAACAAAAGATGGGGGGGGGCGCATATGCGATTTCATGACTTTGATTACAGAGACTTACCGAGAAAAAAATTTTCGGTCTTCGTAAGCTCGACAATACCAGATTTAGTGGACGAGAGAAGAAGTGCTTACGAGATAATATCTCGAACACAGAACATCCCAATAGGGATGGAAATTTTCCATGCGACACATTTGAAGAACGGCGAATATTTAAGAGAAAAGGTGCGAGAAGCTGATATATTTGTATTGATACTAGGAAGGAGAAGCGGCGGAACAGCGTCTTCAGGCGAAAGCTACACGGAGTTGGAGTATGAAGAAGCTAAAAAATCCGAGAAACCAATTCTGGCGTTTCTAATCGATGGAGATAGTTTCAAGTATTCTGAACCAACCGAGAGATTGGAAAATTTTCGAGAAAAAGTCATCGAAGATGATTGGTCCCACGTACAGTACGACCCCGACAAAAAGGACGACTTCAACATAAAATTTCAGCATTCGCTTTATTCCGAAACTAGTCGTCTTATCCGAGAAGCCTACCCTGGATGGGTTCGCTCAGAACCTTACGACCTAGCAAGAAGCCTTAAAACGTTACCCCATCAAATAAGTAACAGTCCAATCTTTGATGATCTTATTCAGGCGTTGTCTAAATTGGAGCTATTGGCTGAAAGAACTAATCGAGATGTTGATGAGAAGTTCGCCATATCAGAATTTTTCTGGGACAAATATGAAACTGAACTTTTATTAAATTCAGATTGGAAAGTATTCTTTGAAGCTGGAAGCACGATCGATTTCATCTTAAAAAAATTAGTAAACATTTTGGACAAAAAATCTCAGTTTCAGAGACCAGTAGGTCGTTTACAAATTTTTATAAACAGCGTCATTTCAAAATTGATTTTGGACCTCCGAGAAAAGACAATTCCAAGTATAAAGTCTTATAGTTACTTCCCAGACCCACCTATTCGTGAACGATATGGAAAAACCATCGGCCCTTTAAGCAACGTTGGTGACGTTCCAGCCGTGCAATATAGAAAAACAGGGATACAAGATGCATCAAAGAAAAGTCAGCAACGGCTTTTGACGGAACTTCGCAAAAAGTTGAATTCCGATAAATCTATGTGTCTCATTTCGTTCACTGGGATGTTCGAGAACCATGGCTATGCTCCTTTTGTTCGAAGCTACAAAAATGTGCTTTTTAAAAGGTCGCTTTTTGAACACCCTTCCGCCAAAGTAGTATTTGCTGATGGTGCGAAATGGTCCAATCCAACCCGCAACTTGGATGGCATTTACATGATTTTCTCCGAAGCGGAGTGGAGAAACCTACTTGCGGATCATCCGATTTGTTTCATCGTAACCACGTACCGCACACCGCGGAGGGCCGATTTGATAGAATTTTTCGTCGACGGAAAAAAATTTCAACTATTTGAAGAGGTTAAGGGCAACCTCCACCTTCTGCATTTTTCGAACCAAAAGTTTAGAGAGAAAGTTGGAGTCGATTTTAAAGGTTACAATTTGGACTGAATGTCCACTTAATATTCTGTCAAGACTCCTACCCACACCAATCCACCTTGCCGCCTGCCTCGACCGGCTTTGACAGCCCGTCCTTTGAGAGCAGCCAGCCGATACTTCGTAGCCGGTCGCGCAAGCGACAGATCGATCCGGTGGATCGATCTGAGGCGAAGAAGGCCACGGCAGTGGCCGCCGCGCGGATAGACATGGGCGCGGGTGCGGCCATAGCGGTCATTGCCCTCTGGCAAAAAGGTGAACCTGTCCCCGGCGGCAAAGAGCGCGCGCGCCCGCGCTTCGACCTTCCGGCCGAGCTCATCCTCCTGCGCGCAGGCCGCCGCCTCGCCGGTTTCGGGGCTGTCCCCTTCGGAGCCGGTCGCGCAAGCGACTAATCGATCCAGTGGATCGATTAGAGGCGAAGAAGGCCATGGCAAGTTCGCAATCGGTCGCGTCAGCGATCATTCGATCCGGGGGATCGAATGAAGATGGAGAAGGCCATGGCAATGGCCCGCAGCCTTTCGCTGACGCTCAAGGCCTTCTCAGGGAAATCAGTCCACCGGACTGATTTCTGATCCTTCGAAGTCCCGCCCGGCCCTGAGAGTGGTCGGATACGCGCGCAAGGGTCAAGACCATCGCCCCCTTCTCCCGGCAGCGGGAGAAGGGCTGGGGATGAGGGCTGCGACGTTCCAGACAAACTCCAACGTCAGCGTGTGTCGGCAACGCCGGCGCCCTCACCCCTGCCCCCTCTCCCGCAGCCGGGAGAGGGGAACGCCCGCCGCAACCCATTCGTCGCTCTGCCTCTCACCTCATCCTGCGATGAGACATCCGGAGATAGGCTCCCAGATGAGCTGAAGCTCATCGGGAGTGACGCAAACCGGAGCCATAGCGCCCCGCCCCCGGCCTTCTCCCAAACCGCCCCACCAGGCGTCACCCTCGACCGCAAAGCGGTCTGAGGGCCCATCTCCTGCCGCGTCGGATGAGCCAAAACCTGCCTATCCTCATCCTGAGCCCAAAAACCGATCTTCCCCGCGAAGGCGGGGATCTCGTGCAATTTATCTCCAACCCCTCCGCCAGCATGCTTCGACAAGCTCAGCATGAGGTCAGCCCCAAGCGCAACGCCAGAGAGGTTCGCCCCCTTCTCCCGGCGGCGGGAGAAGGGCGGGGATGAGGGCTGCAACGGTCCAAACCAACTCCAACTTCAGCGCCTGTCATCGACGCCAGCGCCCTCACCCCTAGCCCCTCTCCCGCAGCCGGGAGAGGGGAATGCGTACCGCAATCGGCAGTCATCCAACCTCACTCCCCACTCCGACCTCATCCTGAGTGAAGTCGACGGATGAAGCCGCAAGCGTAACGCCAGCATGCTTCGACAGGCTCAGCATGAGGCCTCCCCAAAATCCGATCTTCCCCGCGAAGGCGGGGAACTCGTGCTATCAGGTGCCCCAGCAGCCGGGAGCGAGGACCTCATCCACTCCCAAAACCCTACCGGAAACAATTTTCCCATCCCCACCCCATCATAGCGCCCCTAAACTCCCCCGCATGATCACACCGGGTTTCATTGCGCATGGCCTCAGCCTCATCGCCGACGCGCTGGACGAGGCCGATGAGCGGGCCGGGCTGACGCTTGGCACCTACACCATCAGCGAACATGCGGCGCGACAGTGCCGCGCCAGCCTTCGCGCACTCGAAACCCTCTTGCGGCGGATCATCCTTCTAATGGCGGCAGGCCTTGCCGCCTCATCGAAGCGGGCATCGCGGCTGCGCGACCCGAACCCCCTCCCCGAAGGCACGATTGTCTTGAACATCGCGCGCTTGCGTGGCTTCGTGCTGGTGCCGATCACGCGATATGATCCCGGCGCGGTGAAGGCATTGAATGCCCTGCCCCGCGCATCCGTTCGCCGCCCTGCCAAAATAACACTGCTACGACACCGTCTGAGGACCCTCAGGCGACACCTCAAACACCCTGAGCGCATCGCGCAGCGCATGGCTAACCGCCTGACTGCCGAGAAGGCCGCCGGGGCGCCGCGCCCGATCTGTATCACGCGGCTGCGCCTTCATCGGCCCTCGCGGGATCTGGAGGTGTTCTCCGACATCCTGCCGAGCGAGATCAATGACGCCTATGCCGGCTGGCACGATAGCGGCTGACGGCGCGCTTGCCTGAAAACCGACCCGGCCTGACCGCCGCATCTGCCCGCCCGCAGATGTGGTTGCTGGCGCTGTCCGGGGCGGCAAAGCCTGTTTTTGATGCCCTGATGACGGGCTTTTCCGGCCCGAACGTGACCTGAAAGCCTCGCCTTTTCACTTGTCCGGCCCGAGACTGGCGTCAGAGCCTTTCCCTCGTGGCCCGATTGTGGCTAGAAAATCCTCAGCAAGCCGAGGGGGCTGGCCAGAAAGGCTTGGGGGAATGTTTGAACTTGTTGTCCTGCACGAATGCGAACCAAAACGGATCGCGCAGTTCCTGACGATCAATCGGGAGCGTTTCCAGCCCTATTCGCCAACCCGGTCGGACAATTATTTCACCGCATCCCACTGGCGCGCGGCCTGCCGTCGCTCGAAGACCGAGTATCGCGACGGTACCGCCTACCGGTTCTGCATCCTTCATCGCAATGAGGAAGTGATCGGCAAGATCGATTTGGATCAGGTGATGCGCGGCCCGTTTGAGAGCGCCTCGATCGGCTATCTTCTCGACCGGCGGCATGAAGGCCAGTCAGTGATGCGGCGCGCGCTCGAGGAAGTCCTCGGCATGGCGTTCAATGAGTTCGGGCTGAACCGAATTCAGGCGGCGATCATGCCCGAGAACACCCGCTCGCAGGCCCTGGTGAACCGGCTCGGCTTCCGCAAGATCGGCCTGGCTGAGCGGTATCTGAAGCTCGACGGCGACTGGCGCGATCATATGCTGAACGAGTTCGTCGCCAAACCACCACCCGCCCCGGCGCCCGAAACGGTGGAAACCGGCAAAAAGGCAGGGTCGGCTGACCGCAAGAAGGCATCCAGCAAACAAAGCTGATCTTGCAGCTGAACCTGTTCAGCCCGCATTAAATGGTCGTATAGTAGCCAATTAACCAAGACCGGCGCCCGCCAGGCAGAGCTTCCGAAGGAAGCGATCTCTGGCGATTGGTCCTGACTGGATGGGCGCTTCCTGACCGTTTTCCCGCTCGCATGCTTTTGCGACGACAAGTAGAGTGGCCGCATATGGATACCAAATACGCTGCTGAGCCCGAAGCAAAACCCAAGGCTAAAGTTCCCCAGCTTTACGCCGAAACGACGCCGTCCAACCATCTCGACTCGCTGGACCGGGCGCGGGAAACTGGGCGCATTTTTCTTTGGGTTTCGATTGGCGCGGCTATTGTCTGGCTTATCGCCGCTTTCGGCACTGCTGCTGGACTGATTGGCTCCGACGGGCGCACCAACCTGCCCATGGCGGGCATTCTCGTCGGATCGCTCGCCATCGCAATTCCTGGCCTGATGATCGTGATGGCCGGACTTCTGGCGCAGGAAAATGCCCGCGCGTCGGCAACCAATGCCGTTGTCCTTGAGGCTGCGGCCCGTTTGCTCTCGCCGCTCGAGACGGGCGGGCGTGAAGCCCGGACGTTTGCCGACGAAATGAAGACATCGGCGGCTGCGGTTGACCGTGCGATGGCCCATGCCCTGTCCTCGATGAAGGCGATGTCCGGCGAAATTGCGGATGAAAGACAACGCCTTGAGAGCGTTTCTTATGTGACAGCCGACAATGCACGCGATCTGTCCGAACGGCTCGCGAAAGAGCGCGAGGCGCTTGAGAGCATTGCCGCAGATATCCGCGAGCAAACAGAAGCGATGAGCGAAGCCATCCCGCGGCAGGCCGCCCAGATGCGCGACTCGGCCCGACAGGCCGCGAGCGATCTTTCCGAGGCGGACCGCGAACTTGAAAGCCGGCTCGACACGCTCAATCAGGCAAGCGCAGCCCTGACGAGCAAGGTCTCCTCGCTCGACGAAATGTCGATTGAAGCGGCCAAACGAAGCGAGGAACTGGTCTTCGCGGTCGAGCGTATGGAAACCAAGCTGCAGCAATCGCGGACCATGGTCGATCAGGCCTTGCGGGCCAGCGAGATGGTTGCTGCCAGCGCCGCGACGACTGGCGACCGGATTACCGAAGCTGTCGCCGATGCTCTGGAACATGCGAGGACCGCGTCCGTCGATATCCAGTCCGAAGCAACCGAAGCCGCCGAAAAGGCCGCCCTGTCCATTGCCGCGCTGAAGCAAGCCGGCGCCGAGGCTGCCGATGCTATCCGCGCCGCAAAAGCTGAAGCAGACGTCACGATGCGGATCGAGCCTTCCGCATCGCAGCCGGTTGCGACTGAGCCTGCTGAAAACGATGCGCCGTCGGCGAGCGTATCGACGCCCCCGAATGACCCGGCGCTCCGGCCCGGCTTCTCGTATAGTTTCGCAGACGACACCTCGGGCAAAAGCGTTCCGCAGGCTGAAGGTTCGACGGAGAATTCCGGCGAATCCGACATGGACCTGTTCGAGTCGCCCAACAGGGCGGACACCGATAGCGAAGACGGTCAATCCGCAGTGTCCGACAGCACCGAGCACGCGCCAGGCACCGCACATGATGGGTCTGAAGACAAAGCGGAAGCCGATCAGACACCACCTCGATGGACTGATCGGATGCCTTCCTATCTCAAGCCCGTCGGCGGGACAGACCTCACCAAAGATGCCTCTGGCAATAAAAGCGACGATGAGGACGAGTCCGAAGAGCGCGCAGCCGGAGATGACCGGCGCCAGAACAGTCAGCACTGGCGTGATATCATCGCTGATATGGAGCGGGACGATCATACAACGCTCCCGCGCGAGGAAAATGCTGAAGGCGTCATCGACGGTTTGCAACGGGCTGGTGTGCGACTGGGAGAAATCTTCCGTCCGCGCGACAAGAAGCGGATTGCATCGGCCGCCCGAAAGGGTGAAGGCCTGAGACGCAAGGCGATTGCGGACTCAGCCGCGCGACACGTCCAGCGCGTGCAGTCCTGCCTCGATGAAGACCGTGAATTGATGACGATGGCCCGGGAGTTTCTGGTCATCGAAGAGCCTGACGCGCTGATGGCCCTGGAAAAAACCAGTCACTCCTCAAAGAATGCAAGTGCTCGTCTCTCGGCCTTCCTTCTGATCGACGCCGCCCTGGGGTAAGTCTGTGTCTCTGAAGCCGCCAGGCAACGCCTTCCAGCGTGTGAGCGAAACAAAGGCCGGGTCCTCGCTTGAGGCTGAAGTCGCTGCCGAGCAGGCCGCAGCACTTGGCCGCGCGGGGCAGAAAGTTGCCGATGCCTTGCGCAGCTACCGCCGGGCGATTGGCACCGACGACCATGCAACAGCTCGTCATGCGGCGATCGATGCGACCTTCGCCTTCTTGGTGCAGCGAGAAACGATCGGTTTGCGCGATCATCGCAGCGTCATCAGCGATCTTGGCATCCCTGCCGAAGTGCTTCGCAGGCTTGGCGCAGCGCCTAAACGATTTTGACATTAAAGCCTGTTTGACTACCTAGCGAACATTATACGCCCAATGTCGTTCGGCGAGGAAAATCCATGTCTTCATTTTCAGGCTTCCTGCGTCTCATCGCATTGATGGCGGTGCTGTTTGTTTGCGCCGCGCAAGGCCTCGCCCAGACCAGTCCTTCCAGCCAGACGCTCGACGAAATCGATCAGATCGAAAAGCAGCTTGAAACGATCACGAGCGAGATTTCAGCGATCTCCAGCGAATATAGCGCAGAGCAGACAACTGAGGAGCTCAACAAGCAAATCGTGCGTGTGAATAGCCTGCGTTCCGAACTGTCGAACATAGAGCAGTCAGCCACGCTCATTCGCCTGAACGCCCAAGAGGCCCTGCAGTCGGTGAGTGATCTGGAAGCCCCAGAGACCACCCCTTCCAGTTCGGGCTCGTCGGCTGGCAAGCCAACGTCTGGCGAGCAAGACGAAAAGCTGGCCAGCGAACTGGCAGGCACGTCGCTAGCGGGCGTGACAGCGCCAACGCGGGAGATATTCGAACGCGCGACTGTCGCTGTGGCGTCGGCACGGCTGGCCGGTCTCGATGCCAGCCGCCTGAGCAGCAAGATCTCTTCGGTCAGGGACAATCTCTTCGTAAGCGACATTCTGGATCGTGGGCCGATTCCGGTCCTACCGAGCGTCTGGGCGACGGCGATCTCCAGGGTGGATGACGTTGCAGGCGAACTTGCGTCCGAAGGGGCCGAATGGCGAGCCGAGCGGACGGCCGCAGGGACGCCTTATCCATTTGTCATTCTTGCCGTTGTCTCCCTGGTCCTGCTGGTAGGCCTGATGCGCCTTTATGCGCGCCTATATAAGCTTGAGGTCAAGCGCTTCACAGACCGCAAACCGAGCCGGCAGACCGTTGCAACGGTTGCGATGACGAGCTTCCTCACTCGCTTTATCGCCGCCGCCGCTGCCGTGCTGATCGTGGCAGGTGTGGCCCGTCTGATCGGCCTGAATGTGCTGGAGAGCGCCATCGGCCGATCCATTGCGATGCTGGCCGTCGTCGTGTTCTGCATGCGGGCGCTGGCGGCCTCTGTTGTTGCCCCTCGCACAGCTTCATTCCGGCTGATCGGCATTGGCGACGAAGCTGCACAGGCGGTCAGCCTGTCCTTCATCATCATGGTGCTCGCATTCTCGCTGGAATCTGTGATTGCCTCGACCGGGGCGCTCGCCTCTCCGGGCCCGGAACTGGTGGCTATCCGGACCTTTGTCCTCGTCTTGCTCACCAGTGGTCTTCTCATCTGGCTGGCCGTGAAGCTGAAGGCTCAGACGGAAAATGGAAGGTCGACCGTTCGCGTCGTGATCCGCCAGCTGATTGTTGCCGTCGCGATTTTTATCCTCGCCGCATCGCTCCTGGGCTACCAGTCGCTGGCGCGCTACGTGGTGGAGCGCATCGTGCTTGTCTCGATTGTGTTGCTTATCGCGATCCTTGTTCGCGAATTTGTTCGCGCTGGCGCGCTTCGCATCCTGTCGGGTGTCGAAGAGCGCCGTCGATATGCCTCAGCGCGCGACGAAGACGACACGGACGCGGCATACCCAGCCCCGCAGATGAACTCCCAGTACTGGATCAAGCTGAGCGTGGATCTTGTGGTCCTCATGGTTCTACCGCCGTTCCTGCTTCTCGCCCTCGGCATGCAGTCGCAGGAGCTGTGGGACGAAATCCGCTGGCTGATGACCGGTATAGAGATTGGCGGCCAACGCATCTCGCTTGGCAAAGTCTTCGCGGCGATACTGTCCGTGATCGCCGTGCTCGTGGCTTCGCGTCTGATCCAGCGCACATTTGAGCGCAGCATCCTGCCGAAGACACAGATCAGCAGCGGCGCCGCCAATTCGCTCGTGACATTGCTTGGCTATGCAGGCGTCCTGATCGCGGGCCTGACGGCGATCGGCGTCGTCGGGTTTGATCTGTCCAGCCTCGCCATCATCGCTGGCGCGCTGTCGGTTGGTATCGGCTTTGGCCTGCAGAGCATTGTCAGCAATTTCGTCGCGGGCCTGATCCTTCTATTCGAGCGCCCGTTCAAGATCGGCGACTGGATCGTCACCCCGTCAGGCGAGGGCACGGTGCAGAAGATCAATGTCCGGGCGACGGAAGTGCTGACGTTTGATCGTCGGTCCATCATCGTGCCGAACGCAGAACTCATCAGCAACGCCTTCGGCAACTGGACGCACAAGAGCGCGATGATGCGCGTTGCTGTCGAGATTGGCGTCAAATACGGCACCGATACGCGGCGTGTCGAAACACTGCTGCTCGACATTGCGAACGGCATGGACAACGTCCTGAACGACCCGGCGCCTCAGGTCGTGATGAAGAATTTTGGCGATAGCTCGCTTGATTTTGAACTTCGTATCTTCCTCCAGGCGGACAATGTCGTGCTTGCGCCCTCGAACATCCGCCACGAGATCGCGAAAGTGTTCGCGCGCGAGGGCATCGAGATTCCGTTCCCGCAGCGCGACATCAATTTCGAATGGCCGGAAGGTCTGCGCACCAGAGGATCAGGCGGCGAGCAGAAAGAGGCCGACGCTAAAGCTTCACCGCGTCCGAAGCAGACGGGTTCCGTTTTGGACAAAAACGACGACGATCTGCCAGATTCTGACAGCGACGCGGACAATTAGACGAGGCGTTCCTTCGTCGATGTGAAATTCAGATCAGGGTTCTTTTCCTTGGCATAGCCGACATCCCACGCATTCTTGGCGAGGTAGACGGGCGCGCCATCAAGGTCTGTCCCGGTGCTGGAGCGGTTCTTCTCGAGGAAGGTTTCGAGCTTGGCCGGATCATCCGACGAGATCCAGCGGGCGACATTGTAGGAGGCCTGCTCGAACACGACTTCGAGATTGTATTCGGCCGCAACGCGCTCTGCCATCACGTCGATCTGCAGCGAGCCAACGGCGCCAACAATCATGTCTGAGCCAAGCGATGGCGTGAAGAGCTGGGTGACGCCCTCTTCCGCGAGGCTTTCGAGGGCCTTGCGCAGATGCTTTGACTTCATCGGGTCTTTCGGACGGGCGCGACGGAGGATTTCCGGCGCAAAGTTCGGAATGCCCTGGAATTTGATGTCGCCATTTTCCGACAGGCTGTCGCCGACGCGCAGCTGTCCATGGTTTGGCACGCCGATCACATCTCCGGCATAGGCAGTTTCCGCGATCTCACGGTCCTGCGCCAGAAACATCAATGGATTGTGGATGTTAAGCTGCTTATTGGAGGTCGTTTTGAGGCGCATGCCGCGCTTGAACTCGCCCGAACAGAGCCGCAGGAAGGCGACCCGGTCACGGTGGTTCGGGTCCATGTTTGCCTGGATCTTGAAGACAAAGCCGGAGACGGTCTTGTCGCCCGCTTCAACTGTGATGGGCTCTTCTTTCTTTTCCGCCTTTTGCGGCCGGGGCGGCGGCGCAAATTCAGCGAGGGTCGAAAGCAGCTCGTTCACGCCAAAATGGCGAAGGGCCGAACCGAAAACGACGGGCGTCATGTGGCCTTCCTCAAAGGCCTTGCGGTCAAAGGTTGGCAGCGCTTCGGAGGCAAGGTCTGCGCCCTCTTCCAGCTCATCCATGACCGTGGTGTCGAGTGTGCCGCGCGCTTCCTGCAGGCCGATCCGCTCACTTGGACCGGGCTGTATGCCGTCCTGGGCGGTCTTCTTGCGGAAATTGACGAAGTCGCCCTTACGCAGATCCTTCATGCCGGAAAAGCGCTGGCCGGAAGCGGCCGGCCAGTAGAGCGGCGCGGTGTCGAGCTGAAGCTTGTCCTGGATCTCGTCGAGCAGTTCGAGCGGATCGAGTGCTTCGCGGTCCATCTTGTTGATGAAGGTGGTGATCGGGATGTCGCGCATACGGCAGACTTCAAACAGCTTCAGCGTCTGCGGCTCGATGCCCTTGGCCGCGTCGAGCACCATCACGGCGGAGTCTGCGGCGGTGAGCGTACGGTAGGTGTCTTCGGAGAAGTCTTCGTGACCTGGCGTGTCGAGAAGGTTGAAGACGAGGTTTTCATGCTCGAACGTCATAACCGACGCCGAAACCGAGATGCCACGGTCACGCTCGATCTTCATCCAGTCGGAACTGGTGCGGCGACGTTCACCGCGCGCGGCGACCTGCCCGGCAAGACGGATCGCACCGCCCGCCAGAAGCAGGTTCTCCGTCAACGTCGTTTTACCGGCGTCGGGGTGGGAAATGATGGCGAATGTCCGCCTGCGGGCGGCTTCTTCTGCGGGGGTCAAACTCATGGCCCGCCGATTAAGTGGGAATGGGCGTTTTGTCGAGATGGCGACGCGGGCTGGTGTGCAGTATCCCGGGTGCCTGGTGCCTGATGCACGATCGCAGGCGCGTAGGCCGCGCCACGCTCGCAGCGCGATATGGACCTTCCAGCAATACGCCGCGAGGGCGTTTCCGTAGACGACTGGCTAAGACATGGACGGCCTTGAGATCGCTTGGAAAACCATTTCCGCTGTTGCCAGCTTTATGAGGCTGCGAATAGTCTCGCACAACTTGAAATCATAAGGGATGATGAGGGATGGCGGATCAGAGCGCGGAGAGCGTACAGAAGGGATTTCTCGGCTGGGTTGAGAAGACCGGCAACAAGCTGCCCGATCCAGTCTTTATCTTCTTTTATCTGATCATCGCGTTGATGATCATTTCCCAGATTTGCGCCTGGGCCGGTGTATCTGCATTCCACCCAAGCCTGACCAACCCTGATGGCACGCCGCAACTTGAAGAGGCGGTCAGCCTGTTCTCGCCTGAGAATATCCAGCGCCTCTGGGTCGAGATGCCGGCAACGTTCACGCATTTCCATCCGCTTGGATATGTGCTTGTCGTGATGCTGGGCGCAGGCGTGGCAGAGCGCTCGGGCCTGTTCGGCAGCGCGATCCGGTCTGCGGTGCGCAGCGCGCCGAAAGCCTTGTTGACGCCGCTGGTCGCGCTGATCGCCATGCTCTCCAACCATGCCGCTGATGCCGGTTATGTCGTGATGATCCCGCTCGCGGCGATCATCTTTGCGTCCGCCGGGCGCCACCCGCTGGCAGGTATCGCCGCCGCCTTTGCAGGTGTTTCGGGCGGCTTCTCGGCCAATATTACGCCGGGCCAGCTCGATGCCCTGCTCTTCGGCATTACCGAAAGCGCCTATGAGGCCAGCAACATTGATGCGGGCTGGTCAGTAAACTTTGCCGGCAACTGGTACTTCATTGGCGTTCTGCTGTTCATCTATCTGCCCGTGATCTGGTTCGTGACCGACAAGATCATCGAGCCGCGTCTGGGCAAATGGAAGCCGGATGCCGACAGCGACATGCAGACCTATGGCGACGAAGACAAACCGCTGACCGAAGGCGAGAAGAAGGGCCTTGGCCGCGCAGGCCTCGCCATTCTTGGCGTTGTTGCGCTCTGGGTGTTCATGACGATCGGGCCGGGCACACCGCTGCTCGCGGACGGGCCTGAAAATGCTGGTGCCGCCTGGTATGTGCAGGCCGGACCGCTCTTCCGGTCCCTCGTGGCCGCCTTCCTCATCCTCTTCCTTGCGGCGGGCTGGGCCTATGGCTCTGCCGCTGGCACCATCAAGAACCACCGTGATCTCGTCGCGATGATGGCGAGCGGCATGAAAGACATGGCCTACTATCTCGTCCTCGCCTTCGCGGCGGCGCACTTTGTTGCGATGTTTGGCTGGTCGAACCTTGGCCTGATTACCGCTGTCCACGGCGCTGAAGGCATCCAGAATAGCGGCCTGCCGCTGCCCATCGTGCTTGGCCTGATTGTCCTGTTCTCAGCAGCGCTGAACCTGTTCGTCGGGTCGGCCAGTGCGAAATGGGCCCTGCTCGCGCCGGTACTGGTGCCAATGCTGATGCTTGTCGGGATCAGCCCGGATGGCGCGACGGCGGCTTACCGTGTCGGCGATGGCGCAACGAACATCATCACGCCGCTCATGGTCTACTTCCCGCTGATCCTTGTGTTCGCTCAGCGTTGGCAGAAGAATTTCGGACTCGGCAGCCTGACAGCCATGATGATCCCGTATTCAATCTGGATGCTGATCACTGGTGTTGTGCTGATGATGATCTGGCTGTTCCTCGGGATTGATCTGGGACCAGGCGCACCGGCGCATATGACTATTCCAGGTACGACTGGCTGAAGGCTGACTTGCTAGCTGATCGCGGCGCGGCGAGGTTCGGGCCGGTATGGCGCGGAGGTCTCGTCGTTTGCCGCGCCCACGGCGTAGAGCTCAAGTATGGCTTGCGGCAAATTGCTGAGCACAGGCTCACACGTGCCGTCGCCCGTGCGTTTCAGACGGAAGCAATTAGCGCCGGTGCGGGAGATAATTAGAGCCGCCAGGTCGCAGGCTTCCTGATGGCCAACGCCGCCCAGGAAGAAGCGGGCCTGTTCAAGCCGGGCATGGACGAAATTGACGACATCGGGCGCGCGAAACGCGTGAGGCCGGCCACACCCAATTCGCTGCCAGCGGCGCTCGAGGTGCATCTCGGGCACGGCCACATCGACGATCTGGTTGTTCAGCAGGAATAGCATTCCATCAGCCTTTAAAGCTCCCGGAGACAGGATTCACAGAACAGTGGTTAACGGCACGTTACTGGCGGTTAACTTGTCTGGCCAGTGCGCGGCTTGATGAAACGTCCTGAATCTTGCCTGCTGATGCTTTGACGGCCTCTCTGGCAGCGCCAACTGTCAGGCGGGTCTGAGGGCGTAAGTCGTTCGGGCCGGGCCGTTGCGCGTGACCCGGCACATGAAATCAAGCAGCGCGAAGCCGAGCATGAACTCGGAGAACTCCTCGAAGGATTCGTGCTGCAGCAGGATGGCGGTTGCGAGGATAAGGCCAAGACCAACCGGCCGCCTGGCCATCCATTCGATAAAGTCACCGAGCGGCGCAAGCCCCGGACATTGAAAGGCCGTTCTGCCGACCTCGTGGCGCCAGACCGGGACCGAAGCAATGAGCGCGATTACCAGGAACGCAAAGCCGGCAACGGCGTAGACCAGATCATAAAGACGCGGATCGACGAGATTATGTAAATTCGTTTCGTGCTGCAGATTGACCGCAGCCATCGCTTCGGGCGTCTCCCAGTGAAAGATCCACTGACCCCAGCTGATTTCTTCCCCGGCGACGAAGAAACAGACAATCGCCGCACCGACATATACCGCGCCGTTCAGGCCACCAGCTCGAAGTCCCGCCAGGACGAGCAGGACGGACGAAACGCCAAAGAACAGCGCTGTCCCATATTCGATCGGACCGATATCGGCGACTTCAGATCCGAACAGCCAGTCCAGCTGAATGACCTGACGCGCGTGGAGAACGCTCAAAACAGAGAGGATCAAGACAGGAACCGCCAACAGCGCCGTGTCGCGGACACGCTTTGGGCGTTGGCCACGTTCATTCTCATTGATGAGGGACAGGAAGAAAATGATGAGGGCGACAGCAGCGGCAATCGCGAGGAATAATGTCTGAACGGGCACTCCGCATCTCCTCTGCGGCCAAGGAGATGTCTTAGGCAAAGATCGTGCCAGTCAGGGCCCGGCTAGACGCCTTGAATTTCGCCGGCGGCGGCTTCGGCCTTCACCCATTTGATGAAGGCGCGCACGTCTTCAGACAGGTGCCGCCCCTTTGGCCAGACCAGCCAGTAACCGAAATCGATGCTCGTGGAACCATCTGCGAAGGGCGCGATGAGGCGCCCGGCCGCCATGTCCGAGGATGCAATCGCCCGCTTGGCCAGCACGACACCGCGTCCGGAGGCGGCGGCCTCGATGGCCATGGAGGACTGGTTGAAGCGGGGTCCGCGATGGGAGTCGACCTTGTCGGCAACCCCGCGCGCGGCGAGCCAGCTGGTCCAGTCGGGACAGGACGGGTCCTGCTCGGTGCTCTCATCATGGATGAGGGTATGCTGCGAGAGGTCTTCCGGCTTGCGGATCGCGTCCGAGCCTTGCAGCAGGCGCGGTGAGCAGACCGGCAGCACGGTTTCGTCCATCAGTTTTTCTGATTTAAGGCCGTCATAGTGACCGGGGCCATAGCGAATGGCGAAGTCTGCATCAGCGGTCGTGAAGTCCGTGATCGACATGTCGGCTGAAATCCACGCCTCAATGCCCGGATTTGAAATGTGAAATCTGTCGAGACGCGGTGCCAGCCATTTGGCAGCAAAGCTCGGCGCGCAGGACACCATCACCCTGCCCTTGCGCGCAGGCTGTTGCATGATGCGGCCCGATTCCGCAATCTTGTTGAAGGCTTCGCGCACCAGCGGCAGGCTGGCTTGCGCGGCATCGGTCAGCAGGACACTGCGGCCCGTCCGGCGGAAGAGCGGCGTGCCGGCATATTCTTCAAGTTGGCGGATATGCTGGGAGATCGCGCCGGGCGTGACGTTCAGCTCATCGGCGGCCTTACTGAAGGACAGACGACGCGCAGCAGCCTCGAACGCCCGAAGCGCGTTCAGGGGAGGAAGTCGGTCATTGCTGTCGGCCATGGCCAATCCCGCATAGTTTATCTAAACAATCGGATGAGGGGTCTACGCTTGCAGCGCAAGGTCTACAAGCCCCATTTTCCGGGTACGCCCGAGACTGCCGACAAAGCGAGCACAAAATGCGCCTCTTCCCTGCCTTCTTCCTTATGGACGATGCCGAAATCGTGATTTTCGGCGATGGACCGGAGGCTGAACGCAAGGCCCGGCTGGTTGCCAAAACCCCTGCCCGCATCTGGCTGGTGGCGGATAAGCTGCCGAAATGGGCGAGCGAACTGGGCGCTGAGATATCGGCTATCAGCCTGTCTGAAGCGCCAGACTATCTGGCGCGTACACGCTTTGCGATTATCACGAGCGACAGTGATGAAGAGGCAGAAGCCGCCTGCAAGCTTGCCCATGCCCATGGCGTGCCGGTGAACGCGGTTGACCGCAAACATCTCTGTGACTTCACGGTGCCGAGCCTTCTGGACCGCGGCGATATCGTGGCGGCGGTCGCGACTGGCGGCGCGGCGCCGGTTCTCGCCAAGGACATCCGCGCCTCGCTCGAAACCCTCCTGCCCGCGCGCATTGGAGAGCTGGCAGCGCTTGCGGCACGCTGGCGTCCGGCTGTGAAAGCCGCCATCGATGATGGCACACGCCGTCGCCATTTCTGGGAAGACGCGCTTCGCGGCGCTGTGGCCCAAGCTGTCCACGCCGGAGACATGGCGCTTGCCGAAGAGCGCATGGGCGCCGCGCTTGAGCGCTTTTCCAGCGCTGATGCCCATAAAGAGACCGGACCGGTCCATATCGTTGGCGCCGGACCGGGCGACCCCGACCTTCTGACGCTGAAAGCCTTTCGCCTCATCCAGCAGGCGGACATTGTCTTTCATGACAAGCTCGTCTCGCCGGAGATCATGGATATGGTCCGCCGCGACGCTGAGCGTGTGCCGGTCGGCAAGTCCAAGGGCGAGCATCTTGTGCCGCAGGATGGCATTCATGAGCTGATGATTGCTGCGGCCCGTGAGGGCAAACGTGTTGTGCGCCTGAAGGGCGGCGACCCGTTCATCTTCGGGCGCGGCGGCGAGGAAGTCGAAGCGCTCCGCGAAGCCGGCATCGAAGCCGATGTCGTGCCGGGCATTTCTTCCGCGCTTGGCTGCGCCGCATCAGCGAAACTGCCGCTGACCCACCGCGACCATGCCCAGTCTGTCACCTTTGTGACCGGCCATGCCCAGAAGGGCGGAGTGCCGGATCTCGACTGGAGCGGGCTCGCCAAACCAAATCAGACTGTCGTCGTCTTCATGGGCGTCGGCACAGCTGCAACGATTTCAGATCGACTGCGCGCTGCCGGGCTCGATGGCGACACGGCTGTGGCCGTCATCGAGAATGGCACACGTCCAAACGAAAAACGCGGCTTCGGGACGCTTGAAACCCTGCCGCAGATCATTGAAGAGCGGGGCATCAAGGGCCCGGCCCTGCTTATCATCGGTGAAGTGGCGCGGCTGCCAGCCGAGGCACAAACGAGATTTATCGAGGAGACTCTCGCATGACGTCTGTCCGCCCGAAACTGAAACCAGACCAACCCAAGGCCATCACCGCCTGGGAAACGATGACCGGCAAGGTCGTCTGGATGGCGTTTGATGGCAGCTGGTCTGATGACCCTGACAAGATCGGCGTCTTCTCGGGCGATGAGGCCGAGACGCGCCTCGCCGATGCCAGCAAGCAGGAAGCGGTCGTCACCGACCCCTATTTCATGGAAGTCACCAATGCCGGTGAGATTGCCGGCCGCGAGACGCTGCGTGAGAACATCCGCGCCAATGGCCCAACGGTTCACCCGCAATTCCAGCGAGATGCTCAATGATCACCATTTATGGCGACAGCATTTCGGGCAATTGTCTGAAAGTGAAATGGGTCGCTGAGCGGCTCGGCGTCGCGCATGAGTGGGTCGAGATCGACATCATGAAGGGCGAAACGCGCACCGACGACTTTCTGGCGATCAACCCGTTCGGGCAGGTCCCCGTCGTCGCGTTTGAGAATGGCCGCACGCTCGCGCAGTCAAACGCCATCATTTCGTATCTCGCGGAAGGCAGCGACCTTATCCCCGACGACGCCTTTGAGCGCGCCAAGGTGCAGGAATGGTTGTTCTGGGAGCAGTATTCGCACGAGCCGGCCATCGCTGTTCGCCGCTTTCAGAAACTCTATGAAAAACGCGCTGAGGAAGACATTGATCCGGCCCTTATGGCCAAGGGCCGCCGGGCGCTGGGGCGGATGGAATTGGCGCTTCTTGGCAATGACTGGATTGCCGGCGGCGAGCAGATGACGCTCGCCGATATCTCGCTTCTGGCCTACACACGGCTCGCCCATGAGGGCGGGTTCGACGTATCCGAGTTCCAGGCCGTTCATGGCTGGATTGCGCGCTGCGAGCGCGAACTCGGCCTTCCCCATCTCCACGAGGTAACCGATGTACAGGTATGACGAATTCGACGCGCAGATCGTGCGCGACAGGGTGGAACAGTTTCGCGGGCAAGTCGCCCGGCGGCTATCCGGTGAGATCAAGGAAGATGAGTTCAAGCCGCTGCGTCTGCAGAACGGGGTCTACCTCCAGCTGCACGCCTACATGCTGCGCATCGCCATTCCTTATGGTCAGCTCTCCGGGCGCCAGTTGCGCAAACTCGCAGACATCGCTCGCAAGTATGACCGCGGCTACGGCCACTTCACCACCCGCCAGAACATCCAGTTCAACTGGGTCGCGCTGAAAGACATCCCTGACGTTCTGGCAGAGCTTGCCGACGTTGAGCTGCATGCGATCCAGACCAGCGGCAACTGCATCCGCAACACGACCAGCGACCACTATGCGGGCGCGGCGAAAGACGAGATCATGGATCCACGGCCATGGTGCGAGATCATTCGCCAGTGGAGCACTTTTCATCCGGAATTCGCGTTCCTGCCGCGCAAGTTCAAGATTGCGGTGACCGGGGCGGAACATGACCGCGCCGCGATCCGCGTGCATGATATCGGCCTGCACATGCGTGAGCGCGGCGGCGAGGTCGGGTTTGAAGTCCATGTCGGCGGCGGTCAGGGCCGGACACCGCATATCGCGGCGAAGATTTCCGACTTCGTACCAGAGAGCCAGCTGCTCGATTATCTCGAAGCGATCATGCGGGTCTATAACCGGTTCGGTCGGCGCGATAACAAGTACAAGGCGCGCATCAAGATCCTCGTGTCTGAAACAGGCGAGGACGATTTCCGCAAACTTGTCGAAGATGAGTTCGCCGCCCAGCGCGAAGCCGAGAAGATCGAACTGCCGCAGGCTGAGATCGACCGCATTCACAGCTACTTCGCGCCGCCGGCTTTTGCTGACAAGTCAGCGACATCCGATGCGTTCGAGAAAGCGAAAACGGCCGATGCTGGCTTCGCGCGCTGGACCCGCTCAAACCTTCATCCGCATCGGGTGGATGGCTATACGACGGCGACAGTGAGCCTCAAACCCATGGGCGTTGCCCCCGGTGACGCGACCGACACACAGATGGAAGTCGTCGCCAAGCTCGCTGAGACGTATGGCTTTGACGATATCCGCGTCACGCATGCGCAGAACCTCGTCCTGCCGCATGTCGCACTCGATGATGTTTATCAGGTCTATCGCGAGCTTGATGCCGCGGGCCTCGGGACAGCGAATGAGGGCCTCATCTCGGACATGATCGTCTGCCCGGGACTGGACTATTGCAACCTCGCCAATGCGCGGTCCATTCCGGTCGGCATGGCGATCCAGGAAGCCTTCTCCGACCCTGATGACCAGGCCGATATCGGCAAGTTCCACATAAATATCTCCGGCTGCATCAACGCCTGTGGTCATCACCATGTCGGCCATGTCGGGATTCTCGGCGTCGACCGGAAGGGTGAGGAATACTACCAGATCACGCTCGGTGGGCGCGCGGATGAGAAGGCCGCGATCGGCACGATTGCCGGGCCGGGCCTTAAGGCGGACGATGTGCCGGCCGCTCTGAAGCGTCTTGTCGACCGCTACCGCGAGCTGCGCAACAGCAAGGACGAGACCTTCATCGAGACGTTCGAACGTGAAGGCATGGATGCATTCAAGGAGGCGATCTATGCCGCTGATTAAGAACCGCCGCGAAATCGACGACATCTGGGCCTATGTGCCTGATGATGCTGACCTTTCACCAGGCGGGTGCATCACCGTTTCGCTTGGCCGCTTCCTCGGCGAGAAAGACCTTCTGCTGGCCCGGAACACCGAGATCGGCGTGCGCCTGGATCCTGCAGACGATCCCGGTGAGCTTGCCGATGATCTCGAGCGTCTGGCGCTGATCGAGGTGAGTTTCCCTAAATACACAGACGGGCGTGGTTACTCGCAGGCGCAGCTTTTGCGCCGCAGACTGGGCTATGAAGGCGAGCTTCGCGCCGTCGGCCACGTTTTGCGAGATCAGATTCTCTATATGGACCGTTCAGGGTTCGATGCTTTCGAGACCGACCGGGCTGAACTACCTTCTGTCATAGAGGCGTTGGAAGAATACTCAGCGTTCTATCAGCCGGCAGCCGACGGAAATTCGTCCGTCTTCGCGCGCCGGCACAGAAAGGACTAGGGGCCCCATGCCTTACGTGGATTATCAGACGAAGCTCCTTGAGCCTGTTGCCGAACGGCTGGAACGGCTCAATGGCGAACTGCGCGATGCATCCGCGACCACGATTTTGCGCGCCTCATTCGTGCGCGAATGGGAAAACAAGATTACCTATGTGTCGAGCTTTGGCGCGGAAAGCGCCGTCATGCTCGCGCTGATCGCCGATGTTGACCCTGACTTCCCGATTGTCTTCCTCGAGACTGGCATGCACTTCCCGCAGACGCTCGATTACAAACAGGAGATCAGCGAGCGGCTGGGCCTGACCAATGTCCGCGACGTCCCGCCGAGCGAGACAGAGCGCAAGGTGCTGGACCCTAAAAACACGCTCTGGAAAAGTGATCCTGATGCCTGTTGCGCGCTGCGCAAGGTCCGCCCGCTTGAGCCTGCGCTCTCCGGCTACGATGCCTGGATCACGGGTCGCAAGCGGTTCCACGGCGGCGCCCGTCTCAGCCTGCCTGTGTTTGAGCACGCCAATGGCCGCTTCAAGGTGAACCCACTGGCAAGCTGGTCGCAGGACGATATCGATGGCTTCCTGAAGCGCCGGAACCTGCCAAAGCATCCGCTTGTTGCGCAAGGCTATCCTTCCATCGGATGCTGGCCCTGCACCAAGCCGGCCGCTGATCCGTCCGACCCGCGCTCAGGCCGCTGGGCAGGCATGGACAAGACCGAATGCGGTCTGCACGTCGACAAGAACGAACGCCCACGCGTCTTCTAGGACTTCGTCCGATTTTTCGGATTTTATTGAAAAACGATAATTACCTCCCCATATTGGAGCCTGTCCCGGGTTTCAATATGAGGGGGTTCCTCCATGCTTCTGACCATTCCTGAAAGTCTGCTTCTGCTGTCGCGCAAGAATGAGACAGGTGAAAAGCAGGGAAGCTTTGTCGAATACGCACTGGCGGGCGCCGCAATCGCAGACTTGATGCTGCGCGGTCGACTGGAGCCTGTTCCGGACAAGCCAAAGAAGATGCAGCTGCGTGACGAGACCAGCACCGGCGACCGATTTCTGGATCGATGCCTCGATGCCATTCAAACCATCGGATCTGGCAAGGATATATCTCGCTATGTCAGCAAACTTGCGAGCAAGTCCCAGCTGATGCGTGAGCAGGCCGCGTCACTGGTCGACCGGGGCGTCTTACGGGAAAAGGAAAGGTCGTTTCTAGTCTTCAGCTGGACGAACTATCCAGAAGTTGACGGCTCGGTTGAGGAAAATCTGGTCGCGCATCTCGCCCGGGTCATGTTCAAGGGCCAGGAGCCAAGTGCCGAAGACTGCGTGGCGATTGCGCTGGCGGAAAAGACAGGTCTTCTGACTAGGAATTTCGACAAGAAGCTGCTGCGCGAGCACAAGGCGCGCCTGAAAGAAATCAAGGAAGGCAGCCTTGAGCCGGCCAAGGCCACACTCAAGGCCATCGATGCGGTTCTGGTTGCCATAATTGCGGCCTCGACCGTGACGACCGCAGCAACGGCTAGCTAGCGCAGCTCTCAGTCTTCGCCAGTCTCACGCTTCGCGACGCCAGCGACGGTAAACGAGCAGGCTCCGTGAATAGACGGCTGGTGCAGGACCAGCTTTCTCAGACACCAATATTGTCGATGAGACGTGTCGAGCCCATCCAGGCCGCCGCCAGAAGCCGGCACCCCTGTCCTTCGGCCAACGGACCGTCAGGCAGATATTGAAGTGTCGCCGGGTCGACCGCGCTGACATAATCGAGACGTGAAAAACCGGCCGCAAGAATATGTCCGCGCGCTTCGCGCACCGCCTCTTCTATCGCCACACCGATGCGAATGCGGCAGGCTGCCCGGTGAAGCGCTGCGAAGATCGCATTGGCACGCTGGCGTTCCTCTTCGCTGAGATAGGCGTTGCGGGACGATTGCGCGAGGCCATCGTCATCACGCCAGGTTTGCCCGCCAATGATCTCGATGCCAAAGCCAAGGTCGCGAACCATGCGCCTGATGATCTGCAGCTGCTGATAGTCCTTCTGCCCGAAAACGGCGACGTCCGGTTTCACATGGATGAAGAGCCGGGCCACAATTGTGGTGACCCCATAGAAGAAGTGAGGCCGGTAAATCCCGTCGAGCAGATCAGACATCCCCTCGACGCGCACATTGGTGACTGACCCGTCCGGATACATCTCTTCGACGCTTGGGCAGTACACCAGATCGCAACCGGCGGCCGACAAGCGCGCCACATCGCCGGCCTCATCGCGAGGATAGACATCAAGATCTTCGCCGGGCGCGAACTGCGTCGGATTCACAAAGATGCTGGCGACGACAAAGCTGGATTTATCCCCAGCAATTTTCACGAGAGAAATATGCCCGTCATGAAGAGCACCCATTGTCGGCACGAAGCCGATAGTGGCGCCAGACTGGCGGGCCTGACGTATCGCGCTCTGTAGTTCGGAACGGGTACGAACGATGCGGGCCGTCTGAATCTTCACTTGGAGGATCCCCCGAATTCTGATTTCGTAAACGCGGTATTAACCATTTCTGTCGAAAATTTCATATATGAGAAAGCCTATGATCCACCGACTGAAAACCTTCCTCGCTGTTGCGGCGCTGCCTTTCAAATCGCGGAAGGCCAGACGTGCTGGAGAAGCGGTCTTTTATGAGCCTATCCAACGCAGCGACGCCGAACGCAACCCCCTCGCCCATGACGACTGGATGTTCGCGGATGACCTGAATCCAACAGCAAAACCTGATGTTCTGGATCGGCTGACGACATCCCTCTGCCGCCTGCGCAATTGTCTGTCGCAAGCGTCCGACCACGCGCCGATTGTCGAAGAGCGTCCAGCGAGCCGCCTGCGTGTCGAGTTCAGCGCCTATAGCGATCTGATTGACGAAGATCTGTTCGATGATGAGCAACCTGCAGCCCACGATGACAGCCCTGTGATCAGCGATGCCATGCTGTTTGAAGAGACCCGGTCTCGTTCAACACTCTGGCGACACTCTTCCAGCGGCGAACGACATCTGAACTCATAGACCCCTCCCTATCAGACGAAACACAGGCGAACGCGGAGAACCCCCAAATGCCAGCAGACGGTTTCGGAACAGTCGATACCCCACACGACAACGCCCTGACCCTTTCCAATCGTGCGGGGGGCAATGGACGCGTCATTGTCGTCGGCAACGAGAAAGGCGGCGCTGGCAAGTCCACCGTTGCCATGCATGTCGCCGTCGGCCTGATGCGCATGAAACAGCGCGTCGGCATTATCGATCTCGATGTCCGCCAACGCACGCTGACCCGCTATCTCGAAAACCGGCTGCGCTGGATCAAGTCCACCGGATCCAAACTGCCCATGCCGGAAATTATCCGCGTCGACGCCAGCAATGAGCGCGATCTCGACAAGGCCGAAACCGAAGAGACCGAGCGCCTGATGCATGCCGTGGAGCGGCTGCAGGCCGTCTGCGACTATGTCGTAATCGATGCACCTGGCAGCGACACTTTCCTGTCGCGTCTCGCGCACACAATGGCGGACACGCTCGTCACGCCGATGAATGACAGCTTCGTGGATTTCGACCTTCTAGGCGATGTGAACCCACAGACGCTGGAAGTCATCCGGCCGAGCTTCTATTCCGAAATGGTCTGGAACTGCCGCAAGAAGAAGGCGCAAGCCTCGCGCAAGCCAATCGACTGGATCGTGATGCGCAACCGCGTCTCCCCGCTGGAGGCCCGCAACAAGCAGAAGGTCGGCGAGGCTCTGGCCAATCTATCGAAGCGTATCGGTTTCCGTCTGGCACCAGGCCTCTCCGAACGGGTGATCTATCGTGAGCTTTTCCCGGCAGGTCTGACGCTGTTGGATCTGACGGAACGTGGGTCCAACTTCGCCTTCACGATGAGCCATGTCGCGGCGCGTCAGGAGCTGCGTGACCTGATCATCGTCCTGCAACTGCCCGAACTGGCCGGCGCAGAACTGACCTTCTAGACACCTCTCCGGCTGATCCGCCACCACGGCACATAAAGAAAGGCGCCCCATAAGGAGCGCCTTTTTTATTGTTCGTGTGGGCCTAGGGACGGCGGAAGGTTGATCACCCAGCCGGCGCTGGCTGCAACACTTCAAACGGTCCACTCTCATCGCCCTCTCCGACGACGGGATTGGCGACAAAGACCTGTCCGTTCAGCATCGGCATGGCCGCGCCATCCGGATCGATGGGGTTCTGAAGCGCGCTGAAGGCGTAGTTGGCCTTTAGGGCATCAGGCTTGCTGTCTTCGTCGAAGCTTTGATACGCCGCCTCGATCAGGTCAGACACGTGCGCATCGCGCGACTTTGACGTCGAGCCACCAAACATGATCGCGATCACGCGGCGCCCATCGCGCTTGGCCGAGGCCATCAGATTAAAGCCGGACGCGCGCGTATAGCCCGTCTTGATGCCATCGACCCCCTCGACGGAGGCGAGAAGGTTGTTGTGGTTCTTGTAGGCGCGTCCACTCCAGCTGAAGCTGGTGGTCGAGAAATAGTGATAATAGTCACCATGATCCTCAAGCAGGCGCTCTGCCAGGATCGCCATATCGCGCGCGGTCGACAATTGCTGGGTGTCCGGCAGGCCGGAAGCGTTGCGGAACGTCGTGCGGTTCATGCCGAGCGCTTTGGCCTTCATCGTCATCAGTGTCGCAAAGCGGGACTCTGAGCCGCCGAGACGCTCGCCGATCACGACGGCCACATCATTGGCGGATTTGGTCACAAGCGCGTTGATCGCATCGGAGACGGAAATCGTCGTACCGGCTTTCAGGCGCAGCGCTGAGGGCGGCTGGGATGCCGCATTCCGCGAAACCGTCATTTTTTCATTGAGGGTAATCTCGCCGGCCTTCAGGGCGTCGAAGACCATGTAAAGCGTCATCGCTTTGGTTAACGATGCCGGGTAACGCGGCTCATCTGCGTACCGCGCGTGCAGCACTTCATTGGAGTCTGCGTCTACAACTATGGATGCGTATTTCTCTGCAACCGCCGCCGGAGCCATCGCGAATAGCAAGGCCAATGCGCCAAGTGCTGCCTGGATTTTCTTCCTGCCAGCGCCGATAAGCATATATTCCCTCCTCATGTGTTCCCCCGAACTTTCCCGAGTTGAGCTTAGGATGAGGGAATTGCGTTATCTACCCGTTAACCCCCGATTTTTTGGTGTGCTGCCTGCAATTAATGCACCAGTTGGCGCGTTTTCGCCTGACACGCGAAAAGTGGTTTATTGTGCACCGCACAAAAATATGTTGCATAAGCGAAGGCGATCCCCTATATTAGGTGCATAGAAGGAGACCAACCCATGGCCAAGACCGAAACCAATATGTTTGGAACGTTCAATCCAGAGACTTTTGTAAAAGCTTTCCCGTTCGCCAACTCGTTCGGCGACATGGGCAAAGACGCGATGACCGCAAGCACCGAGAGTGCCAAGGCTTCCGTCAAAAGCTTCCAGGACGCCAGCGCCGCTGTTATGCGCCAGGCCCAGGACCGTATGAGCATGACCGTTGAGACGGGCAAAACGCTCGCCGGCGCCACCACCATGGAAGAAGCCATGGAAATCCAGACCGGCTACATGCGCACAGCAATGAAAGCCCACATGGACGGCATCAGCGAACTGGCAGGCATCTATTCCGCCGCCATGAAAGATTTCATGGAGCCATTCGCTGGCTACACGAAAGAAGTTCTTGCTGAAACCAAGCAAGCTGCTTCGAAAGCGAAAGCGGCCTAAGCCGCCCAAGCGCAAGCAAAATTGAATTTAGTGGCCGGTTGTTTAGACAGCCGGCCATTTTCGTTTGGAAAACTGCATCCAATCGCGTGCAAGTTTGGCTCAGCCGACCTAGATTTGTCGAATGACATTCAAAGTGGACTTCAGCGCGATCGAGCGTCCATCCAAGCCCAACACGTTTCTTCTCGGCGTGAGCGGCCTCACTGACACTGGCAATCATGATGACATCTCGCCGGTCTTCCCTGTTCCGGCTGAGCGGCTTTACGCCATTGTTCATGCGCACATCACCGGCGAGGACCGCTGGACGATCACGCAGGAAGATGCTGGCGCGATGCAACTCGACACGGTGGCGAAGACAAAGCTCCTGAAATTCAAGGATGATGTCGCAATCAAGGTCGTAACGGTTGACGAAAAACAGTCTCAGCTCGCCGTTTATTCGCGCTCACGCATTGGTCACAGTGACCTTGGTGCAAACGAGAAACGTGTCCGGTCACTGGTGCAGACGTTACAACAAAAAACGGGAAGTGCAGCTTGATCCCCGCGCAACTTCCCTTCAGGCTTAAAATCGCCCCATCTCAAACTTATATCGTAAACATGGCTCCCAAAGATTACCGACCAACGCTTTCAGACCCTGAAGACCCCAAAGGTCCAACACGGACGGGCGACACTGACGGGACCGGCATTGCGACCGAAACGCGGGTAAAGACGAAAAAACCGTCTATGTACCGGGTCCTGCTGTTGAATGATGATTACACGCCGATGGAGTTCGTCGTGTTCATTCTGGAACAGTTTTTCAACAAGAGCCCGGAACAGGCGACTCGCATTATGTTGCACGTGCACCAGAAGGGTGTGGGTGTGTGTGGTGTCTACACATTCGAGGTCGCCGAAACAAAAGTTGCCCAGGTCATGGACCTTGCGCGACGCAACGAACATCCTCTGCAATGCACGATGGAAAAAGAGGACTAGAAAAATATGCCCTCATTGACTGATAGCCTTGAGACCGCTCTGGAAAAGGCCCTCAATCTTGCTGGCGAGCGTTCGCACGAATACTCGACGCTTGAACACCTCCTGCTCGCGCTGACGGAAGATACAGACGCCGTCGAGGTGATGACCGCCTGTAAGGTCGATATTCCGCACCTGCGCCAATCGCTGACGCAATATATCGACGAAGAGCTGTCGAGCCTGATCACTGACAGCCCATCGACCTCCGTCCAGCCGACAGCCGCCTTCCAGCGGGTGGTGCAGCGCGCCATCCTGCACGTTGAAAGCTCCGGCCGCGACGAAGTATCGGGCGCGAACGTCCTGATTTCCATCTTCTCTGAACGCGAAAGCCACGCTGCCTACTTCCTGCAGGAGCAGGATATGACCCGCTATGATGCGGTGAACTTCGTCTCGCATGGCCTCGCAAAGTCGCCCGGCATGTCACGCAGCTCAACGCCGCGCGGCGCTGAAGAGACCGAGCAGCAGCAGAAACCCGCCGGCCCCGCCAAGGAAGCGCTCGAAGCCTACTGCGTGAACCTCAATGAGAAGGCGAAGCTCGGCAAGATCGACCCGCTGATCGGGCGCGATTTCGAGATTGAGCGCTGCATCGAAGTGCTCTGCCGCCGCTCAAAGAATAACCCGATCCTCGTGGGTGATCCTGGCGTCGGCAAGACCGCCATCGCGGAAGGCCTCGCCAAGAAGATTGTCGATGGCGAAGTGCCATCGATCCTGGACGACGCTGTCATCTGGGCGCTCGACATGGGCGCACTTCTGGCAGGCACCCGGTATCGCGGTGACTTCGAGGAACGCCTCAAGGCGGTGATGAAGGAAATTGGCGAGCAGGAAAAAGGGATCCTGTTCATCGATGAGATCCACACCGTGATCGGCGCTGGTGCAACCTCCGGCGGCGCCATGGATGCGTCGAACCTCTTAAAGCCTGCGCTGCAAAGCGGCGAGGTTCGCTGCATGGGCTCGACCACGTTCAAGGAGTACAAGCAGCATTTCGAGAAGGACCGCGCGCTCGCCCGCCGGTTCCGCAAGATCGATGTTGTTGAGCCGAGCGTGCCTGACGCAGTGAAAATCCTCACCGGCCTCAAATCCACCTTCGAGGACTTCCACGGCCTGCGTTACACCAATGACGCCATCAAGGCCGCCGTTGAGCTGTCGGCCCGCTACATCACGGACCGCAAGCTGCCCGACAAGGCGATTGACGTCATCGACGAAGCTGGTGCCACGCAGTGGCTCGTCCCGGAAAGCCGTCGGCGCAAGCAGATCGGCGTGCGGGAGATCGAGGCGATCATCGCCAAGATCGCACGCATCCCGGCCAAGCAGGTCACCAAGGACGATGCAGCGGCGCTGAAGAACCTTCAGCCAGACCTGAAGCGTGTTGTGTACGGCCAGGACGATGCCATCGAGGCGCTGTCCTCAGCCATCAAGCTGTCACGCGCTGGTCTTCGCGAACCGAACAAGCCAATCGGCTCTTACCTGTTCACCGGCCCGACCGGCGTCGGCAAGACCGAAGTTGCCCGTCAGCTCGCCTCCATCATGGGCGTCGAACTCCTACGCTTCGACATGTCGGAATATATGGAGCGGCACACCGTTTCACGCCTGATCGGCGCGCCTCCGGGCTATGTCGGCTTTGACCAGGGCGGCCTCCTCACCGATGGCGTCATGCAGCATCCACATTGTGTGCTGCTGCTCGACGAGATCGAGAAGGCCCATCAGGATCTGTTCAACATCCTGCTTCAGGTGATGGATAATGGCGCCCTGACGGATGCCAACGGCCGCAAGGTCGATTTCCGCAATGTCATCCTGATCATGACGACCAATGCCGGCGCATCTGATGCGGCGAAGAACTCCATCGGTTTCGGCCGCGGCAAGAAGACGGACGAGCAGGAAGACGCCCTCAAGCGCCTGTTCACGCCTGAATTCCGCAACCGTCTCGATGCGACGATCACCTTCGGTGGCCTGACACAGGAAATCATCGAACGTGTCGTCGAGAAGTTCGTCCTTCAGCTGGAAGTCCAGCTGGCGGATCGCAACGTCACCATCGAACTCAGCGACGATGCACGCGACTGGCTCGCCAAACGCGGCTTCGACGAGGAGTTTGGCGCACGGCCACTCGCCCGCACCATTCAGGAGCATGTGAAGAAGCCAATGGCGGAAGAACTACTCTTCGGGAAGCTCGCCAAAGGCGGCGCGGTGAAGATCACCGTCGACAAGGATGATCCTGAGCAGCTCGCCTTCGAGTACATCGAGGACAAGGGCAAGAAGTCCAAGCCGAAGAAGAAGACCAATCCAGAGCAGGTCGACTAGACCTCTCAACGGCTTCCAGCCTTAGATAAAGAAACGCCCTGCATCATCTGCAGGGCGTTTTTCTTTACCAGACCATCGCATCCTTCAGCTTGGCGTGAAGGTCGGGAGGAATATCGTCTGCGGCACTTCCGGGCTTCAGGTCTTTGGGCGCTTCGCTGCCTTTGAGATACCGCCAGCCCTGAAAGGGACGTTTCGGCGTTGGATCGACCATGATCAGCTCCGGGTCGAACACCAGCTCACATGCTTTGCGGCCGTTGCGATCATCAATCACGCGTATGTCGGTGAATGCCTGACGCACCTGTATGACGCCTTTGATCACCCAGTAGATCGAGCCGCCATCGAGCAACTCGTCGATACGTTTGGGCACCATGCGCGTGCGGTGCACAGGCGCCGGCAGCGTCTTCATCAGTTGCTTCTGCCAGTTCTGGAGATCGCTGAGATCATCCGCACCGACGCACAGTTTCAGAATGTTGAGGCTCACCTCTATAAGTTTAGCGCTCAGCGAGCTCAGGGCCAGAGGTCTCCTGCGGCTGAACCACATCTTTGTGCTGTCCGCTGGCGCGGACATAGAAGAACTCGACCGACGTAATCTTCGCAGAATAGTCCCGGCGCACGCCCCCTGTCTCTGCGATCATCTCGTCATTTACGAGAAAAGCAGAGGTATAGGTATAGCCCCAGTCGGGGTCGGTCTCGAGAATGTAGGATCGGCTGAACTGGGTAATCTCTCCCCCGCCCGGCCCGGGCACAGGCGCTTCAAGCCGGTAGTCGAGGCGCAGGAACCGGCCAGTCGCCGGATCGAGCCACGCATTGGCTTTCACCTCGTCTGCCAGCCAGATGGTCAGGTCTGTGTTTGCAAGGTCAGGCACATGGCTGAAGGAGAGGCGCCAGACGGCTCCCAAATCCTCCGCCTCGATCATTTGTCCCATTGCCGCACGAAGGCCATTCCGGAACAATCGACTGTCCGGCGAAGCTTCGTGTGACCAGACCGATGCAGCCGCATCAAGAGCCACATCCTCGCCATCCCCGCCGATCAGACGCCAGCGGTCGCCGTCCGGCCAACGCGGGTCGAAGCTGAATGTGCGGTACGCGCTATCGCTGGAAAGCTCAACTGTGAAAGCGGCCCGGAACGTATACGGCACTTCACTTGCCTTGAGGGCATCGGAAACCGGCCCCGTCTCAGCGGAGATTTGAAGCGCTATCGCGATGATCGTTGCAAACAGCAAAGCGCCTCCTTCTGAAATGAGCGCGAGTTTGCCAGTGGCACCTACCCTGGCCTTCTACCTTCCCAAGATGGGGTTGGCGTCAGACTTCGTCGAGCTCGACGAGCATAGCCCCTTCAGCCACCTGATCGCCGACGGACGCACCTGTTGCCTTGATGCTACCGTCGCGCGGCGCCTTCAGGCTGTGCTCCATCTTCATCGCTTCCATGACGGCAACGACCTGATCCTTCTTCACCTCGTCACCTGCGGAGACCTTGAGGTCAATCAGTTTGCCGGGCATCGGCGCCGTCACGCGGTCGCCGCCAACAATGGCTTCAGCTTCCGCCTCGTAATCAGGCACATCGACCAGCCAGGTCTCACCATCAACGCCGACGGCAAACCGGCGCGCCGATAGCGGCTCGACATCCCACATCTCCGGCATATCAACTTCGTCTGGCTCGATCTCCAGCACATCGCCTGCAACGCCAAGGCGGATTGAGCGACGCGGCGAAGCGTTCATCCGCCAGCCATCGCTCGCCTGCCACGGCCCTTGCCCGCGCGGTTGCAGCAAGGCCCCCGCAATGATGCCAGCGGCCGAACGCGGGGCGTTTTCGGACGGCGATGCGAGCACGTCGATCTCTTCGGCGATCCAGTTCACATGGTGCGCGCCGTCGCGGAACACGTCATGGTCGATGCAGCGCTTGAGGAAGCCGGTATTGCTGGGGATGCCTGCAATAATGGTGGAGCCGAGCGATTCTGAAAGCGCGTCTGTCGCGCTGTCGCGGTCCCAGCCTTTGACGATGACTTTGGCGATCATCGAGTCGTAAGTGGCTGGCACAGTGTCGCCCGCCTGGAATCCCGCATCGACGCGGTAGATCAAGCCATCCTCGTCGGATGCACCTGCTTCATAGTCTTCCATACTGGTCGAGAGGCTCTCGGCCGGGCCGAGCGAAAAGGCCAGAAGCCGCCCTGCCCCCGGCCGGAAATCATCTGCCGGATCTTCTGCGCAGACGCGCGCCTCGATGGCGTGGCCATTCAGCGGAATGTCGGCCTGGCTGAGCGGAATGGTCTCGCCGGAGGCCACCCGCAATTGCCATTCGACAAGGTCAGCGCCGGTGATCAGCTCGGTTACCGGGTGTTCGACCTGCAGGCGCGTATTCATCTCAAGAAACCAGAACGTATCGAGCGCGAGTGGCCGCGCGCCATCGACGATAAACTCAACCGTGCCGGCGCCCTCATAGCCAACGGAACTTGCAAGCTTCACAGCCGCGCCCGTCATCGCCTCGCGCACATCCTCAGGCATTCCCGGGGCTGGCGCCTCCTCGACCACTTTCTGGCGGCGACGCTGGAGGGAACAGTCGCGCTCATAGAGGTGGACAGCATTGCCATGGCTGTCGCCGAAGACCTGCACTTCGATGTGGCGAGGTTGCTCGACCAGCTTTTCCAGCATGACCCGGCCATCGCCAAAGGCTGATTTTGCCTCCCGCACGGCGCTTTCAAGCTCACCTGCAAGGTCTTCGCGTTTCGACACGAGGCGAATCCCGCGGCCACCGCCACCAGCCACCGCCTTGATCAGGATCGGATAGCCAATCTTCTCGGCCTCGGCTTCCAGCGTGGCGGCATCCTGTGCATCGCCGCGATAGCCGGGCAGGACCGGAACGCCTGCGGCTTCTGCGATGCGCTTGGCCTCATCCTTGAGGCCCATCTCGCGGGTGGTCGCGCCTTTGGGGCCGACCCAGATCAGGCCCGCCTCAACGACGGCCTCGGCAAAGTCAGCATTTTCCGAGAGGAAGCCGTAGCCGGGATGAATCCCTTCAGCGCCAGAGGCCTTTGCCGCCTCAATGATGCGACCCGCATCAAGATAGCTCTCGGTCGCAGGCGCTGCGCCGATATGGATCGCTTCATCGGCCTCGCGGACATGGCGGGCATAGGTGTCAGCATCCGAATAGACGGCGATGGTGCGCACGCCGAGGCGCCGACATGTCTGCATGATGCGGCAGGCAATCTCACCCCGGTTCGCGATTAGCAGGCTTTTCAGCATGGTGTCCTTCCCGGCGCCGGTGGATCAGGGCCACCAGCACAAAACTTATGATCATCAACAGATACCAAGAGCCGAATTTTGCAGCGGAAACAAGTTTCCAGCCTGCTTCTTGCCCCGGATAGGCCCATGCACGGGCCAAAGTTCCAATATTTTCGGCGAACCAGATAAAAAGCGCAACGAGCCCAAATCCGATCACCAGCGGCATCGGCCGATACTCCCTGTCCGGCCTGAACCAGACGACACAGGGACCATAGACCAGAAGCGTCGCCACAAACAGGGCGTTGCGAATGTCGATGATGTAGTGGTGCGCGAAGAAGTTCACATAGATCGCTGTGGCCAGAAGGGCCTGAAGCCAGAGCGGCGGAAACCGGTCAAACTTGAACTCGAAGATGCGCCAGACACGGGCGAGATAGCTGCCGACAGCGGCGTACATGAAGCCTGAGAAGAGCGGAACGCCTGCGATGCGCAGAAAGTTCTCTTCCGGATAGATCCAGCTGCCCGCAGACGTCTTGAAGATTTCCATGATTGTCCCGACCACATGGAAGGCGAGGATGACCCGCGCCTCCTCCCACGTTTCGAGACCGGTGAGCAGAAGAACGGCCTGTATCAGGACCGCCGCAATGACGAGGAAGTCATAACGGCCGAGCCAGGCGTTTTCCGGATAGTAGAGATGGGTCGCAAGGATCAGCGCGAGCAGAAGCCCGCCAAAGATACAGGCCCAGCCCTGCTTTATGCCAAAGCTGACAAACTCAAACAGGCCCGCCGTCACAGGCCCGCGGACGAAGCGCGTTCGAAACGCCTCGCGCCGCGCCGTCAACGCATCTCTGAAACCCTCAACCCTCGACATGCCGCCCATCTTGCAAGCGATGCTGGCGCAACCAAGGCGCGGGCAAGGCAATCATGCGCGCGCTCCGAGGCAGCAGCCCTGCCTGGTCCTATTCGGCCCAGTTCGGTTTGCGTTTTTCGAGAAAGGCGGACAGACCTTCGCGGCCTTCATCGCTGGCGCGGCGCGCGGCGATCCGCTTGGCGGTTTCATGGCTGAGCCCATGGTCAATCTCGGCGCCCGCAAGATCAAGGACGAGGCGCTTGGCGTCGGCGACTGCGCCCGGCGCAGCTTTGGAGGCGAGATCGGCAAGATACTCTTCCATCTCCAGAAGGCCCTCACTGCCCTCCACGACATACTGTACCAGGCCGATACGTTCCGCGAAGGCCGCGTCAAAGCTCTCAGCCGACACAAATAGCGCCTTGGCCCAGCGTGGCCCGATCGCGGAGATCACATAGGGGCTGATGGTGGCAGGCGTCAGGCCCAGGCGTACCTCGGAAAAGCGGAACTTGGCGTCCGTCATGGCCACAGCGATGTCGCAAGCAGCAACAAGTCCGGCGCCGCCGCCCATGGCCGCGCCCTGCACCAGAGCAACCGTCATCTGCGGCAACTCGGACAGTTTGCGAAGCATCTCCGCGAGCTTGAAGGCGTCCTCTTCATTCTCATGGCGTGAATAGTCAGCGGCCGCTTTCATCCACTCCAGGTCTGCGCCAGCCGAGAAGCTCGGCCCGTTTCCGCGCAGGATGACCATGCGGATGGTGGTCTGCTCTTCCAGCGTCGTCAGTGCATCGGTCAGCTCATCGATCACAATGGCGTTGAACGCATTGTGCTTGTCCGGCCGGTTGAGCGTGATGACGGCAATGCCGCCGGGTGTCGCGTCGAGTGAAATGGTTTCGTAAGCCATGATAGGTCTCCTGATCCTGTGTTCGGGGCGTCGAGCCCCTGAAACATGCCTTTTGTCTTCAGCCTTCTCTATCGGCCTTTCGATAATGACTGTCACGTCGAAGCGCTGGTTTTTCCACCGTCCACCAGAGCAAAGCACTCGCCAGCAATATGAGACTAAACGCGGCGACGAATGTAAGGGTTGCGCCAAACACCGGCAGCAGGCCCAGCATCAGCAGCGCCTGGATGATCGGGAAATGCGTGATGTAGACGCCGTAGCTGATGTCGCCGAAGCGCGCAGCATTGAGTTTCGGGCCGGGATGACGACCACCAGCGCATAGGCCGGATAAATACGGCGCGCCCGCTTTTCCGTGTAAAGCCCAAGGGACCGGGACCGCTCGAAAGAGCCGAAGACCAGAGCACCGGAAACGATGAAAAAGCCTTCGACGGCAAGCCCAGCCAATTCGCCCAGCACACGCTCGAGCGAACCTCCGGGCGCGTAGGCAGATAGCGCAACTGCGTGGAAAACGAATACCGTCGACGCGAAGACAAGACGCAGCAGATCAAACCGGTTCGATGTCAGCGCTCTTCTCCCTCAGCTCGCCTGGCGGCTCTGCGTGGTATGGGTTCTGATATCGAGCAAGCAAAAGGGCCTGCCGAAGCAGGCCCTTTCCTGGATAACTGGACGGGTCGACCTTAATAGGTCGTGTCAGACATTCCGTCTTCCATATCGGACTCCATGTCAGACGTGTCGTCTTTCCACTCTTCCATGGCCGTTTCCATTTCGACCTCAGAGATCTCACCATCCATATTGGTGTCGATCAGGGCGAACTTCTCTGCGGCTTCTTCGGCCGTCTTGTCACCATCTGCGGTCTTGTAAGCTACAAACTCGGCCTCCGAGATTGCTCCGCTCGCGTCGGTATCGATGTCACTGAAGGATGGCATCTCTCCAGCGGATGCTGAGAATGCAGCGGCTGCTGCGGCACCGGCGGCGATAATTGCAAAGCGTTTCATTGGTCTTCTCCATTTTACGAGCGCCAAGTTCTGTGGCGCATGGAGGAGACGCCTGGCGGCGCAAAAGGAGCCATTACCGTTTGGTCAGGCGAAGGGAACGCACCGTTTTGCGGTAGTTTTACTCAATATTTTCTGGCCTCTAACAAGAGCATTAAATGTCTATCATCATTCCGATAGACAAGGCTTTGGCATGGTGCCGGTCCAGCATCCGCTATTGTCGCGGCCATACGACATCCCTTTCGGCACACGGAAGCTGGCAACGTCAGCGCCATCGACCTTGTATTGTGCATAGTAAATCGCATCGCCATCGGTTGAGTAATTTCCACCGATCAGCCTGAAACGATCTGGATTGGTGACAGGCATAAGAAATGAAGCGTACCAAATGCCAGTTCTGTCACGGCCATAATCGGGGTCTTGGTCGAGAGGCACAAAGGTACCCGCATCTGCCCCATCAATCACGTATTTCCAGCTAAATACGTGTTCGGCATCTTTCCCATATGATCCTGCAAGCGGCTGGAATGTTCCGGCATCTGCGTCTTGGACCCTCTCGCAGCCGGTCCACACATTCGTCGCATCGACCGCATAGTCTCGCTCGCCGCCTTCAACACGGGGCAAAACGTGGAAGCTGGATGCATCGGCCGCGTCCAGGATACGCCCCTCGCAGAAGACATGCTCGCCATCCTCGCCATATCTCGCATCATCCAGAATGTTGAAGGTTTCAGCATTTGCATCGACAGCGCGTTCTGCGCGACTAGGTGGCCCGCCCATGGAGGACCAGCTGATCCAGACAACGCGCCCTTCCTGCACAGAGTAATGATCGCCTTCGACAAGCGAGTTCACGGTTTCGAAGACGCCGCAGCCTGCTGAGGTCAGCAGGGTAATTATCAAAAGACCTGCCAACCTTTTCATGGTTTATCTACATCCGGAAGAGGCCGAAGCCGCGTTCGCCCAGCGGCGCATTCAGGCTTGCGGACAAGGCAAGACCGAGAACACGGCGGGTATCGGCCGGATCGATGATGCCATCGTCCCAGAGACGCGCTGTCGAGAAATACGGGCTGCCCTCGCGCTCATAGAGATCACGGATCGGCGCTTTGAAGTCTTCTTCAGCGTCGGCGCTCCAGTCTTCGCCGCGCCGTTCCATGCCGTCACGTTTGACGGTTGCGAGCACGGAGGCAGCCTGCTCGCCGCCCATCACGGAGATGCGCGAGTTTGGCCACATGAAGAGGAAGCGCGGGCTGTAGGCGCGTCCGCACATGCCGTAATTACCTGCCCCGAAACTGCCGCCGGTTACAACGGTGAGCTTTGGCACAGACGCTGTCGCGACCGCCGTCACCATCTTGGCGCCATCCTTGGCGATGCCGCCGGCTTCATATTTGGAGCCAACCATGAAGCCAGTGATGTTCTGCAGGAAGATCAGCGGCGTGCGGCGCTGGTCGGCAAGCTCAATGAAGTGGGCCGCCTTCTGCGCGCTTTCAGAAAACAGGATGCCATTATTGGCAAGAATCGCGACCGGCATGCCGTAGATGCGGGCAAAGCCACAAACCAGCGTCTCACCGTAGAGCTGTTTGAACTCATGGAATTCAGAGCCATCAACCGTCCGTGCAATCACCTCGCGGGCGTCATAGGGCTCACGCACATCGCGTGGGACAAGGCCATGCAGCTCCTGCGGATTGTAGAGCGGCTCCTCGACATCCGTCAGGCCAACGGTGGCCGGCTTGGGCTGATGCAGGCTGCGGATGATGGAGCGGACGATGGCGAGCGCGTGATCATCGCTCGCGGCGTAATGGTCTGCCACGCCGGATTGGCGCGCGTGAACGTCCGCGCCGCCAAGGTCTTCTGCTGAAATCTCTTCGCCCGTGGCCGCTTTCACAAGCGGCGGGCCGCCGAGAAAGATGGTGCCCTGTTTGCGGACGATGATCGTCTCGTCCGACATCGCCGGAACATAGGCCCCGCCAGCGGTACACGAGCCCATGACGGAGGCGATTTGCGGGATGCCCATCGCGCTCATCTGCGCCTGATTGTAGAAGATGCGGCCAAAATGCTCGCGGTCCGGGAAGACTTCCGACTGATGCGGCAGGTTCGCGCCGCCGCTGTCGACAAGGTAGATGCACGGCAGATGGTTCTGCATCGCGATTTCCTGCGCGCGCAGATGCTTCTTCACCGTCATCGGGAAATAGGCCCCGCCCTTCACTGTCGCATCATTGCAGACGATCATGCATTCGCGGCCTTCGACGCTGCCAACGCCTGTGATGAGGCCCGCGCCGGGCGCTTCGTCATCATACATGCCATTGGCGGCCAGCGCGCCGATCTCAAGAAACGGCGTGCCCGGGTCGAGCAATCGCTCTACGCGCTCGCGCGGAAGCAGCTTGCCACGCTCTGTGTGGCGCGCCCGCGCGCGCTCCGAGCCACCAGCAGCAGCTGTCGCCGTTTTCGCCTTCAACTCATCGAGCAAGGCTTCCATCGCCTGCCGGTTGGCGGAAAATTTTGCGCCGGATGTATCAAGTGTAGATTTAAGAACGGGCATGTGCCCTCCCTCGGAAAGTTTCTTCCACACCTATCGCTGTGCGCGGAGAATGTCATCCCGGGCGGACACCAGGGCGGACTCGCAATAATGTAGAAAGGCGCGTGCCGTATAATTAACTTTCAACACAGGTCAGGACATCACACATTGGCTGGCATGAGCCTCGACATCGCTCCGACAATGAAGTCTATCCCTTTTCTTGGGGATGTCCCGAAACGCGCGCTGAAGGCGGCGGGCCGGGAAGCCAAATGGTTTGCGCTGCCAGCCGGGTGGGAATTGTTCAAGGCGGGCGACCTGTCGGAGTCGATCTACTTTGTCTTGTCAGGCTCTCTCGGCGCCTTTCGCACGATGCCGGACGGGCGCTCTGACTTTATCGGCCATATACGCGCAGGCGAGCCGGTCGGAGAAATGGCCCTGTTCGAAGGCTCGGCAGACGAGAATGGCGACGGGCTAGCCGATAACAAGCCTCATACAAGTTCGGTCTACGCCCTGCGCGACGCCGAGATTCTGGAAATTTCCCGCAAGGGCTTTGACCGCATCATCAAGGCCGATCCGGATATCCTGACGCAGATGATCCGGTTGATGCTGACGCGCCTACGTGAGGGCCGAAAGCCCAACCGGCGCAATGCGCCAAAAGTGTTTGCGCTGGTCGCGACGTCGCCGACCATCGACCTGATCTTGCGGGCGCGCGCGCTGAAAGCTTCACTCGACCGCTTCAATCTGAAATGCCGGATCATTGATGAGACAGAGGGCCGCGATCAGCCAACCGGCTTCTTCGATGAGCTGGAAGCCAATAATGACATCGTAATGCTGGTGACATCGGTCGGCGATTCCTCCTGGTTCCGCCTGTCGACCCGCCAGGCCGACCGGATCTGGGTCATCGGCCGCGCCGATGCCCGCCCGTCCCGGCCCCTCATGCCGACGCACGATTCTCCAGCGCGGGCCTTGAAGCTGGTCGACGTTGTCCTGCTGCATCATGGGTCTGAGCGCCGCGCATCAAAGCCTGTCGACTGGCAGGATGCCGCCGATGCCGCGCGCATCTTTCACTGGGAAGGCATGCACGGGGAGACCTGCGAGCGGCTGGCCCGGGTCATGGCAGGCCGGTCCACCGGCCTCATCCTTTCGGGCGGCGGTGCGCGGGCCTATGCCCATATCGGCGTTGTGCGCGCGATGCGAGAAGCGAAGATCCCGATCGACTTTGTTGGAGGCGCCTCCATGGGCGCGGTTGTCGCCGGTTGTGTCGCGATGGGGTGGGACGACGATGAAATCGACCGTCGCATCCGAAAGGCTTTCGTCGATACGAATCCGCTCGGCGACTACAATCTGCCGGTTGTCGCAATGGTCCGCGGAAAGCGCGTCAATAATCGGCTGAAAGAGCACTTTGGCGAGGCCGAAATCGGCGACCTCAGAATACCTTTCTTTGCCGTTTCGGCGAATTTGTCCGACGGCACCTACCGCGTGCATCGACGCGGCCTTTTGCGACAGGCCCTGCGCGCGACAATCTCGCTGCCCGGCATCCTGCCGCCGGTTGTGCATGAAGGTGAAGTGCTGGTTGATGGCGCGGTTCTCAACAATTTCCCGACCGATGTGATGCGCGAGCTTCATCGCGGTCTCGTCATCGGTTCAGACGTATCGCGCGCACCTGAGGGGCTGAAAGCCGAAGACTTCGTCAATCCACCCGGCTTTTTCCAATGGGTCTGGCAACACGGCTTTTCGGCCGCCCCGCCTATTGCTGGCCTGCTGATGCGATCGGCTACCCTGAATATTGACACCACAGCTGGCCGCGAACATGTCGACATGCTGGTGCTGCCGGAATTGCGCGACATCGAACTTCGCGACTGGAAAGCCTATGACGAGACTGTCCAGGCCGGCTATGACGCCGCCCGGAAAGCCATCGCCCAAGGATCGTTGCACGAGTTCTGCTTCGGGCCCGGCAAGGATACCGGCCATAGCAGGGTCGACCTTCAAAAGGTCTAGCGATCTTCGGAAACCGTGAAGCCGTCCGCCGCCGCACGTCCAGCCTATGCAGCTTTGTCCCACTCCGGCGCCCAGCTCGGATCAATCAGCCGCATCTGCTGAGATTTCAGCGCATTGATCTGCCCCATCTCTTCCGGCGTCAGCGCAAAGTCATGAATGTCGTTATTCTGTCTGAGATGCTCGGGCGAAGATGACCTTGGAATGGTGATCACACCGGGCTGTTGCGCGAACCATCTAACAGTCACCTGAGCGGGTGATTTGCCATATTTCTCACCGATAGATTTCAGCGTGGCATTATCGAACACCTTGCCCTGCGCCAGTGGCGAATAGGCCGTGACGGACGTGCCGAGCGCGTGTGCGGCTTCCAGCACAGGCGTCTGGTCGATGAAGGGATGGTATTCCACCTGATTGGTCAGGATTGGGGCCTTGGACAGCTTCACCGCTTCGCCAAGCTGCGCGGTCGTGAAGTTCGAGACACCGATATTCTTCGTAAGGCCACTTGAGTGCACGTCGTTCAAGGCGCCCATCGTCTCATCGAGCGGCACATCCTTGTTTGGCCAGTGCAGCAGAACGAGATCAAGCTGGTCCATCCCAAGACGGTCCAGGCTTTTCTCGACCGATTTCTGCAAGTCGCCATCTGCGAATTCGGACATCCAGACCTTCGTCGTGACCCAGAGGTCCTCGCGCGGCAGCTGGGCATCCGCGATGCCGCGGCCAACATGTTTCTCGTTCTCATAGGCTTGCGCGGTATCAATCATCCGGTAGCCTGCCTCAATCGCCTTCGAGACGCATTCCTGCGCGGTCTCGTCCTTGAGTTTCCAGGTGCCAAATCCGATGGTGGGTATCTCAGTGCCGAAGTGTTGGGTCGTCAGCGTCATGCGTATCTCCTGTCGTCTTTTTTTCAATCTTCTCAAAAGGAACGGAAGGCCTTGCAGACAAGTTCCAGTATCGCGCTGTGCAACGCAGTGAGCGCATTTGAGTGGAGACGTGATGTCCGATAAATCCTCAACCAATAGCTCGGCCAAGCTCGGCGTGTTTTCTGTCGTTGCGTTGGCCACGGGCGGCATGGTTGGCGGCGGCATCTATGTCGCGCTTGGTGTTGTGGTGCAGGCCTCGGCGCAGTGGGCCTGGCTCGCTTTCGCCATCGCGGGCATCGTGGCCGTTACCTCTGCCCACAGCTATTCCCGGCTTTCGGTTCATGCCGGCCGGTCTGGCGGCGCATTTGAATTTCTTGAAGAGATGGACCGGGACGGCATTGCCGGCACGCTGTCCTGGTTGTTGCTGGCGGGGTATGTGCTGACGATCTCGCTCTACGCCTATGCCTTTGGTCAATATGTCTCCCATGCCTTTGGGGGTGGCGGCATGATGATGCGCGTCCTGGCTGTCGGGGCCATGGCAGCCTTGACCGGGTTGAACCTGCTCGGCCTTGGCAAGATGACCAAGGTCGAAATCGTGATCGTGACGGTGAACCTGTTCGCCCTCGTCGCGCTCGGCGTTGCCGGTCTTCTACAATGGGATCCCTCACAGCTGACAGCTGGCATTGAAGCCAAGCCGATCTCGGCCAGCCTTATCGGGGCTGCTGCGATCTTCGTGTCGTATGAAGGCTTTCAGCTCCTGACGTACGAATATGAGGAAATCGATCACGCGAAGACACGCTTCGTACCGATGCTGGTCGGCTCAGCCATCGCGGTCGTTTTCATCTATATCGCAGTGGCCATTGGCGCGACGATGCTGATGGGCGCGGCCGATACGATCGCCAGCAAGGATGTTTCCCTCGCCGTCGCGGCGAAGGATGCCTGGGGATCGCTCGGTCTGGTCTTCCTCACCATCGCCGCCGCGTTCGCCACCTCGGCAGCAATCAACTCGACCCTCTTCTCATCTGCAAAGCTGGCCAAACGCGTGGCCGACGACGGCGAATTGCCAAGCTGGTTTTCGAAGACAAATGGCAGTGGAACGCCTTATGCGGCGATTATTGGATTTGGCGTGCTTTCCGCCACGCTCGCGGTGACAGGGTCACTGTCGCAGCTCGTCGAAGCGGCCAGCCTCGTCTTTCTGGCGACATTCCTGACGGTGAACTTCATCTGCCTGCGCACGATCAAATCCGCGCGCATCATGCCGATGACAGGTCTGGTCATCGGGGCGGTGCTGGGCGGGCTACTCGTCTGGCGTCTCGCAATGAATGCGCCCATCAGCCTGGCGGTCGTTATCGCCTATGCAATCGCGGCCTATTTCGTGCGGCCCATGATCCTCAAACGCTTCAACTGAGCGTTTTTACTGGTTCAGCCCGAGCTCACGCTGGAGCGTTTTGGTCAGGCCAAGCGAGACGATCCTGTAACTTTCGGCGAGATAGAGTTTCAGGGCCTCATCGTCGAGCGTGGCATCTGAAAAGCGCTGGATCCACTTCATCCCGCGAGACGCCAGATGCGGCGCGCCCTTACAGCCCTCCTGCTCTTTCAGTATATCAAAGGCGAGATCGGACACCTTGAAGCTGACGCGGAAATTGTCGCCTGCTTCATCCTCGTGAGCGATCGCGAAGACCTTGCCGCCGATTTTCCAGACATGCGCGCCGCCCCACTGCACAACGTGCGTAGTGTGCGCCATGCCGCCACAAAATGAATTATAGCTCTTGATGTCCAAACCGGACGCCGCCCTTAGTTTCAGGCCGCTTCCAGCATCATCACCGCAAACAGCTCCTGCTCATCCGTCCATGACCGCGTCAGCGACCAACCGGCATCTTCTGCCATCGTAGCAAAGCTGTCGAGGCTGATCTTCCGGGAATTCTCGGTGTGGATGGTCTCGCCCTCTGTGAAATCGAACGGCTTCCCGGCCACGATCACGCGCTGGTCCTTGAGACTTTTCAGGTGCATCTCGATCCGGCTCTGCACGCTGTTCCAGCGGGCTTCGTGCTCGAAGGCGTCGAGGTCAAAATCACCGTCGAGTTCCCGATTGATGCGGGTCAGCAGGTTGAGATTAAAGGCCGCCGTCACGCCTTGGGCGTCATCATAAGCGGGGACAAGAATGTCGGGCGACTTTGGCTGGTCCAGACCAATGATGAAACAGGCACGATCGCCGAGATCGGTCCGGGCGGTCTTCAGGAATGTCTGGATGTCCGCATCCTGCAGATTGCCGACAGTCGATCCGGGAAAGAACCCACATTTGCGACCGCTTAGGTCAGGCAGGGCATGACCAAGGTTCGAGGCCATGAAGTCAGAGACGACCGGTTCGACCACCAGATCGGAATAATCTTCTTTCAGCTCGCTCGCCGCCGACTGCAGATGAGACGCGGAAATATCAACAGGAACGAAGGCCGCCGGTGCGTCGAGCGCATCAAGCAGAATGCGCACCTTGACCAGAGAGCCTGCGCCATACTCAACGATGACCGCCCCAGGGCCAATTGCCTTGGCCATTGCCCCTGCCTGGGTCCGCAGGATCTTTAGTTCGGTCCGCGTCGGATAGTATTCCGGCAGGTTCGTAATATCGTCGAACAGGCTGGAGCCCTTGGCATCATAGAGCCAACGGCTGGGAATCGCCTTCTGTGGCTTGGCCAGGCCTTCCAGCACGTCGTCGAGGAACGGGTTTTCTTCGCCGCTATCCATCAGATATCCCTTGCCAGTCTCAGCCCGCTGAACTGCCAGCGTTTATTCGGCGGAAAAAAGTTTCGATAGGTGGCGCGGATGTGGCCCGGCGGCGTCAAGCAGGACCCGCCCCGGAGGACCATCTGGCCGCTCATGAATTTGCCATTGTACTCGCCGACAGCGCCTTCGGCCGCCTTGAAGCCCGGATATGGCAGGAAAGCACTGCGCGTCCATTCCCAGACATCGCCGTATAGACCGCAGAGGCCGTTGCCCGCTTGAGGCGCAGGACTGAAGCGCTTTGAGTCTGCACAATTGCCCGTCGGTTCGAGGTCGCGCGCCGCCAACTCCCATTCGGCCTCATCGGGCAAACGGGCGCCCGCCCAGCTCGCATAGGCATCGGCTTCATACTGGCTGATATGACAGACCGGCGCATCGGGATCGACAGGCTGGGCGCCGCGCAATGTCATTGTCCACCACTCGCCATCTTTGAGGTGCCAGTAGAGCGGGGCTTGCCAGCCTTCCTCCTGGCGGGCCGCCCAGCCATCTGACAGCCAGAGACTAACACCGTCATAGCCACCGGCATCGATGAAACTGATCCATTCGCTATTTGTCACGGCGCGGTTGGCAATTTCAAACGGCTCGACCCAGCGTTTGTGTCTTGGCGCCTCACAATCATAGTGAAACCCGCCGCCCTCATGGCCAATCTCAACGAGGCCGCCCTCGAACCGGCTCCAGCCATCAGCCAGTGCAACGCCGCGCATCAAGCGAGGCTCTGTCGGGCGGAAGGTGGGCTTCAGCGGGTTCTGATCGAAGAGATGAAGAATATCTGTCAGGAACAGCTCCTGATGCTGCTGCTCATGATGCAGGCCCAGAATGACAAGCGAAGTCGCATCCTCTGATGGCGCATCTGCCAGCAACCGGATCATGGCAGCGTCGACATGCGCGCGATAGCCCAGCACCTCATCCAGCGAGGGCCGGGTCAGCATGCCGCGGCGTGGCCTTGGATGGCGCTCACCAACAGCGTCGTAGTAGGAGTTGAACAGATAGCTGAACGCCTCGTCGTAGACTTCATAATCTGGCAGAAATCGATTGAGTATGAACTCCTCGAAGAACCAGGTCACATGCGCGAGATGCCATTTTGACGGACTGGCATCCTCCATGGACTGCACCGTTGCATCAGCATCCGAGAGATCACGCGCAAGTTCGACGGAATAGCCGCGCACATCCTCAAACCGTGCAGCGAGCGTTCGGCCGGACTCAAGCGGGGGTGAGGCGACGGTCTGCGGCATCGATTATTCCTTCCTTCCCGATCCTGAATACAACTAGTGCAAAACGACCAACGTTCCACAATTCGAAGGAATGATTGCCAGATCGCCCGGTGACCTGGTGCAGCAAGCGCTGCACCTCTGCAGGCGGCCGCAACCTGATGTTAAGTATATCTGCGCAAATTTTTCCAACGCGGAGAAACCAGCGCTGGGGGTGACGGCCAGAATGCATGTCGAAATTCTAGATCATCTGCCTGTGCTGGTGTGCGAAACCTGCCCAGTGCGTAATGAAGCCGGCGAGATCGTCGACTATGAATGGACCATGGCGAACCGCCTGATGAATGAGTCCATCCTGCCCGATGGTAGCAGCATTGTCGGCATGAGGGTATTTGAGTTCGACCCCAGCTATCGCAGCTCCGACATGATCCGCGAAATCGAGACTGTGCTGGCGACGGGTCAGCCCGCCACGATGATCACCGGACAGGGCCGAGCGGCCAAAATGTTGAAGACGGTGCTCAAGACAACACTTATCCCGACCAAGGATGGTGTCCTGAGCTGTTCGCATGAAGTGACTGATCTGGCGAAGGAACGAGATCAGGCCATTGACCGGGCCGAGCTTTTGCAAACCGCCTGCGACAGCGCTGTGCACGCCATCGCCATCGCTGACCGGCACGGCACTCTACTCTACACGAATGATGCTTTGCTTGAACTGGCCGGATACGAAGCCGGAAGCCTCGTTGGTCAGCATACAACCAAAATATTTGACCGTGCCGCTCTCAAGAAGACAAATGAGATTTTCAGGAATGCGTCGACGGGTGAGCGGTTAAAACACATCGCGGAAACCGAGCTTATCTCATCGACGGGCGAGCGCATTCAGGTTGCCGTCGCAATGAACAGCGCCGTGTTGCCGGGGCAGTCTGAACCGGTTTTTATCACGCACATACAGGATATACGCGAAGAGCACCGAAAGGCGCTTGAGCTTAAAGCCGCACTGCACGAGGCTGAACAGGCCACGCGCATGAAGTCTGAATTCCTGGCCAATATGAGCCACGAAATCCGCACGCCCCTCAATGGCGTCCTCGGCATGGCGCAAACGCTTGCCGCAGAAAACCTGACACCGTCACAGGCACAACAGGTCTCAATCATTCTTGAGTCGGGTCAGTCGCTGATGGTGCTTCTCAACGATCTTCTGGACCTCTCAAAAATCGAAGCCGGTAAAATGGATATAACGCCGGTCCCGGCTGATCTGCACCACAAGCTGACCAATCTATACAAACTGCATCGGACGCAGGCGACCGAGAAAGGCCTCGGCATCCGGCTACATATTGACCCCAGTGTCCCACCGGCGCTGATGCTCGACCCGGTCCGCGTGCGCCAATGCCTCAACAACATTATTTCCAATGCGATCAAGTTCACCGCCGAAGGCGAAATCCTGATTGTCGCGACAACCCATGCCCTAAAGGGCGGACGCCTGGAACTCATCGTCCACGTTTCCGACACGGGCTGCGGTATTGCGGCCGACAAGCTTGACCAGATCTTTGAAAGCTTCACGCAGGAAGACGGGTCGATCACAAGAAAATTCGGCGGCACGGGCCTTGGTCTTGCGGTGACACGTGACCTGGCCCGCATGATGGGCGGTGATTTGAACGTTGTCAGCGAACAGGGACGAGGATCTGTCTTCACGTTAAAAATCGTGACTGAAGCTGTGGCGCCGGAGCTGCAACTGCAAACCCGCCGACAGGCCAGCCGCCGCGTACCCGCCAGGCGTCAAACTGTGATCTCCGGAAGTCGGGCGCTTGTCGTGGATGACAATGCGCTCAATCTGCGCGTCCTGCGAACATTCCTGGAAATGTACGACATCGATATTTGTGAAGCCAGCGACGGCCGAGAAGCGCTTTCCAAGCTGGACACCGAGACGTTCGACTTCGTGCTTATGGACGTTCACATGCCAAAGATGGACGGGGTTGAGGCTCTCCGCCGGCTTCGGATGTCGAACAGCCGCAACCGACAGGTCCCGGTTCTGGCATTGACCGCAGATGCCATGAGCGGCGATCGCGAACGCTTCATCAGCCTGGGGTTTGACGGCTATGTCTCCAAGCCAATCGAAGAACGCGACCTGATTTCGGCAATCGGCCAGGTTCTCTACGTCACAAGTGGCAAAGAGGTGCGGCTGGCCGGCTAGGCCGTCTCGCCAAACAGTTCGCGCCCGATCAGCCAGCGGCGAATTTCGGACGTCCCTGCCCCAATCTCATAGAGCTTGGCATCACGAAGCAGCCGGCCCGTAGCATATTCATTGATATAGCCATTGCCACCGAGCAGCTGGATCGCATCAAGCGCAAGCTTGGTGGCAGTTTCTGCCGCGTAAAGGATCGCGCCAGCCGCGTCCTTGCGGGCCGTTTCTCCGCGGTCGCAAGCTTTGGCGACGGTGTAGACGTAAGCCTTCGCCGCATTCATCTGGACGTACATGTCCGCGAGCTTGCCCTGAACCAGCTGGAACTCGCCGATCGACTTGCCGAACTGCTTGCGGTCATGAATGTAGGGCAGAACGACATCCATACAGGCCTGCATGATGCCCGTCGGGCCAGCCGATAGAACCGCGCGCTCATAGTCGAGCCCGCTCATCAGGATTTCGACGCCGCTATTCAGCGGCCCCATAACATTCTCTTCCGGCACTTCACAGTCTTCGAAGACCAGCTCGCCGGTCTCGGACCCGCGCATGCCGAGCTTGTCGAGCTTCTGCGCGACCGAGAACCCCTTCATGCCGCGCTCGATAATGAAGGCCGAAATCCCGCGTGACTTCTTCTCAGGCTCTGTCTTGGCGTAGACGATCAGCGTGTCGGCATCCGGTGAATTGGTGATCCACATCTTCGAGCCGTTTAGGATGAAGCGGTCGCCCTTTTTCTCGGCGCGCAGCTTCATCGAGACGACATCAGACCCGGCCCCTGTTTCGGACATGGCGAGGCCGCCGAGATGCTCTCCGGTGACGAGCTTTTCGAGATAGCGCTTCTTCTGGTCATCATTGCCCCAGCGGCGAAGCTGGTTGACGCACAGATTGGAGTGCGCGCCGTAGGAAAGGCCGACCGAGGCCGATGCGCGGGAGATTTCTTCCATCGCGACGACATGTTCGAGATAGCCGAGGCCAGAGCCGCCCCATTCTTCCTCAACCGTGATGCCCAGCAGGCCAAGCTCGCCCATCTTGGGCAGTAGATGGCGCGGGAAAACGTCCGTCTTGTCGATTTCGGCGGCGATCGGGGCGATATGGTCGGCGGCAAATCCTTGCACCGTGTCGCGGATCATGTCCGCTGTTTCACCAAGATCGAAGTTCAGCGTGGGATATGTGTTCGGGATCATGGGCTTTATCTAGCCGCCCTTGCCCCGAATGCCAATGCGAGAACCGCGCTCTGCCCCGCTATTTGCGGGTGAACAGCGCGCGGATGCAGTAATAGGCCATGGCCAGGAAGAGGATGCCACCGATCAACATCAGGAATGGCGGAAGATAGGCCATGATGCTGGACTCATCGGTCGGCTGCAGACCGAACAAGCTGAATTCCCGCGCGCCGCCATAGGCGAAGACCCCTGCCCCGACCAGAGCAAGCAGACCGAAGATAAACACTTCCAGAGGGCTCTCTTTTTTGGCTTCAGCTTCCTTGGCATCTTCCGACAGCCAGACGTCTGATGGCTTCAGATCATCAATGATGATGCGGCCGCGCTCATCTACGGTTTCATTCTCTTCCAGTTCGAGCGTTGTATCGTCGGCCGTCAGGGGCGTCGTTTCAAGCAGGACTTCTTCGTCGTCTTTATCATCGGACTGAGGCTGCTCGGTGTCGGTGACCGTTTCAGCCTCCTCAGCCGCCTCAACGGCGTCTTCCTTGTCGTCAGTCGGGTCGGTATCGACCGGAGAATCGATCGTCTCGGCCACTGCCAGAGGGGCAAGTTCGGCGTCCTCGGCTTCGATTTCGTCTTCAGCAACAGCGGTTTCGACATCATCAGGCGCGTTTTCGACGACGAGATTATCGTTCTGCGCGTCCTTCGCAGCGTCCTCATCAAACGGTTCGACGGTGTCGACCGTTTCGGTCTCTGACTCAGTGTCGGTCTCAGTCTCCGTTTCGGCTTCGACCGGCTCATCAGCAACCGCCAGCACATCATCCGTCTTGTCGACGGCAAGGGCGGAAACGGCGGCGCGGATATTGTCGACGGACGCTTTTTCATCATCCGTCGCATCCGTCAGATCAGTTTCGATCTCATCGGAGTCGATCTCGTCTGCTTCGACCTCATCAGTCTCATCAGTCTCATTGCCGAGGATACGGGTCAGCCGGTCGCGGACATGGCGCGCAGCAGCTTCGGTCGAGGTCTCGTCTTCCGGCTTCGGTGCGGTCGCCGGCTTGTTCTCTTCATTCCGAACGGCTGCGGGAACGAACATGCTTTGATCATTGTCGAGCACAGGACGGAATCGGCTCGTCGATGCGAGCGGGACAGATCCGGTGGTCTTGAGAAACAGCGCTTTTTCATCGGCGCGGCGACGCACCAGCGGATCGACCACCATATCGCGGGCGCCAACGCGCGCCTTGCGCCAATTTTCCATGGCCGAGGCGGCTTTCAGCTTGTTGCCGACATTGATGTGCGCGAGCACGTCTGAGGCTTCAAACTGATCAATTCCGATATTGTAGGCAAGCGAGGCCAGCGCGTCGAATTCGTTCTGGGACACTGGCACAAGCAGCAGATCATTCAGGGCCGTTTCAATTGGGGGCAGGTCAAATTCCTGAAGGATAGCCAAAGCCTCCTTCGGGCTGATCTTCACACCTTCGCGCGCACCCTTGGTATGCCCGTACCCCACGACCCAGCGCCCATCAGGCAGCTTCTTGGCGTGGGATCTGAAGCCCTCATAGGTCATGATCAGTTTCAGACCAGCCTCGGATGTACGAAGTTCTGTCACTGTGTTTGCTCCAAACCGATACAGTCAAACCTCCACGCTGCAATTCACGGGCCGTAAACCATAAGCGCGCGGCTCAAACGAGAATGAGTGTGGCCAGACCGAGGAAACTGAAGAAGGCCATAATGTCCGTAAGTGTCAGCACAAAGACAGATGACGCAACAGCCGGGTCTGCCCCTGCCCGCTTGAGCGCAAGCGGCACAACCACCCCCGAGAACCCTGCCCAGACAAAGGTCAGGAACATCGCAATTGAAATCGCGATACTCAGACCGACATTCTGGAACCAGATATATGCGATGATGGCGACACCGATCGCAAAAATCACGCCATTGGCGAGGCCGGTCAGCGTCTCACGCAGGATCGCGCGGCGACCGGCATCGCCTTCCATCTCGCGCTCTGCAATGGCGCGTACAGCCACCGCGAGGCCCTGACTGCCCGCATTGCCGCCAAGCGCTGCAACGACGGGCATGAGGATGGCAAGCTGAACAATTTGGTCCAGCGTGTTCTCAAAGATGGAAATGATGCCCGATGCGATGAACGCGGTAATCAGATTGACGGCCAGCCAGGGCGCACGCGCCTTGACCGAATCCAGCACAGTGTCCGAGCCGTCAGCCGAGTTCACGCCAGAGAGAGCCAGAAGGTCTTCGGTGTTTTCTTCCTGGATAACGTCGACCACGTCATCCACCGTCAACATACCCAGGAGCCGTCCGGTATCATCTGTGACAGGCGCAGAGGCTAGAGAGTATTTCTGGAACTGGTAGGCCGCCTCTTCCTGGTCCATGTCGACCGTGATGTCAGACTCTACCTCTTCCATGATATCAGAGAGGTTCACATCGCGCGCCGTGCGCAAAAGCAGAGCCAGCGGCACCTGGCCTTTCAGCTTATGGGCCGGGTCGATCACGAAGACCTGGAAAAACTCCGTCGGCAGCGTTTCGGCATTGTCACGCGCATGGTCGATCGTGTGGCCCACGGTCCAGAACTCAGGCGCGGCGAAATATTCGCGCTGCATGAGGCGACCAGCGGTCTCCTCATCATAGGCAAAGCCCTGCTCGAGGGAGGCGCGGTCTTCCGGCGACAGCTCTTCGAGGATACGCTCACGCCGCTCATCCTCAAGGTCTTCGAGGATCGTCGTGACATCATCAGAATCAAGCTGTTCGAGAACGGCCGCCACGGCTTCATCGGGAAGCACTTCGACAGCTTCCTCGCGATACTCGTCACGAAGCTCGATAATGACATTGGTCGGCAGCTGCTCGCCCAGCAAATCAACGCAGGCGGCAAAATCATCGCTCGACAGCTGTTCGAGAAGGTCAGCGGCGTCGGCAGGGTGCAGACGGCCAAGCAGGCGGGTCAGCCAGCGTGTGTCATGATCCCAGATGGCATCGCGGACATCCTGCACAAAGGCAAGGTGCGCCTCGCGGCCCGAATCATCCTGATTGTCTGTCTGCTGTGTCTGCGGCAGGTCGGACATGGTCGCCTCCACTCATGCAGGTGCACGCGGGCACCCGACTTCTGCCTGTTCCCCCCGGGGGATGGTGCGGTCGAGAGGACTCGAACCTCCACGGATTGCTCCACAGCGACCTCAACGCTGCGCGTCTACCAGTTCCGCCACGACCGCAATAGTCCCTCGGGGGAAGTCCGCGCGGTATAAGTGCGTCAGAAGGCTTTGTGAAGCCCTACATGCATCTCTATATGCGCGTTATGAAAGATTTTGCAGCTGTTGAATGGGCCGTAAGCCCCGCCCCCGTGGATTATCAGGCCGCTCTGGACTTTATGCAGCGCCGCGTGCGCGACATTCGTGACGCCGGCGCACCAGAGCTTGTCTGGCTGTTGGAGCACCCCCCGCTCTACACGGCCGGCACAAGCGCCAAAGCCGAAGACCTGAAGGATGCCACACGCTTTCCGGTTTTTGATGCCGGTCGCGGTGGCCAGTACACCTATCACGGGCCAGGCCAGCGCGTGGCCTATGTCATGCTGGATGTCGCCAAGCGCGGCAAGGATGTGCGCGATTTCGTCCAGAAGCTGGAAACCTGGATCATCGAGGCGCTCGGCGAGTTCAATGTCAAAGGCGAGATTCGAAATGGACGTGTCGGCGTCTGGGTTGACCGGAGCCGGCCGGGCGGCCCCGTGCACGAGGACAAGATTGCCGCGATCGGCCTTCGCCTGAAGCGCTGGGTCAGCTTCCACGGCATCAGCCTGAATGTGGAGCCGGACCTGTCGCACTTTGAAGGCATCACGCCCTGCGGCATTTCAGAAGAAGGCCTTGGCGTTACGAGCCTCGTGGATCTCGGCCTGCCCGTGACCATGGAAGACGCAGACGTTGCGCTAAAAAAGGCGTTTCAGTCTGTCTTCCTGTCTCCGGTCGCCGATGCAACGGCGCCCGTCTCGACCTAGCTGCGAACTCTATCGCGTCTGCGCTTGCGCGGCATAGGCTCTCTGAAGTCCGGATCGCCCGGGTAGCGGCCGAAGAAAGGCACGCGTGCCACCCAGAGCAGGCTCCAGACTGCAATCAATGCACTGAGCGGAATGATCGCCATCTGAATGCTCGGCGCTGCCGCTTCAAGAACATATCCAGCTTTCGGAGGGAGCGGCTCTGCGACGCCGCCCGGACCACCGGGTCCCCCACGCCGCTGTGGGGGCGGTTTGCCACTAGCCTTGGCAGCTTCCTGGGCGGCCTTTCTTTCTTCAAGCTGTTTCAATCGGAACGCTTCGGGATTTTCCAGAAAATCCTGCCGCATCTCATAGCGCTTGTCGTACTGCGTGGAGGTTTTCGTCACCGTTCCAAAAAACAGGAACATGCCAACCAGAAGCGGCAGCAGCGGGATCAGCGCCAGCAATTGAGGCTTATCGGCATCGTTCAGGCGGCGCGAATGGATCACATATGACATCAAGGTCGTCACGATGAACACGATCGGAGAGACAAATGTACCAAAGGTCGAGACGCTGGAGCCGTCCCCGCCCGCCATATCCAGCACCGCGGCCACCATGAAGGGTAGCACGACAATGATCACTTGAGCCGCGAACAACATCGTCCAGGCCCGCGTAAAATGCAGACGCGGGGACTTTCCTGTCGGATCGAACAGCGTGCGCGCCCAGTTCATTCGGGCCGGGAGCTCTCGCTCGTCGGTCAACCAGGGGCGTTTGGGATCAATGATTTGTGGGGTTGCGTCAGACATCCGGGCCGCTTTCACGTTTATCGATAAACGGCTTATACAAGCTTCTCAATTTTTATCAATAAACGATAAGAGCAAATCAGGAAAAAGTATCAGCTGGGCCGCCCGGGACCGGTCCATGCTTGTTCTGCCGTGGCTCGGTTGCAAGGGAGCCGACGATGAAGCCAATGATGACGGCATTCACGACCGTCGTAAGAAGCGACAAAGGTAGCAGTATTTCTGCCACACGCTCTTGCGCCTGCATGAAAATCGCAAGCTCACCCTGGCCTAACCGTTCGGCTGCCTCGGCCTGGATTGCGCGGCCTTCCTCGCCCAGAAAGATGGGTGAAAACAGAAGCCCCTCAATAAACTGGAGCACGAAGCTGCCAGCCCAGACGGCCAGTATCCACCAGCCCGTCGTGCCCGCATCGTGGAACCGTTTGGCGTAGACACAGATGTTGCAATACATCAGCGCGAGAGCGGGAATCAGGAAGATCCCCGCAGCGAGACCAAGCGACGGCCCGATCATCACCTGCGCCGCCTGCAGGATGATAGCCACGACCGTGACAACGACCAGCCCCTGCCAGAACCGGCGTTTCAGAATACGCCCTTGAGGGCTGAACAGCAGGGTCTGCATGGTGCGCTCCATAAGTCGGGTCCCGGCAGAAAGGCCTGCCGAGAACAGCCTACTCGAATTCGACCATGACTTCATCAGCCGCAACACTGTCACCGGCGCCGACATTGATCGTCTTCACGGTGCCAGTGGCTTCAGCGCGGATGATGTTCTGCATTTTCATCGCCTCGACGATGCAAACCGCTTCGCCCTCTTCCACGGTCTGGCCAAGCTCGACATCGACCGACACGACAAGGCCGGGCATCGGTGAGATGATCAGCTTCGACGTATCCGGCTTTGGCTTCTCAGGCAGGCGCGAGTGAAGCGTCGCTGTCACCGGAGTACAAACCAGCGCTGTGACGGACACCCCACGGTGCCGGAAGACATAGCCTTCTGTCTTGTCCGCAAACTTCACGGCAAAGGGCTCGCCATTGAGTTTGCCCTCGAACAGATGCGTGCCGGGACGCCATTCTGTCTCGAGCGTGTGCGTCTTGCCGTCGATGACGATCTCGGCGGAGTTATCCTCGCCAAGGGTCAACTCAATATCGCAATGACGGTCACCCAGAATGACAACCCAGTCCTTGCGTTGCTCGCCAGGCTCGGTCATGCGGCCGGAAATCTTCTCGGCGCGGCGCGCAAACACGCCGTGCACATAAGCTGCCGAAACCGTCAGATAGGCGAGCTGCTCTTCAGTCGGCTCCATGCCATTGAACCCGTCGGGGAATTCATCGGCGATGTATGCGGTTGTAATGTCGCCTGAGCGGAACCGCTTTTCGTCCATCACAGCGGCGACAAACGGAATGTTGTCCTGAATGCCTTCGATGTGGAAACGGTCCAGCGCGGCTGCCTGCGTGTCGAGCGCGGTGTCGCGGTCCTTGCCATGGGTCACCAGCTTGGCGATCATCGGGTCATAGAACATCGAGATTTCGTCGCCCTCGCGCACGCCGGAATCCATCCGGACAGTGCCGTCGTTCAACGCACCTTCTTCAGGTGGATGGAAACGCTTCAGACGGCCGATCGACGGCAGGAATTTGCGATAAGGGTCTTCAGCATAGACGCGGCTCTCAACGGCCCAGCCATTTATCTTGAGGCTCGCCTGATCGATGTTCAGCTTCTCGCCATAGGCCGAGCGCAGCATCTGCTCGACAAGGTCCACACCCGTAATCATTTCGGTCACAGGGTGCTCGACCTGCAGGCGCGTATTCATTTCGAGGAAGTAGAAGCTCTTGTCGACGCCCGAGGCGACGAATTCGACCGTGCCGGCACTGTCATAATCAACGGCCTTGGCCAGCGCGACAGCTTGCTCACCCATCTTCTTGCGGGTCGCTTCATCGAGAAGCGGGCTTGGCGCCTCTTCAATGACTTTCTGGTTACGGCGCTGAATGGAGCATTCGCGCTCGAACAGGTAGACGCAGTTGCCATGCTTGTCGCCCATCACCTGGATCTCGACATGGCGTGGGTTCAGAATGAACTTTTCGATGAAGATCCGGTCGTCACCAAAAGAAGCCTTGGCTTCGGATTTCACGGCCGGAAAGCCTTCCTGAACTTCCTTATCATTGGCCGCAACGCGAATACCTTTACCGCCGCCGCCAGCTGACGCCTTGATCATCACTGGATAGCCAATCTCACGTGAGATCTCGACAGCGTGCTCTGTGCTCTCGATGAGGCCCATATGGCCCGGCACCGTTGAGACACCCGCTTCTGCGGCCAGCTTCTTGGAGCTGATCTTGTCACCCATCGCTTCGATCGCGTGCGGGTTCGGGCCGATGAAGGTGATGTTTTCCTTTTTCAGCCGTTTTGCAAATTCAGGGTTCTCGGACAGAAAGCCAAAGCCTGGATGCACGGCCTCTGCGCCGGTCTGCTTCACCGCATCAATGATCTTGTCCATGACAAGATAGGATTCAGCGGCAGGCGCCGGTCCGATGTGAACGGTCTCGTCAGCCATCTCGACGGCCATCGAATCGGCGTCGGCATCGGAATAGACTACAACGGTTTTAACACCGAGACGTCTGCACGTCTTGATGACCCGAACCGCGATCTCGCCTCTGTTGGCGATCAGGATTTTCTTGAACATGGACTGCCCCCTGAATCAGCAGTAATTTACGTAGGAAGGCTGACGCTTATAACCCGCAGGCCCTCGTGTCCATCGCATGTCCTAGGGTCAATTTGTCAGAAATTATGCCACAGCAGCCGTGCTATGCAGATGTGCAGGGCAAATTTGAGGTTCGCCGTGGGCGATCTGGAGCTCAGGCGGCCGCGTCATGCGGCTTAAGGGCTTCGTTCAGTCCGCGAACAAAACCAGGCGCTTCTTCCTTCAAAAGCTCGATCAGCTGACGCTCACCGGCATTTACCGATTTGTCCCAGCCAAGCCGCTTCAGAAACCAGTTCTGCTCGTCGCCCGTAAGAACCCGCCCTGATTTGCTCGCGGTCTCACGCGCCATGTAACGGGCCCGGGCAGCGGATTCTTCGCTATAGCTGATGCTGGAAAACCAGTCGCCGCTGGTGAACGCGTCGGCCATCCGGCCAAAAAAGCCGCGCACATCCGCCCTGCTATCCTGGAACCAGGCCTCACGGGCCAGCGCATCTGCCTCTGAAATCGGGTCTGGATGGGCCGCCGACAGAAGATGATTGAGGATGCCCTTGGCGAACACATTGTTCCAGCTGCGCGAATTCGAAGCGCCTGAAACGGCGTCATTAGTGCGGAACAGGACATTCGCCTCATGACGGGTCACCCAGAGGGAGCCCTCGCCGGAGGGGGCGCTAAGGACCGAGCGCATCCGCTCTGCCATCGCATCGCTCGCTTTACCGTCCTCAATAATGCGATTTGAAATGGCTTTCAGCGTAAAGCGTGACAGCGATTCTGGCGCACTGTCGGCATGGCGCAGGAGCGCCAGTAGCAGATCTATCTCGCCTTCGGTTTCAATATGCCCATCGCGCTCAATTTGCGCCTGCAGCCAGTCAGCCTCATCCTGGCTGACCCAGCCTTCTGGCGCCTCACGTACGATCAGGAAATCCTTGATCGCTTCGATGAACCGTCCGGTCCACTCAGAATCCGTTGCGCTAAATTGATCATTGAGTTTGAACAGCGCCTCTGCCTCGGCGCGGCTGACAATCCCGTCGGCATAGACTTCATTGACGATCTTGCGCGCCTCGCTTCCGCTGAGGTCACCGAGTTGCGCGATACGCGCCATCATCAGTTGCATCTCTTCATTCATCGCGACGATACCCTGCCTCACAAGTCTCTGCCGGCAGGGTTGCATGAATCAGTTTCGATAGAGTTAGCAGGTCTGCCCGCTCTTTATCGAAGCCCGCGTCCGGGGCTATCGCATCCGGATGAACTTCGAGAACATATAGAGCAAGTCCCGCGGCATGGACGGATTGAGAAGCGTATCGACCGAATCGTCCTTGCGAACGACCATGGTTGATGAGCCTTCATCATCGTCAACGCGGTGATAATTCATTGACCAGTCAGGAAATGCGCGGGTCTCAATGGGCTCGCCAATGATCTGCGTCACACCAAAGTGCCGATCATCGTTTTCGATGCGGCTATAGATGTCGAGAACCTCGTCGCGCTGGCCTTCAAGCGCCTGCATGAAGGCGCGACCATTGTGGGCCAGGAAGCCCGTTATATAGCGCTCATCATTATTGGACTGCGACACATTGAGGATATTCTCAATGTCGGCATCCCCAAGATGCTCGGTTGCTCTGCTAACATATACCAGACGGTACATCGTGATCCGTTCCTCGGAATGTCCAATTCGACGTGTAGAGAAACGAGCGGTCTCAACCTATCGGTGTGGCGCACAAAAGCTAATGAAAACCGGGCGGTCTTCCCAATTATCCATAGCTGATTTTTGCGAGTTTTGCCAGATCAAGCGCAGGATCGGCCGCAGTTACTTACCGTGAGGATAGACCTGAATCTGACGCCCCTGCCCCGCTCACATCAGACGGCTGGCAGACCTTCAAGCAGCTTGTCCAGTGTGACCGGATAGTCCCGAACGCGTACGCCTGTAGCATTATATACAGCGTTCGCGATGGCCGCGCTGACACCGCAGAGCCCCAGCTCGCCCACGCCCTTGGCTTGCAACGGCCCGGCATGCGGGTCCTGTCCATCAATGAAGATGACCTCCTGGCGTGGAATATCTGCATGCACCGGTACTTCATATCCGGCCAGATCGTGGTTCGCGAAGAAACCGCGCTTGGTATCGACCGCGAGGTGCTCCATTAGCGCAGCGCCGACCCCCATCGTCATTGCGCCAATCACCTGGCTGCGGGCCGTGAGCGGATTGAGGATGCGTCCGGCATCACAGACCGCCAGCATACGGCGCACCCGGATCGTGCCTGTCGCGGCGTGCACGCCGACCTCGGTGAAGTGCGCCCCGAACGTCGAGACCACATACTTGTCACGCGCATCGCCAAATTCAGCATCATCCTCGCCAACAAGCTCGCCCGTCGCCGCAATCCGCGCCAGTGGCATTGAGCCGTTCTCGAACTTCACCTCGCCATTGGCGAAACTGACATCCGCGCCAGCATTCTCCAGCCGTCCGGCGATCTTCTTTCGAAGGTCCAGACACGCCGCATAAACGCCGGCCGTAGAACTGGCCGCGCCCCACTGGCCACCAGAGCCGGACGAGACTGGAAATGCGGAGTCGCCCAGGATGACATCGACCTTCTCGATCGGCAGCCCAAGCATCTCAGCGGCGGTCTGTGCGATAATTGTGTAAGACCCGGTGCCGATATCGGTCATGTCGGTCTCTACGATGAGCTTTCCACCTTCAACGAGGCGCACGCGCGCGCCAGACTTTGTAGCCGGTGACCCTCGATAGGCTCCGGCAACACCAGTCCCGATCAACCACATGCCATCGCGCTCAAGCTCGCCCGGGCCGGTGCGCGGCGTCCAGCCGAATTTTTCAGCGCCGGTTTTCAGGCACTCAACGAAATTGCGCTGGGAGAAGGGTCTGCCCGAATCGAGCGGATCAACCTGCGCATCATTGCGAATGCGGAACTCGACCGGATCCAGCGATAGCTTCTCGGCCATCTCGTCCATCGCGATTTCCAGCGCCATCAGCCCCGATGCTTCGCCCGGAGCGCGCATGGCATTGCTTTCAGGCAGCCCAAGGGTCGCCACCTGATTGCGCACCAGAAACGACTTGCTGCCATAGAATTTGAGTGTCTGGCTCGTCGCGTTTTCACCGCTACCGTCCGGCAGGGCGCCAGACGTATTGTCATGCCCCAGCGCCACGATCTTGCCATCACTGGACGCGCCGATCCGGATTCGCTGGATTGTTGCAGAGCGATGGGTCGTGTTGTTGAAGACCATTCCACGCGGCAGCATCATTTTAACCGGCTGGCCGGTCTTGCGCGCAGCAAGCGCTGCAAGCACGCATTCGGCGCGCAGGAACAGCTTCGCCCCAAAGCCGCCGCCAACATAGGGAGAATCAACGCGGATGTTCTCCGCAGGCATGTCCAGCGTGGTCGCCAGCGCCTCAACGGTCCATTGGACCATCTGGTTTGACGTCCAGACCGTGAGCTTGTCGCCCTCCCAATTTGCGACGGTCGCGTGCGGCTCCATCATGGCGTGGCTCTGACACGCCGTGCGATAAGTCTCGTCCAGCTTGACGTCTGCATTGCCAAACGCATCGTCGAAGTCACCTGTATCAGCGGCTGGATCGACATCATCCTTGCTCAGGCGGTCATGCGCCGCCTCAAGATCGAATTCTGCTGGCGTTGTCTCATACTTTATGTCCAGCAGCGCTGCGCCAGCGCGGGCCTGCTCAAACGTTTCAGCCACTACAACGGCGACGGCCTGATGATAGTGTTGCACCTCAGCGCCGCCGAAGAGACTGGCCGTGTTCCAGTCGGACAGTGGCAGAGGCTTCACGTCCGTCGTCAGGATGACATCAACAACGCCCGGAGCAGACCGGGCGGCGTCCGCATCAATCGACGCAATGCGACCTTTCGCGATCGCCGCGCCGACCGGATAGGCGACGAGCTGAGGACCCGTCACATCGTGGCGCTCATAGGCATAGGGCGCGAGGCCGGACGTCTTGAGCGGACCGTCAATGCGCGAGGTGGTCTTGCCAACAAGGGCGAGGTCACCTTGGTAATTGTCGTCCAGGTCGTCGAATTTCATCGCCTACTCCTTCGCCGCTGCGAGCAGACCAGCGAGCGTGCGCTCCGCCAGAACCAGCTTGAAACGATTGTCTTCTGTGGGGTTTGCCTCACGGAACAGCTCAGCCATCACGGCCTTTGCGCCATTGGGCAGCTGCGCGTCGGCACTATCCTTGCGCCAGGGTCGCGGCGCGACGCCGCCAAGCGCAACCCGGCCCGTGCCATCCGTCTGCAGGATCAGCGCGACCGATACCAGCGCGAATGCATAAGAGGCCCGATCACGGATTTTCTCGTAGAAATGGCGTCCACCTACAGGCGCTGGAAGCACGACATGGGTGATCATCTCACCCGGTTGCAGCGTCGTTTCCACTTCCGGCGTATCGCCAGGCAGACGATAGAAATCCCCAAGCGGGATCTGACGCGAGGTGCCATTCGGCGATGTTGTCTCAACAACGGCGTCCAGCGCCATCATCGCGACCGCCATATCGCCCGGATACGTCGCGATGCATTTGTCACTGGTGCCGACAACGCCGAGCTGACGGCTCTCACCGTCCAGCGCTGAACAGCCAGACCCGGGCTCGCGCTTATTGCAGTCCATATTGGTGTCGTAAAAATACGGGCAGCGCGTGCGCTGAAGCAGATTGCCGCCTGTCGTCGCCTTGTTGCGCAGCTGTCCTGACGCCCCGGCCGCAATGGCACGGCTGAGAACACCATAATCCCGGCGAACCACCTCATGTGCCGACAGCGCGGTATTGGAGACAAGCGTCCCGATCCTCAGACCGCCCTCCTCCGTCGCTTCAATCTTGTCGAGACCAAGTCCGTTCACATCAACGAGGTGCGTCGGCACCTCGATCTCGAGCTTCATCAGGTCCAGCAGATTCGTCCCGCCAGCGATGAACTTCGCGCCTTCGTTCTGGGCAACGGCGCCCGCTGCCGCAGAAACACTGGTCGGCTTTTCATAGCTGAACGCTCTCATGTGTCGCTCCCTGCGACGTCTTCAATCGCGTCCAGAATGTTCGAGTAGGCTCCGCACCGGCAGATATTGCCGCTCATCCGTTCGCGGATTTCATCGGGGGACAATTTGACCGGGGCCGTAAGATCGCCCGTGACATGGCTTGGAATGTTCTGCTTGATCTCTTCCAGCACAGCCTTGGCCGAACAGATCTGGCCGGGCGTGCAATAGCCGCACTGATAGCCATCATGTTTGACGAAGGCCGCCTGCATCGGATCAAGACTGTCTGGCGTCCCGACCCCTTCAATCGTCGTCACCTCATCGCCATCATGCATCACCGCCAGCGACAGGCAGGAATTCACCCGCTGCCCATTCACCATGACCGTACAGGCACCGCATTGGCCGTGGTCGCAGCCCTTCTTTGTACCGGTCAGTTTCATGCCTTCGCGCAGCGCGTCGAGCAGCGTCACGCGATTGTCCACGAATAGTTTCTGATCGACCCCATTGACTGTCAGGGTCACGACAGAACTCGACGGATTTCCATTGGCCATGCGGTTGACTACCTTTTTCTGTGCAGCGGCCCCGACAGGCAGGCTGATAACGAATGAAGACGCAGCGCCAACGACGATGATCTCTCGTCTGGACGGTCTGAGGTGCTGATCTGAAGCCATTTAGGTCCTCCGGCTCAATTTCAAGGCGCCGTGGCTCGCTTGGGAGAGGATCACCCTCCCCTGCAGACCAAAGCCTCGGCACGGAGAAAAACCCGAAGGCCATGTGCCAGCTTACGGTAGAGACTCCCCGGCAAGCCTGCCGGTTCCGGAAAACGTCGAGTGAGCTGAAATTGGAAACATCTGGAACGCCGCGCCCTTGGGGTCAGACGCTTGCCTCGCATGGCGGGCGCGCCTAACAATCGGATGTGCTTCCAAATGTCTGTATCTTCGATGACTTCCTGAAAGATCCGTCTGCCGCGCGGCAGAAGGCGCTCGAGCTTGTCGCCAACCCAATGGAAAACCGCGGAAACTATCCCGGTCAAATGTCCGGCAAGCCGCTGGAAATTCAGGGGCTCAGCGAGACGGTGTCGCGCCTTCTGAACGTCAAGCTGGCGGCCGCCGCAGATACGGTACACAGCCATTGCCGTCTGACATTGAAAAATGACCGGGGTCGCAGCGGCGTTCACATCGATCCATGTCAGTATTCCGGCATCCTGTTTCTGAGCGACGAAGCCAACAGCAAGGGCGGAACCGATTTCTTCAGACATAGACGAACCGGACTCGACTATGTGCCGACCAGAGCGGACCAGATGCTCAAGGCCGGCTATTCGGACCCCAACCGTCTGATCGAGGAAGTGGTCAACCGCGACTCCAATAGCCCGGCCAAATGGGAACGCACGATGCGCGTCCCGATGCGCTTTAATCGGCTTGTCCTGTTCAATCCGTGGATGTTCCACAATGCAGGTCCCGCTTTCGGCACGGACGCTGCCTCAGGCCGTCTGGTCTGCCTAATGTTCTTTAATCGGGCGCTATAGGTCGCCCTCAATCTCACTGGGAGTGAAGCGATGGCCAAATCAAAAAAGACAATGTCCGGTCTCGCCATGGGGGCTGTGTTGAGCGCCTGCATGCAGCCCGGTGACCCTTCAGACACTGAGAGCCTGACGGCCGGCACAGAGGCCGCTCCAAAGCTGACGCGACCAACCGGCGCCGTTCAGTCACCGGGCCCCGGCGCGCCATCCGGTCCTGTTTCCGATCTCACCGCCGCGCAAATTCCAGGCGACTGGGATCTGGTGACCGAGACGGCCGAACCGGTCGCCATCACACTGACGGGTCGGGAGGGCTTGAGCGTTGGCCAGGTGGAGATGCAGTCCGCCTGGACGCAGACAGGTCCTGCCCCAACCACATGGCTCTACCTCGCCTATGGGCAGCTTACCCTGGTGGACGAAGACGGCACTGCGGTGTGGACGGGCGAGGTCAAAGGCGACGCCTTCTCTGGCACTCTCAACGCCACTGGCCAAACTGCCGATCTGGTCACTCGCGCCGACTGAATTTTCCCATAAGAACCCATAAAAAAAGGCCTGCGTCCGATGACGCAGGCCTTCTTAATTAGATCAACAATCAGGCCCTAGAACTTGACCGTCAGGCTACCGCCGATGGTCGTCTGCTCGAGGTCGTCGCGGCTGAGCGTCTGCTTGACGTTCAGGGAGCCAACGATGCTGGAGCTGAGATCGACATCCAGACCAGCCTGGACTTCAACCCAGAAGTCATCTGGATCCTGGCCGGTCAGAACGATGGAACCGGTGGTTGGCGCCGCAGCGAACGTACCGACGACGACATCCTCATCAGAATTGAGGTCGTAGACACCGAAGGCACCAGCGTTCAGGCGAACACGGCCTGATTCTGTTGCATTCCAGTCTGCGACACCGCCGAACGACACTTGCGTGCTGCTCACCGTGCGGCCGTCCACTGCGAGAGCGATCGGACCACCAGTTTCGGTGTAGGCATCGAAATCGACGCTCAGGTGATCAATGCTGAGGCTAGGCGTGAAGCTCGCGACACCCGAAGAGTGGGTGAACACTTTACCAACAGACGCACCGATCATCATTTGATCCGCATCGGTTTCGCCAGCTGCCGAGTAGGACGTTCCGCCTGGAATGGTCACGTCACGGCGCATGTCGTAGCTGTAGCTACCGAGGCTTGCATAACCGTCAACGAAGCCTTCGAAGGCGAACGGCGCGGAGCCGTAGACACCAACCGAGCCACCATCGGCATCAGCTGAACCGATAGCATTGTTGAGATCGCTCTCTGCTTCGGCATAGCTACCGAAGATACCGAGCACAGCTCCGTTCTCGAACTGCTGATCAAAGCCACCTGTGACCGTGAAGCCTTCGACGTCCGTGTCACCGCGACCGGTGAAGGCCGTTTCAAACTGACCGGTGAAGAAGTCGACGTTCAGGAAGCCGCCGAAGCCAGGCTTCATGTCGTAGGTCTTGGTTTCGACTTCCGATTCCGTTGCAGCGAGCTGCGAAGCAGCTGCGGCGAAAGCCGACTGGCTGTTAGAAGCGGCAACATCGACGGCATTCGCCGGTGCTGTCGTCGTGAAGCCACGTTTGCCGTTGCGAACATCGCGAAGACGTGAGTCGAGACGGTTGGACAGGGCTTCACCCATCGACAGAGCGACCTGGCCTGACGCGATTGCGTCGTCTGGCGAGATCAGATCGAAGGCTGTTGCCACATCGGCTGCTGCCAGAAGGTCAACCGCACCATAGAGGCCCGAGAGATCGTCATAGCTGCCGCTGCGTGCTGCATCGAGTGTGCGGGCATAGGATTTCTGAACCTCGGTCGCATCTGCACCCAGGAAGTCCTGGTATGCCTGAGCTTCAACCGAGACAGTCACCGCACCATCATTGATCGAGATGTCGCCAAACAGAACGCCATCGCCAACTCCGGTAACACCAGCAAAATCACCGTCCACATCACCGTCGATGTTCACGAGTGAGTATTCCTGACCGAAGGCTGGGCCACCATCAAGATAACCAAGCGCGATGATACCGCCGAGCGATGCGTCGCCCGTGACGTTCAGCGTGTCGGAGCCATCTGCACTGACATCCATGAGCAGCGCGCTGCCCGAAGACAGGACAAGCGATCCATCGATGGTCAGCTCACCAATCGTACCTGGCGTGCCTGGCGCGATGCCACCGGCAACGTTCGTCAGGAACGGCGTCGTGACGGTGCCGTTACCGCTGAGGATGCCCATCATGAGAAGATAGTCACCGACAGATGTCAGAGAGCCATCGACATTCATCAGGCCGCCCGCTTGCGTGACGTCGATGAGGCTCGTGAGGGCACCATCAGATGTGATGTTGAGACCGGCTTCTGCGCCAGAAAGCGTGAAGCGATCAATCTCGACAGAGCTCGACAGTGTGGTCGTACCAGCACGCGACAGGGTCACGTCGAAGTACTTGCCACGAACGCCGGCAGCAGCATCTGGATCCTGGTTGTCTGGCACAAAGTCAGTTGCACCCGGCAGACCATTGTCGATCGTTGCTGGTGGCAGGGCCGCATCAACTTGCGGCGCATTGTCAGCAAATTCAACACCGGTTGCGGCACCTGCAGATGCAGCGGCCTCATCCGTTGTAGCAGCCGAGTTTGCAGTGAAGTTGATGCCTTCAAAGCCGTCTGAATTCAGCAGGTCGCCAAGAGAAACCCGGCCGATATTGTTCGACACGGTTTCAGTCGACTGCTCTTCTTCATCGTCGACAGTTGGGCCAGGGCGGGCTGGGTCAACAGGGTCACCCGTCGAGAGGTCCTGACACGCGTCACCGACATTGTCGCCTTCAGGGTCAAAACAGACCACACCAAAGTCGTCGTCCGTTCCGGCAATGCCGGCTGCAGGTTCATCAGGGAAGCCGTTCACGATGTTTCCATCGGCGTCGATGATGCGGTAATTCGGGTCAAGTTCGCTCACCCAGTGGCTTGCGTCTTCCCAGTTACCGTCACCTTCCAGCGCGCTGACATAGCGGTAAGGGTTCACTTCAGCGATGTAGTCATAGAACAGGTACAGCGGCTGATAAAAGCTCTGCGTGCCGTACGAGCTGAACACCTGACCACCAAAGAAGCGCGAACCACCGGACAGAACACCGATGACGAGGTCTTCGTCGGTGATGTCGTTATTTGCCGCATCAAGGATCAGCGGGCCACCGGAGTCACCACCAGCCGTCGTGGCTTCATTCGCGAGCGGCTCATCCTGATAGAGGTTGAAGTCGTATGGGTTGGTCTTGTTCGGATCATCGAAATCGAGGTGGTAGAGATCCTGTGGCAGACCTGATGCGGAACCGAAAAGGAACTCGTCGCGAGCATCAAAAGATGTCAGCGCGCCCAGCATGTTTTCGGCGGCGCGGCGGCGCCAGTCGATGCCCTGGATGTCGCCCTGCGTTCCGTTACCGCTACGGCCATAGCCAGTGATGTTGACGTGATATCCTGTGCCATTGACCGGATCTTGCGTCGGCGTTGGCAGCGCGGAGAATAGAAGGGCCCAGGTCGGAATGTCTGCAGCTGGCGTATCAAGCGTGGCCAGCGCGATGTCGGCTTCCAGGAAGCCTTGCGACTGCGGGTTCTTCAGCGAGTCTGGATGGTACTGGATCTGGCTGACATTGTAGACAAACGCAGCTGGGTTGCTGGCGTAGCCGTTATTGATCCAATCGATAAAGCCGGGAAGCGCATCCACGTCGAAAGAGAACGCTGCAGGCAGCTGCGACCCGAAAACCTCTTGCGGATAGTTATTCACGCAGTGAGCGGCAAACAGAACGGTCCGCGGGTTGATCAGCGTGCCGGTACAAACAAAGCCGTCGGCCCGGTAGAACATGCCAACGCCATTGACGCCGCCTTCTGTGTCTACGGCCTCATCAGGCGTGACATTATCATTTGGAACAATCGCGCTGGCCGTCGGCGCGAACGCAACGCTGATCAGTGCTGCTGCACCAACCGTCAGCAAAAGCTGAGAGCGACTGATTGTCGTGTTTTTGCGAATTTTCATATGAATTTCCCTCACTGGACACCATAAAGTCATATTAAGGCTTGGTGAGCAGTCGTAAGTCCATTCCGCAAGATGGACCAGCAGAAATTTCCAATCGCCAACCATAAGTGCATTGGTGTGTTGCCTTTTTGCCAACACCAGGCAGCAACGGGACTACCAAACCGGTCAAATCGGGGGCAGATTTGCCAGCGCGGCTGCTGACCGCACCTGCGGTTTCCGCTGCGTAGATCGTTCCCTTTGCCAGCAGCACATGTATGCTCACTACAATCAAAAAATTGGGAGTGACGATGCATTACGCTGAGCTATCAAAAGCGCGAGAAGAGCTGACCGGACCTGGCGGCGATTTCGAAATTGTTGAGGAAGACATCCTTGGCAATCGCATCCGCACCTACAAGAACGCCCCGCCGAGCGTGCGTGAAGTCTGGCTTGCGACCGCTGAATTCGCTGACCGGGACTATCTGGTCTACGAAGATGAGCGCCTGACTTATGGTGAGACGCATCAACGCGTCGCCTCCCTCGCATCATGGATGCTGGATCAGGGCGTAAAGCCGGGAGATCGCGTCGCAATTTCCATGCGCAACTATCCCGAATGGATGCAGATCTACTGGGCCTGCGCTTGCGTGGGAATCACCGTCGTCGGGATGAATGCCTGGTGGACGGCCGAGGAAATGTCCTATGCGCTGTCAGACTCAGAGCCGAAAATCCTGTTTCTCGACGTCGAGCGGCTGGCGCGGATTGGCGAAAAACCTGACATGGCTGAAGGCCTCAAACTTGTTGGCGTCCGTATCGACAATCTGCCTGATGGGATCACCCCCTGGCAGGATGTCATTGCCAGGGAAGCTCCTTTGCCGGACGTTACAGTCGACCCGGATTCCGACGCTTGTATCTTCTACACATCTGGCACGACCGGCTTTCCCAAGGGCGCACAGCTCACCCATCGCGGCTGCGTCGCGAACCTGATGAACATGCTCTATGCCCGGGCTTCGGGCGCACGCGCCATGAACCTCGCAACCGGTGAAGTCCCGCCAGACCCGCTGCCCATCCCCGTCGGCCTCATCCCCACGCCGCTGTTCCACGTCACCGCCAACAATTGCGGCGCATATGCGATCACGGCGGCAGGCGGAAAAATGGTGCTGATGTATCGCTGGGATGCTGGCGAGGCGCTGCGTCTGATTGAGCGCGAGAAAGTTACGGGCTTGAGCGGCGTGCCCGTTATGGCGCGGGAAGTGATCAACCATCCCGATTTTGACAAGACAGACACGTCCAGCCTGATGACGCTCGGCGGCGGCGGCGCACAAGTGCCACCAGACCTCGTTCAGAAGATTGACGACAAGGTCGCCACAGCCCGCCCGAACACCGGCTATGGCATGACCGAGACCTGCGGGATCATCACCTCGCTTGCAGCTGACTTCTTCATCGACAAGCCCGACAGCGCCGGCCCTTACATGCCGAACTTTGAGGCCAAATGCGTCAACGATGCCGGCGAGGCCGTCCCGCAGGGCGAACTGGGTGAGCTTTGGGTGCGCGGCTCGTCCGTCATCAAGGGCTATATCAACCGCCCCGAGGCGACCGCCGATTCCATCACCGATGGCTGGCTTCACACCGGGGATATCGCCCGCATCGACGAGCACGGCTTCATCTTCATCGTGGACCGCAAGAAGGACATGGTTCTACGCGGCGGCGAGAATATCTATTGCGCTGAGGTTGAGGCCGCTCTCTACCGCAATGGCGCGATTGCCGAGTGCTCTGTGTTCGGCGTTCCGGACGAGCGTCTCGGCGAGGAAGTTGGGGCCGCGATCGTCGTTAAACCCGGCGAGTCTCTGACCGAAGAGGATGTCCGGGCCCATTGCGCGTCGATCATGGCGAAGCACAAGATCCCCCGCTACATCTGGCTGCGCTACGAGCCCCTGCCCCGCAATGCCAGCGGCAAATTCCTGAAAAAAGACCTCAAGAAAGAGCTGACCGAGTCTCTTTCCAGCTAAGTCGAAGGTTCGGACTTGCAGGGCAGACATCCGGTCCGCCCTGCAAGCCCGTTATTCGAGGCTAGGCCATCTCGATGATGGTGACGTTCGCGATGCCGCCGCCTTCACACATGGTCTGCAGGCCCCAGCGCTTGCCGCGCGCCTTCAGGCCATAGATCAGCGTCGTCATCAGCTTCGTGCCGGTCGCGCCAAGCGGGTGCCCGAGCGCAATGGCGCCGCCATTGACGTTGAGCTTGTCCGGGTCGGCGCCCGTGTGCTTCAGCCAGGCCATCGGGATTGAGGCGAACGCTTCATTGACCTCATAGAGATCGATATCGCTCATCTTCATACCGGCCCGCTGAAGCGCCTTGTCGGTCGCAAACAGCGGCTCCTCAAGCATGATGACCGGGTCGCCAGCCGTAACTGTGAGATTGTGGATCCGCGCGAGCGGCGTCAGACCGTGGCGCTTCACCGCCTCTGCCGATGCCACCAGAACAGCCGACGAGCCGTCGCAGATCTGGCTGGCGGTCCCGGCGGTGAGGATGCCGTCTTCCGCCATCGTCTTCAGCCCGGCGAGCGCGTCCATCGTGGTGCCCGGACGAATGCCCTCATCGGTGACGTGCATCTCGGTCTCGCCTTCTGGCGTAACGATCTCAACCGGCACGATCTCATCCTCAAAAGCGCCCGCCTCCGTCGCAGCGGCGGCGCGGCGCTGGCTCTCAACGCCGAACGCATCGGTCTGATCGCGGGTAAAGCCGTGCTTCTTCGCGACCATTTCGGCGCCGACGAACTGGCTGAAACCCTTGATGCTATACTTGTCCTTGATCGCCTGCGAGATGGGCGAGATGCCCGTCCCCGGCAGGAAGTTCGAGCCCATCGGGGCGCGCGACATCGATTCGACGCCGCCGGCGATCACAACATCCTGCGTGCCTGACATCACGGCCTGCGCGGCGAACTGGACGGCCTGCTGCGAAGACCCGCATTGGCGGTCAATCGTGACGGCGGGGACGCTATCCGGCAGAGAGGAAGCGAGGACACAGTTGCGCGCCACCTGCCCGGCCTGCTCGCCAGCTTGCGTCACACAGCCGAAGATCACATCATCAATCGAGGCCGGATCGATCCCGGCCCGGGCGACGACCGCGTCCAGCGCCTTGGCGCCAAGGTCGTTTGCGTGAATACCTGAGAGGCGTCCGCCGCGCCGTCCACCAGCGGTTCGGACGGCGGCGCAGATGTAAGCGTCTGTCATGATTGTAAAAATTCCTTCTTATAGATCGCACTTAAAACGGTGATGCACATTATCCAGCCCTTGCCGCTGGGGCAGACAAGCGCCGTTTTGAACCTCTGCCAAATTAGAGCTTGGTCGCCGTGCCGTTTCGCCCGACATTGGGTCCCATGCACTGGATCGCCATTCTCATCATCGCCGTATGGATGCTCGCCGGCGGGGTAGCCCACTTCATCGTACCCACCTATTTCTATCCGATCGTGCCGGACTGGATGCCGGAGCTTGCCGTGGTCTACGTCTCCGGCATTGTCGAGATCGCGATTGGCGTTGGCGTGCTCTTGCCACGGACCCGCGCGCTGGCGGGCCTCGCTTTTGCCGCGCTCTGCCTTGGCTTTCTGCCGCTGCATGTCTGGGATTTTTTCCGCCCGGACCCGGTGTTCGAGGTGCCCGTTGCGGCGAGCATCCGGATTGCCGTGCAGTTTGTCCTGATCGGGCTCGGCCTATGGCTCTGGCAGCGTGGGCGAACACCCAAGGCCTGAGGCGCGCCGCGGGACCTCATACATGCCCAGCGGTGGAAACGCCTTGCGCTCTGCCGCCGGAACCACCATATACCCGCTATCGACCTTTCGCCGGACTATCGGGCTTTGTTTGCGGTTGCCCCTTTTGGGGTCTCCCCGCGCCCACGACCTAGACGACTCCTTCAAAAGTTTCGACACCTCCGCTCGCACTGTCGCGCGCGGATAACGCTTTGCAGGAGATCTTTTATGACCCAAGGCACAGTTAAATTCTACAACGACCAAAAAGGTTTTGGTTTTATTGCACCCGACCAGGGCGGCGACGACGTGTTCGTTCACGCCACGGCTCTGGAACGCTGCGGCATGCAGGCCCTCAATGAAGGCCAAAAAGTCCAGTTCACGACCGCCGTCGACCCCCGCAAGGGCAAGACCGCCGTCGACCAGATCGAAGCAGCCTAGGCTTTTTTGATGAGACCGGCTTTGCCCGGTCTCGCACAAGACAAGAAGCGCCAGCAGGTTTCCTGCTGGCGCTTTTTTTATGCGTGGTGGGGAGGATTGGGGCGTTTTGCGCACATTCGAAACGATCCGCTCATTCCCGCGAAGGCGGGAATCTCGTGAAACTGAGGTCCTACTTTAGCTGGCTGAGATCCCCGCCTTCGCGGGGAAGATCGGTGTTTTGGAGGGCGGGTGTGCGATCTGGATTTGAGATTGGTACGACCGCCGCCAGCCCAACGAGGAAGAGCAAAAACCAAACGTTGAGTGCTGCTGAGAAGCTTCCAAACGATTCCAGCCAAGAAACTAAAAGGAATTAAAGTGGACCCAAACTTCCGTCGCGCCGCATGTATTTAGGTTCCTCATTTCTGCTCATTCGGGGGGTGTATTGCCTTGATCCCGATGTGCAGGGACTGGGTGGTCATCAATGGCAGCTGAAGCCGAGACTTCGTTGGAATACTGATCGCCAGAATCTACGGTTGAGGCGACTACCTCATCGCGAAGTTTGGTGATTTCTGGGGCATGAAGCGCGATGAGCAGAAGACACCAAGAGAGAAGGCCGAGCGATGACGCAACTAGCCCAGCTGCGATCAACCCCATCATATTACGCCACCTAGCAACTCTCTTTAAAGGTAAATCGCTGGCGGCCTCGTCGCCGACGTTCAATTTCCTTTGGAAGAACCAATTAGAGGCGAAAGAACTCCTCAACGCTAGCGCAACCGGAGCCACTCCTGAAAAAGCAAGACTCAACAGTGCCATGCGTAAGATTGGCACTGAATCGGGAAATTCTTGGCCTGCAAGTATTGTAGACCCCATTGCCGCGGCTAGTGCACCACTCGCAACCGACACACTAGTTATCCATGTCCGCATCCAGTAAGTGGTGTCGTCGACAGAGTGTACGAACGCTTTCTCTAGATAGTTTTCAAGCGCATCCTGATTACGCTTCAATTTCTCCGAAATTTCCTTGAGTTGGGATTCCGACATCGAAGCTTTGGCTTCCAGCGCTGCCTCACTCTTTTGCAGCTCAGCTAGATGATTTTTACCCTCTTTGGATTGCTCATCTCGGCCAATAGGCTCATCGGTCATTGGCTCGTCCCCTGCCTAGAAATGCTAGGTGTTTCAGTTATGTGCGTGCCCTTGTTTCGCCCGAACCTGATCTCAGGGCAAGTTGACATTCGGCCGCCAATACCCTCAGCGCCACGACGTCAGCTTTGCCAAACCTTCTGAAGCCAGCTAGCGGCGCACAGGCTTCATCATCAGCGACACCTACAAGTCGAGATCAATCGTGAACTGTGTCTGCCCTAAAGCGGAATGTTATCGTGCTTCTTCCAGGGGTTTTCCAGCTCTTTGCCGCGTAGGGTGCGCAGCGCTTTTACGATGCGGCGGCGGGTTGAGTGGGGTAGATGGTGTCCAAGCCATATGAGGCTGAAATGGAGGGGTGGGGAAGCTTCTGCGCTATCCTTCCCGAAAGCGGGGGCACTGCGGTGTTTTCTCAGGGCTTGCCCCGTCAGCGGATGAGCCACGCGGCGTTCAAACGCTGCCGCTGGTCCACCCGCCCCTAAACGAAGGCATTCAATCACTGAGAAACAAGGTCGACAGGCTTGTAAACGCGGACCACTCCGCTTCCCGGATTTGCAACCATCACGACATTGTCACTGAAATTATCATCCTTAGCTGTCGCAGCCGAGCCCGCACCCGGCTCAATTGCGAATGATTTTGGTTCAGCAAAGCTTGGCACTTCTCCGACCCCCTGATTTTCGGCCAGCGTGTTCTCAAACACCATCGCCTGACCAGACTCCGTGACGACCACAAGATCGAGGCGCTTTTGGTCTGCCGGCCTCACGCCCACAAACGCGCCCTGGACCAAACCGACCGGTACGCCGCCCGTCCAGGCGAATGTTTCCTGCGATATCTCCTCGCTGCTATTGTCCTGGCTCACCATTATCAGGCGCTGCTGACCGCCATCTTTCCCATCCGTCAGCAGTACGACCATGTATCTGGGCTTCAGGCTTGGCGAGCCGAAGGACAGGACGTCGACAATGGTCATTTGCTCCGTCGTTTCTGTCTGGAGCGGTATTGCTGTCAGTTCGACATATTCCTGGGTCTCATCCGTATCGCCGTAGAGGACCAGCTCATTTGAATCAAAATCGACAGCGATCAGCGGGCTGAAGTTCGACTCGTCGAAAGGGTCTTTCGTGTAGACGTCCGCAGGCAATTCAGTCGGGAAAATGTGGCATAGAGACCGATCGGAATTGAGATCGAAAATCACTTCGCTGTCGAATTGGTTGGATGAACTGGAATTGTCCGGCGTGATACGTACGACCGCCAGTCCATTATCGCGCTGCCCGACCCAGCCGAAGTCTTGCCCGGTATTTGTCCGCCCCTCGAAGTAGCAGGGCTGGTCAATTGCGAAGCTGTCGGCCAGCTGGAATGTACCGCCTGGTACGACGCTCCGATCTGAATTTACAAGGCTGATTTTGTTGGCGCCCTCTTCGACGACAACAAACTGATTGGGCGCCTCAACACCGTTGAAACCCAGACCATTCGGAACGATCTGGGCGATGCCGGAAAAAGATGGCTCAACCGTTGCCAGGTCCGTTCTGGAATAGTCAAAATAGCCTTTTGTTGTGTCTTCGCCGAATAGAACCAGATCTCGGGGATTGTTCGGACTTCCGGCAACCGCAGGCACAGACGCAAAGACCTCAGAAAAAGTGGTGCCGATATTTCCGACTTCCAGTCGTGCGCCTTGATCCAGAAGGGCGACCGGGCGGCCGGGGCCAGAAAAACCCCGCAGCTGAACGTTCGCAGATTTTGTACTCACCGCACCGCGAGAGTCTTCAGCGCGAATTTCAAACACCATCGTGGCGGTCGTGTTCGTCGTGATATCAGGCGCACGCCATTTGGTGGCGTAGGCGTTCACATCTTCCAGCTGCTCGGCAGCAGGGCCAGAGGTCTGGCGTAGCGTTATGTTGAAAGAATCGCCGTCCGGGTCCGTCGTATCGAACGTGTCGATGACAAAGATATTTTGCTCGAGAACGGGGTTGCTGGACAGTTCTATCCGGATGTCCGGGCCTCCGTTCCCCGGTGGGGGCGGCGGAGGAGGAGGCGGTCCGCCGTTTGGCGTTCCTCCGCCACCGGACGAGCCGCCACCGCATCCTGCCAATGAAAGCGCGCCTACCCCCAAAGCGAGGGCTAATATTATTCTGCTCGCGCTCGAACGGAAACGATTGTGGCTCATCATTACGCTACCCCTTGATTTTTACATAACCTTAGGGCGGACAAAATCGCAGTTTCTATTTTTGGTCTAGAACCAAATGCTGCGAAAATGGTGGTGAGCCCCCTTTTTCTTTTTAGATCGGCATCGGGGCGGCGCTTCCATTCGATCTATGCGGACGGCGCATCGACGGGCTCTAAGCGCTTTTTTCTGTTTACGCTCAAAGCCCTCTGCCGGTTCGTCTCCGTCCGATCAGTTCGAAATCTAAAGCGGAATATTATCGTGCTTCTTCCAGGGGTTTTCCAGCTCTTTGCCGCGGAGGGTGCGCAGCGCTTTTACGATGCGGCGGCGGGTTGAGTGGGGCATGATGATGTCGTCGATATAGCCCTTTTTCGCGGCCACATAGGGGTTCGCGAAATTGTCTTCGTACATCTTGGTGTGGGCCGCGATCTTGTCGGCGTCGCCGATATCCTTGCGGAAGATGATCTCAACCGCGCCCTTGGCGCCCATCACGGCGATTTCGGCGGTTGGCCAGGCATAGTTCACGTCGCCGCGAAGGTGTTTGGAGCTCATCACATCATAGGCGCCGCCATAGGCCTTGCGGGTGATGACGGTGACTTTTGGCACGGTGGCTTCGGCATAGGCGAAGAGCAGCTTCGCGCCATGCTTGATGAGGCCGCCATATTCCTGCTTGGTGCCCGGCATGAAGCCCGGCACGTCGACGAAGGTAACGACAGGAATGTTGAAGCAGTCGCAGAAGCGCACGAAACGGGCCGCCTTGCGGGAGCTATCAATGTCGAGCACGCCGGCGAGCGTCATCGGCTGGTTGGCCACGATGCCGACGCTGGAGCCTTCCATACGGCCAAAACCGCAGATGATGTTGGCGCCGAAATCAGGGCTGACTTCGAAGAAGTCGCCCTCGTCCACCGTCTTCTCGATCAGCTCTTTCATGTCGTAAGGCGTGTTCGGATTGGACGGGATCAGCGTGTCGAGGCTTGGCTCAATGCGCTCAGGGTCATCGAAGCTTGGCCGCACGGGCGGCTGCTCACGGTTTGAGAGGGGCAGGAAGTCAATCAGGCGGCGCATCTGGACGAGCGCCTCAATGTCATTCTCGAACGCGCCATCGACGACGCCAGACTTCTTCGCGTGGACGGAGGCGCCGCCGAGCGTTTCGTGGGTGACTTCCTCATTGGTGACGGTTTTGACCACGTCCGGGCCGGTCACATACATGTACGAGGTATCCTTCACCATGAAGATGAAGTCGGTCATGGCGGGGCTGTAGACGTCGCCGCCGGCACAAGGGCCCATGATGACAGAGATCTGCGGGACAACGCCTGAGGAGAGAACGTTCTCCATGAAGATGTCGGCATAGCCTGCCAGCGAATCAACGCCTTCCTGGATGCGCGCGCCGCCAGCATCAAAGATGCCAATGACCGGTGCGCCATTGCGCGCGGCCATGCGCTGAACCTTCACGATCTTCTCAGACTGCGCCTTGGAGAGCGAACCGCCGAAAACGGTAAAGTCCTTGGAGAAGACGTAGACGAGGCGGCCGTTCACCGTGCCGAAGCCGGTCACCACGCCATCGCCCGGAATACGCTGTTCTTCCATGCCAAAATCGTGAGAGCGGTGCTCCACGAACATGTCCATCTCTTCGAACGAGCCTTCGTCGAGCAGCATAGTGACGCGTTCGCGCGCGGTGAGCTTGCCTTTTTCGTGCTGGCGTTCGATCCGCTTCTGTCCGCCGCCGAGACGGGCCTCTTCGCGTTTCGCCTCAAGCGCTTCGATCACGTCTTTCATGAAGGGTACTCCATCAGTCTTTGCCTTGCGTTGCACTTGATACGCGATGAGGCGCAGGACGCAAGAAAAAGGACGGGTTGCCGCAAAGACAACCCGCCCACCTTTCAGTTTTTGAACACGTCAGACGCTAGTGGCCGCGCCGTCCATCGCGGTCGCGATGGTCCCTGTCATCCCTGCCGCCACGGTCATCACTTCTGTCGTGGGAGTGGCCCTCGCTGCGCCCGCCATAGGTGGACGCTTTGGAGGTGTAGGTCGGATGACCGTAGCTATTGCTGGATCCATAGCTGTAGCCGCTATAGGTCGTGTAGCCGTGTTGACCCCAGGATGGTCGGCCCGAATATCCGTAATTGTGGTGGGAGCCCTGACGGTAGCCATAGCCACGGCTGCCAGGTTGCGGGATGCCATGGAGCGCGACAACGTTGCCATAGGCCACGCTGCAGGAAATATCCCGTTCCAGCTCGCGGCGGCGACCTTCGAACTCAACATCCTCGAAACGAATAGTGAAGCTGTTGCGGCCGGTCTGCTGAACGCGAATGTCGTCATCGATATCCACATCCCGGAAACCGACGCGGTAGCCCTGGCGCTGAATCGATGCTGCGCAGGATTCGACGGCCGACCGACGAAGCTGGCGGGCTTCCCAGGGATTCTGGCCGTAGCGGCTACGGCTATAGCTGCGACCGTCGCGGCCTCTCCAGCTATTCGTGCCTGTCGAGACATAGAAGGACGCATCTCCGATCGACAGGGAAAGACCCGATGTCGACGTCGCTGGTTTCCACGAAGGTTGATCAGCCAGAGCTGGAGCTGCAGTGAGTGGGATTGCCGCAAAAGCCAGCGCTGCCACCCGGGTCGTCATGATGCGATTTATCATGAGCCCAGATAATCATGAGGGTATGGAACCCCGCATGACCGCCCCGTTCGGAAACCGTTCAGAAAGTTTATACGTTTAATTTCAACGGATTAAATGAACGCATTTAAGCTGACCAGCAGCAGAAGTCAGGCTTTCTGAACGAAGTGGCGCGCTTTGTTCAGGTAAAAAAATGAGGGCTCGCGAAACAAGCGAGCCCCTGATGTCATTCTATCCAGCCTGACAATCAGCCACAGCCTTCGACGAAGTCTACGGCTGGCTCGATGCCAACGCGCCATCCAATTATCGTGCCGTCTGCATCACTTTCGAAGACCGCCTTGGCGCCGTCGTCCAGCGTGACGGTAAGGTCTTCTGCGTCGAAGTCATACTTGTTTGGTGACCGGGACGTCTCTTCAAACGCCGCCTCGGCCTCTTCCAGTGTGTTTCCGATGCCGATCTCACCGAGTTTCACATCAGGGTCCAGCACATCAACACGCTGGACCGTGCCCTCATATATCATGAAGGCGCGGTCGTAATTGTTCTCATTGGCGCGCAAGGAATAACAGCTCGGCTCGGTTGCTTCGCCGTAGAGCGTGCCCTCGAAGGACGCTTTCGCCTCTTCGGCGGTCATACCAAATTCGACGCCGCAAAACCCGTTTGCATCGACACTTGTGCAGCCAGCAGTCTCTGCGGCCGCCGACTGGGTTGGCTCTGCATCACCTATCGACACGCCATCAACAGCGTCGGCACCCGGCACCATTTCTGACGTCACGTTTTCTGGAGGTGTGATCGGCGCCGGATCGGTTGGTGTGTCAGGCCCGCAAGAGGCAAGTGTCACGGCAATCGCGCCGAGTGCGCAGTATGTTGAGAATTTCATTTCGGATCTCCCGCTTTCAAAGTGTCAGCGGACATTTCATCCCCGCCAAACAATCAACGACTGAGCGCGGCAAATAGTTTCCCGATAGACTGGGCATCTTTCCGGCGGCGCGAGAGGGCATCCATCGCTTCTTCGTCTTCGCCCCACTGCTCGACCTGCCAGGCCTCATCGATGCGGGACAGCTCAAACGCCTCATCTGCCTTCAGCGCGCCGCGTTCTACAGCGCAAGCGAGCACGGCCGACCCAAACAGGGCGCAGCCCCAGGTCAGTCCCGTCAGCGAAATGTCATCGAGCGATGCAGCATGCGCCCGCGCAGCGGTCAGCGAAGCGGCAGGCTGCGGTGAGGCGATGATGCCTTCGACCGGCACGAGCACAATATCAAGCTCACGGCCGGCCCAGTCGCGCCAAGGACGCCAGCCTGCATCCTGGCGCTCACGCAGTTCGGTTGGACCTTCGGCCAGATGGCAGACCAGATCGGTCTCTGCATATTTGGCGATTTCATCCGCCATGGCGTCCCGGGTGAGCGGCGCACGGTCTATGGCGACATTCAGCAATCGCGTCAGCGGCATGGTGGATGGATCGATATGCTCGCCCTGCGCCGACCATTCGCTGGCGACGAGGGCCGCGAGGTCCTGCGACGCAAACGACAATTCGTTCTTTGCAGGCGTCTTGACGGGCCGCCCATCCAGCTCGACGCGCCAATTGCCTTCATGCGCGCAGGCGCTGGCCGTCTTATAAAAGCGGCGCGGCAGTTGCGATTGTTTTTGAGATTGCTGTGTCATCTCGTCTGCCTTTGCACCATGAGGCGCATCAGGGAAAGATGTCAGACTGTCCTAACCGGCTGTGACGGCCTCGGTTTCAGCATTTTGCTGCGGGCCGACATCCAGCATGTCGATAACGGTCCGCGTTTCGCGATCCATCAGGATAAGTGTCTGGCCGACGCGAACGGTCTTGAGGTCAGGCGCTTTTTGATCCAGCGCGAGGCCCGCTCTCCATTCAATTGCCAGCGGGAACATGTTTTCCGGAAACGGTTCACCAAGCTCGATGCGCTGCTCCAGAGGCGATGGCTCAAAGCAGATGCCATGCTTGGCGAGGCCCACATCGCATTGGCCGTTCGCAGCTTTAAAATTGGTATCGAAGGTCACTTTGTCCGAAGACGTAAAATTCGACGCTAACCCTTCATCCTGAGTGGATGAGTGTGCCGACAGAGCAAGAAACCCGCCTCCGATCAGTGCGACGGCAATTCCCATCAGTACATGGTCGATATTGAGTTTCACGGGCCTCTGTCCTTTTCGGCTGTTTTCGATCTGTCTGATTAGCCAACGCAGCTTGGGGGAAATCGATCCATAAAAACTGCATTTAATGCATATACTTCAACGCACTACAGAAAAAGGCCGACCCTCTTTCGAGGATCGGCCCATTCATTATTCTGATCAGTTCAGACGTCTAGTCGACAGCGTCTTCCATATCGTCCGCTGCTTCATCCAGGTTTTCCCCGGCTTCTTCCATTGGGCCGTCATTGTCTTCACAAGCTGCGACACCGCCAATTGCGCCCATACCGATGAGCAGAGCTAGAAAAGTCTTTTTCATGAGATTCCCCTTTTGAATTAGTCTCTCAACAGTCCAACGTTACACACCGCGCGTGGTTCCTTACATTTTGGACATTTTTTTGAGATGGTCCGCAGCGCGGTCCATTACGCCGTCAAAATACGCGAAATGGCCCCGTGCATATCGGCGTCTGAAATCTTCTTTTCACGCGCATAGGACACCCAGTCGAGCCTGCGGATACTCTGGTCTTCAAAGACCAATTGATCACCGGGATTGCGGGCGAAAGCGATACCAAGCTGGACATAATCCCCGATTGGAAGGCGTCCGTTCGCGTCGATTTTGCCAACCAGCTCTGCGTCAAGCCGATGCATGGACGGCCCGGTGACCAGCCCCCTTTTGGTCGATGGCAAAACGCCGAACACACAAATCCGCGCGTTGGACAGCGCCTTCACTTCACTTTGCAGTGTGTCGATGAGCGCCGGTAACTCTTGGCGCGTGCTGGACCTTTTTGTCATCGCCCCCAACGGGCCGACAAGCTGGGACAGCGCGCCCGAAAATATCGCACCGAAGATGAAGATGCCGAGCGGCGAAATCAGAGCAACGCTGATCGCCATCGGAATGGCCGCCAACCCGGTGCCGACCATGGCCCATGGAATTTTCCGGCTGCATTGTTGGATGACCCGCCTTTTGATCTCGATGACCTTGAGCGTCTGAACCGCCCGCTCCAGCTTCAAATCCTCTGTGTCGGGACGGCTGGCTTCTGCCTCAGCGAGTGCGGCCCGCCGGGCTTTCTGAATGGGACTGCGTTGTCGTCTGGCCATTTGAGAATTCCTCCAGACGTCAGGCTAGCCGCGCCCTCAGGTTGAGACAATCGGAGATTGAACAGACCGGCCAAATTTATCGAGGCCCTGATTCAGGCTTGTGAACTCATCATGCACCTCATGCGCCCCGGCCGCCTTCAATTCACCCGCCTCGCCGAACCCCCAGCTAACGCCCATCGTGTGAATGCCAGCATTCCGGCCCATCGCAATGTCATGGATGGCATCGCCGATGATGAGGCTTTGATGCGGCTCGCAGCCGAGCGCGTCCATGGCCTGCTGCACCATGAAAGGGTGCGGCTTGCCGGGGCCGTCATCGGCGCACCAGATCGTGTCGAAATACTGCTCCAGCGGATGCATCTCGAAGATGGCGCGGATGCCGCGATGCGACTTGCCGGTCGCCATGGCAATCAGCCAGCCTTCATTGGCCAGCCGGTCGAGCGTCTCGATCGCGCCATCATAGAGCGGCTCGACAAAGTTCTCTTCGGTTCGCCGGGCAACGAAGGCCTGTCTGTAGGCTTCGGTGAGGGCCGGAATGTCATGATAGTCCGGCGCCAGCGTGCTGCAGACTTCATGTAGGCCGAGCCCTACCGTCTTGCGCAAGTCATCATAGGCCGGTTCCGGCAAGCCGCAGGCCACGAAGGCGCGGCACATGGCCGTCTGAATCACGTCTCGGCTGTCGACGATGGTGCCATCCATGTCCCAGATGGCGAGTTTGAGGTCTGTCATGCGCTCGCCTCCCACGAACCGCCGACCCCTGCGCAGGCAGGGGTCCAGAGTATGCGGCCCGAAACCCCAAGAGACGGCGATGCTGCGTCATGGGCACCGGCCTTCGCAGGTATCTGCGGCGCGGGGGCATTCGCGCAGGCCATTCTACAAAAACAGCTCAAACGGATCGTTGCCCGCCTCGGCTTCCAGAAAGCCGAGTGTCTTGAACGTCTCTTTCATATGGCCCGACAGCGGCGCCTTGAGGAGAAGCGGTTTCTTGTTGGCACGCGGGATGAGCAAGGCGCGCGCGTGCAGGTGCAATCCGCTGGCGACGCCCTGCGGCACTTCACGCCCGGTGACGTACTTGTCGTCACCGAGAATGGACGTGCCAAGCTCATGCATGTGAAAGCGCAACTGGTGCATCCGGCCCGTCTGCGGGCGGAGCGCAACCCATGCTGCCTTCTGAGCTGCTTGCGACACTGTGATATAGTCTGTGATGGAATGGCGCGCGCCTTCATCATTTTGCGCAGCGTGCACCATGCGTTCGCGGCCTTCCGGCCCCTGCCCCTTGGCCATCCAGCAGCGTATCTGACCGGCCGCCGGTTTTGGCGCACCAACCGTGACGGCCCAGTAGGCCTTCTGCATGTCGCGTGAGCGGAACAGATCGGAAAGCTTCGCCGCAGCAGCCGGATGCTTGGCGATCAGCAGCAGGCCAGAGGTCTCCTTATCAAGGCGGTGAACCAGTTTCGGGCGATATTCGCCGTCGGACAGAGCGTCCAGCAAGCCATCAATATGACGACCGCCCTGCCTGGTGCCGCCCTGGACGGCGATGCCAGCGGGCTTGTTCAGCGCGAACATCTCATCGTCTTCATAGACGACCATTTCACGCATGAAGTCCTGATCGCGGGAGGTCAGCTTGCCGGGCTTGTAGGCCTGCTTTTCCTCAGCGGTCTGCTGATGGACGGGCGGCAGGCGCACGACCATGCCGGCTTCGAGGCGCGTATTGGCTTTCGCCCGGCCGCCATCGACACGAATCTGGCCCGAGCGGAGCAGCTTTTCCAGCTGGCCCTGCGTCACCTGAAGGCGGCGTTTGACCCAGCGATCAAGGCGCACGCCCTCTTCCTTCGGGCTGACAGTCTCATTGATAACCTGGGAGTTCATGCGAAAAACTTTCTCATTATCATCATGCCGGCCATCACGAGCAGGAGGCCCGCCACCACCGACAGGCCAGCATAGGCAAACGCCTTTGGCCATTGGTCTTCCTGAACGAAGCGGGCAACTTCCAGCGAGAAGGCCGAGAAGGTCGTAAAACCGCCAAGCAGGCCCGTCGCCAGAAACAGGCGTGTTTCCTGTCCGCCGGCAAGGGTCTCACCGCGAAACGTCATCCAGCCGATCAGCAAACCCATCAGGAGGCTGCCCAGCAGATTGACGAAGAAGGTCGCCCACGGCCAACCCAAAAGACCAAGGCGTACCGTCGCAAGGCCAGCGCCATGACGCAGGCTCGCGCCGATGGCGCCGCCGAGAGCTACGTATAGAAAACCGTTCATAATGCCGCTCCCTTACTGCGAATATCCCAACAGTGATAGGGCTGCGCGCACGCGAGCTGATAGCAATTTAACATGGCGCCTGACGCGGCGTCCCCTCTTGCCAGCTTTAGACGCACCGATACGCTCGCCTGCATTCAACGTCCGCAAAGAGACGATCAGGAGGAAACATGACCTACGATCTAGTTATCGTCGGTGCCGGGATCGGCGGCTCTGCGATGGCCGCAACCATGGCAAAATCCGGCGCCAGCGTTTTGCTGCTCGAAAAATCTACAAGCTATGAAGACCGTGTGCGCGGCGAGTGGATCGCGCCATGGGGCGTCGCAGAAGTTCGGCGGCTTGGGCTATATGACCTGTTGATGGAGGCGGGCGGCCACCACATCACTTCGCACGTGACCTATGATGAAAGCCGCGATCCGGATGCGGCAGAAACGACGGCCATGCCGCTCAATATCTTCGCGGAGAACGTGCCCGGCCCGCTCACGATTGGTCATCCACATCACTGCCAGACGCTGTTCGATGAAGCGGTGCGATGCGGCGCGGCGGCGCTGCGCGGCGTCAATGTGACGAATATCGAGCTCGGTGCTTCGCCCACTGTCACCTATGATCATGACGGCGCCGAACACACCGCGCACGCCGCACTCGTGATTGGCGCCGAAGGGCGGATGTCGCCGACGCGCAAGCAAGCCGGGATCAAGCTGCATCAGGACAAGCCGCATCACTGGTTTGCGGGCCTGCTGGTCGAGGGCGTCGAGGGCTGGGACCCGTCGCGCCAGGCGATCGGCACTGAGGGGCAGTTCGGCTTTCTGGCGTTTCCGCAGGGCGGAGATAAAGTGCGCGTCTATGGGGGCTATCCCCTCGCAGAAAAGGGCCGCTTTGCCGGTGAGGATGGCGCGCGAAAATTCCTCGACAGTTTCAGGATGAATTGCGCTCCCGCCAATCGGGCGATCGCCGACGGCACGCCGGCCGGGCCGCTTCTTTCCTATTTCAACAATGATAGCTGGACCGATGAGCCTTTTGCCGAGGGCGCGGTGCTGATCGGCGATGCGGCCGGCTGGAATGATCCGATCAACGGGCTTGGCCTGTCGATCACCTATCGCGATGTACGGATCGTCTCAGACATTCTGAAGGCGACGCCCAAGGGCAAAACGCCCGACTTCTCATCCTATGCGAGCGAACGGGCCGAGCGGATGCGCCGGCTGCGCTTTGCCGGTCACTTACAAGCTGCGCTCGATATGGAGTTTGGCGATGAGGCCCGCGCGCGCCGCAAAAGCTATCATGAGCGCAGCGCAGCTGACCCGACGCTCGGGATGCATGGCGCGGCGATCATGGGCGGGCCGGAAAGCGTGCCGGCTGAAGTGTTCACCGATGCGCACCGCGACCGCGTCCTACAGGGGTAAGTCCATGGATATTGAGAAATTCAACGCCGACTGGCTTCAGGCCTGGACCGACAAGGATGTCGACAGGCTGGTGGGCTTCTATAGCGCCGACACGGTCTACAAGGATCCGCAGACAACCGCCGGTCTTGAGGGCCGCGAGGCGCTGCGCGGCTACCTCACCACTCTCTTCGCCTCGACCCCGCCGATGACCTACACGCCGGAAACGGTCTGGGCCATCGAGGGCGGCTTCTGCGGACGCTGGTATTGCGAGATCGGCGAAAATGGCGCCGAGGGAAAGATGCGCGGCTTTGATCTGGTGCTGCTGGAGCATGGCCTGATCAAGCATAATGAGGTCTATGTGCATCCCTTGGGCGAGCCGCAAGATGCCTGATATTCGCGAGTGGAAAGACATCGACGCGGCCTGGCTGAGCGAGGCTCTGCAGGCCGGCGGCGTTGACGCGAAGGTCAGCGCGTTTGAGGCGGGCAAGGTCGGCACAGGCCAGATTGGTGACTGTGTTCGGTTCAGGCTGGACTACGCCTCAGCCCCGCCAGACGCGCCAGCGACGATTGTCGGCAAGTTCCCGTCCGAGGGCGCTGAAAGCCGCGCGACAGGCGTGCAGCTTGGCAATTATCACCGCGAGGTGAAGTTCTACCAGCTGCTCCAGCCGGATGCGCGAATCTCGACGCCGCATTGCTATTTCACCGATGTGAATGAGGAGACGCACGATTTCGTCCTGATGATGAGCGATCTTGCGCCCGCCGAGCAGGGCGACCAGCTGGCGGGCGTCACGCTGGACCAGACGCGGCTTGTCCTTGATGAAGCGGCGAAACTTCATTCGGCCTTCTGGCAGGATGAAAAGCTCGATGATTTTAGCTGGGTGATGAACACCAGAAATGCGCCTGACCCGATCCCGCCAGAGCTGGTTGTGCAGCTCTGGGATGGCTTCAAGGCCCGATACGGGTCCCGCGTCACGCCGCAGGCAAGACAAGTCGGCGATGCGATGAGCCGCAATCTCGACGGCTATAATGATGCTCGCGAAGGCCCGAAATGCCTCATCCATTCGGACTTCCGGCCAGACAATATGATGTTCAATCCAGCCGATCCGGACAAACCCGTCACCGTCGTTGACTGGCAGTCATTCGGCTATGGCCCGGGCGGCGCGGATGTCGGCTATTTCATCGCAGGCGCGATCGACCCTGAAACGCGCCGCGCCCATGAGAGCGAGCTTCTGGACCTCTACCTCTCGAAAATGTCGACGCTCGGCGCGGATGACTACTCACGCGATATTTTCCTCCCCCATTATGTCGCTGGGGCGTACCAGCATTTCTTCACGGCCTTCTTTGCCGCAATGCTGGTGACGCAAACTCCGCGAGGGGATGACATGTTCTTCCGGATGGCCAACGGTGCGGTCGATCTCATCGCTGATCATGACGCGCTCGACTGGTTCAACTAGCCGCCGCGGGGAACCAGACTAGGTCTTAAAGGGTAAACCAGAGCGTGCGGACCGCACGTATCAGACCCAGAAAGGCTCTCATGTCCCCCAGATTTTTCTCCCGATTGCTTCTTGTTTCCGCCTCTTCCGCCGCCATCGGCCTCTGCGCATCTGCGCAGTCCGCCGAGTCCATGACGGTCACCGGCTCTGCCGATACCGAGCTGACCGCCACCCCGCTCGAAACCTTTGATGGCGCCTGGGCGATGGCTTTCCTGCCGGATGGCCGCGCGCTCGTCACCGAACAGGATGGCGACCTCTGGCTACTGGACGCGGACGGCAAAAAGCTCGGCCAGATCGAGAATGTGCCGAAAGTCACTGCACGCGGACAGGGCGGGCTTGGCGACATCGTGGTCGGTCCGGACTTCGGCGATGATAGCGGCGTCGTCTATCTCTCCTATGTCGAGCGTAACCCGGAAGACGATTCCCTTAGCGGCGCGGTGGTCGACACCGCCCTCCTCTCCCTGACACCTGAAGGCGGCATGCTGTCGGAGGTCAACCGGATCTGGGAGCAGTCCCAGAAAGTGCCTGGCAATGGCCACTATAGTCATCGGATCGCCGTTGCGCAGGATGGCAATCTGATCATCACATCAGGCGAGCGCCAGAAATTCAGCCCGGCGCAGAATATGGACATGAACCTTGGCAAGACGATCCGCGTCACTCCCGATGGCGAACCTCTTTCCGACAATCCATTCTATGGCAGCGGCGGCGTGACCGATACGATCTGGTCGCTCGGCCATCGCAATATGCTGGGCGTCGCCTTTGATGCTGATGGCGATCTCTGGGTGCACGAGATGGGCCCGAAAGGCGGCGATGAGCTGAACCTCATCCTGAAGGGCGAGAATTACGGCTATCCGATCGTGTCGAATGGCGAGCACTATAATAGCAAACAGTTCTTCGGAAATCACGAAGACCATCCGATCTATGAGAACCCTGCCGTTTCCTGGACGCCTGTGATCAGCCCGGCTGGTCTGATCATTTATGATGGTGACATGTTCTCTGACTGGGACGGCGACGCCTTTATCGGCGGCCTCTCATCCAAGGCGCTGATCCGTGTCGAATTTGAGGAAACCCCGCTCGACAATCAGGGCGCTGGCGGCAAATCGAAGACAATGGAAAAAACCGCAACCGAAGCCGAACGCTTTGAATGGGGCAAGCGCATCCGCGAGGTGGAACAAGGCCCGGATGGCGCGATCTATGTGCTGGAGGATGATCCGGGCGGCCGGCTGATCAAGCTGACGCCTGCTGGCTAAACCTCGCCGCTCAACTGAATTGATAGGGCCGCCCGGTGACGACCAGGGGGCCCTTTCTTTGCCTTTTGGGCTGTCGCAATTGGCACGCGATATGGTCCTGAACCTTGGCTCAAGCGAGCGGACCCGGCCAACTACGCCACTTCCAGGCCGAGCGAACTGGCTTTTTCCAGAAAGTCCGGTGGCGCACCTGCTTCCAGGGTCAGGTCACTTCCATCGGGATGCTTCAGCTCAAGCTGCTGTGCGTGGAGCATCAACCTGTCGGCAGACATTTTGCCAGTCCCGTAAATCCGGTCCCCGAGAATCGGACATCCGAGCGCGGCCATGTGCGCGCGAATCTGGTGCATCCGTCCTGTGCGGGGCTTTGCCCGGATGAGCGCATGGGCCCCAGACCGCGCAATGATGGTCCAGTCGGTCCGCGCCGTCTGCGCCTTTGGCGTATCAGCGGATGAAGGCACCATTTTCTCCCGTCCGCCCCGGTCCGAAGGCACTTTCAGCAAAGCCTGGTCCATTGTGCCGGACGTTTCTGCGGGGATGTCACCGCCGACCAGCGCGAGATAAGTCTTGCGGGCTGTACGTCTGGCAAATTGTTCGGACAGGGCTGCCGCTGCAGGCTGCGTGCGCGCGACGATGAGTACGCCCGATGTGCCGGAATCGATCCGGTGCACAAGTTTGGGCCGCTTCCCATTCGATTTAGCAAAGGCCCAGAGCAGGAAGTCGACAGACTGCCCCCGGCCACCCGCGGTCTGGACGGCGAGGCCGGACGGCTTGTTGAAGGCCAGAATTTGATCATCCTCATGGATCACCAGCGAGCGAATGAAATCCGCATCTTCTGGCTTGATGTGAGGAATTGGTCTGTTGCGGCCCATGCATGCGCTCTTAGCGCGCGAGGCGCCCGGACCGCAATCTTCCGGACAAAAGAAAAGGGCGGCCAAGAGGCCGCCCTTCCCAAATACTTTTCGGTTGAACCGTCGATTAGAAGTCGAGACGGAAGCCGGCGTAGTAGCGACGACCGAGCGAGTCATAGACTGCGTCGTTCGTGTACTGGCCGGTACCACCAACAAGGCCAACACCGGTGTAGACGAACTCGTCAGTGACGTTGTCCACACCGAACACCAGGGTCATCGTGTCAGCAACACGGTAACGAGCCTGAACGTCGGTGAAGAACTTGTTACCGATTTCGAAGTCTGTGGACAGGAAGCCGTAGTCGTCAGACGTTTCGCCAATCCAGGTGGTGTCGAGGGCCAGCGTAACTGGACCGTAGTCGTACACTACACCGAACAGACCTTCGTGCTCGGACAGACCTTGGTCGCCCACGGAGTCAGAGAAACCGTCGCCTGGGAAGGCTTCGCTCGAATACTCGTCGAGATACTGATAGTTGGCCGAGAAGCCAAGGATACCGTAATCCGTCTGAGAGCCGAACATGTCAGCAATATCCAGCGTGTAGCTAGCCTGCAGGTCGATACCGGACGTCTTGATAGACGCGAGGTTCTGCGTGAACGAGTTCACCTGATCCGTTGCGCCGAGCGACGGGCCGACTGGGAAACGAACAACGTTCGAACAGAACGTGCTGGTCGGATCGAAGGTCGTAACCGTATCATCACCGTTACCATAACAGCGGTTCAGCGAGGTCTGACGACCCAACGTACCAATCGCGTCGGTGATTTCGATGTCGAAGTAGTCGACCGAAATCGCGAGTGGTTCGAGCCACTTGTTGAAGTCCGGATTGAAGACAAAACCAATCGTGAAGGTTTCAGCTTCTTCTTCCTTGAGGTCAAAGCCGCCAGCGATTGCGCCGCCGACGAAACCACCTGTGCCCTGACGTTCAGCGAGCGTCAGATCAAACGAACCGTCACGAGCGATACGGGCCGCAACGAGTGGGTCAGCCGCACAGATGCTTGCGATACGACCATCATCACCGGTCGTGACGCCGTTTCTGGCTGGTGTGCCACCAACGATCGACACGCCGTCACAAGGATCGGAAACAGTCGCGAAGGTTTCACCGAGACCGGAGAAGGCTTCACCAATGTTCGGTGCGCGAACAGCTTCGGAGTAAGAAGCGCGGAAACGCAGCGAGGAGATTGGCTGATAGTCGATGTTCGAGGACCAGGCAAACGTGTCGCCAACTGTGGAGTAGTTGGATGCACGAGCAGCAAGGTTCACCGTGAGCTCTTCAGCGAATGGAGCGTCTGCCAGGATAGGCAGTTTAAGTTCGCCGAAGATTTCGTCGACTTCAAAGCTACCGATCGTTTTCGGAGTGACGTTACCGCCATTCAGACCGCTTTGGGAAAGCGCGTCCGGAATTTCCGAAGACGATTCACTACGCCATTCGTAACCGAGCACGAAAGCCGCAGGGCCACCTGGAAGGGAGAAGCCTGCCAGCGACGAGTCACCGGTGATGAATGCGTTAAAGACGGTCTGTTCGATTTCAGCATCGAACTTCGAATCAGCACGAACCCATGCAGCGGCGTCATCAGTGATGCTGCCCTTGCCGAAGATGTTGATTGGCACACAACCAAGCGAACGTTGTTCTGGATCAGCACAAACGACCTCACCGTTGACGACGGTCGTGTCGAGCGCTGCAGCAAACGCACGAACGTCAAGCTGACCAGTAGATTCCTGGTTCTGCGTGGTGCGGCCCCAGTTCAAGCTGGTTTCGTACGCAAGTCCGTTTTCGAACTCACCGTCGAAACCTGCCACGATACGTGCCGTTTGACGTGTGTTGTTGGCCGAACGGATGTTAACTTCCGTGGTCCGACGAACGAAGGCGTACTTCAGGTCTTCGTCAGCAATGCCTGGGTTGGCAGCGCGGATCTGATTGCGAAGGGCTTCTGGAACAAAAGCGCCGAGAATTGGGGCACCATTGATACAGGTTGGCGCCGTCGCAGCGTTGCTGTCGAGATCACCACACTGGATCGCTCCACCATACACGTCTTCATAAGAAAGCGGGAATGGCTCGAGCTCAGCGCGCGTGTCGGTCGAAGCGTAGTTGATTTCCGTGAAGAAATTCGCCCAAGGTGCCAGCTCATAGTTGATCACAGACGATGCAGTGATCCGCTCGGTTGGCGTGAACAGTGCGCGGAAAGCTTGGCGGTTAAAGCCGTCGGTCCCGCTGCTGAACGCACGATAGGTGCCAGTGGTTTCGTCGAAGGTACCGTTACCAACGCCGGCGCCAAAGAAGCGGCCGCGCTCGGAGAACGAAGAGAAACGTGGCGCGCCGAAATACTCGGACGCATTGTAAAGGACATCGGCCGGGTCGCCGGTGTAAGCCGCGAACGAAAGGTCGTCCACGCCTTGGCCTGTACGGTTACGGAAGAACGAACCGTTGTTACGGCTCCAGCTGATAGAAGCAACTGCGTTACCGCGACCTTCGTCGAAGTTGGCACCTGCCGTCATCGTTGCGCGATAGCTCTCAAGGTCGCCAGCTTCGGCCATGCCGGTCTGTGCGGAGAAGGAGAAGCCTTCGTAGTCGTCCTTGAGGATCAGGTTGACAACACCTGCGAGCGCGTCGGAACCGTAAACGGCCGATGCACCACCAGTGATGACGTCGATACGCTCGATGAAGTCAGTCGGGATCTGGTTGAAGTCGACGATTTGCGAACCAGGAAGACCAGCGACAAAACGGCGGCCGTTAACCAGAACCAGCGTACGGTCTTCACCAAGGTTACGAAGATCAACAGTGTTGATACCCGAAGCAGTTGTCGTGAAGTTCGAGTTGGTGGATGTCAGGCCTGACACACCAGCTGCTGGAAGGGTCCGCAGGATTTCTGCAGTGTTCACAGCACCGGTCAGCTCAATTTGCTGAGCGTCGAACTGCGAAACTGGAACTGGCGACGACAGGTTGGTCTGACCGATACGCGTACCGGTAACCGTTACAGTTTCCTGACGCGCGGTGCTGTCTTCAACAGACGAATCCAGCGCAACTGCTGGCTCATCTTGACCCTGCGCAATGGCAGTACCGCCGAATGTAAATGCAGCGCCCGCGATTACGGACGAGGCAAGAAGGCGGGTCTTAAAAAATTTCCCGTTCACTATGGAACCTCCAAATTAACTCTCACATGCCAATTGGCAGCCGCGCCCCCTGAGGATACGGCATGGACACGACGTAATGTTTGAGAATTCAACTGGTCAATCAAAAGTGACACTGAAGTAACAACTTCTTCAACGACTGTTGCGAAGTTGTCTCACAATGCCGCTCTGAGCCCCAAAATTAGTAAATTTTACCCCGGTTTCTTTTTACACCGACAGAGCGCTGACGATCAGCACCGAGGTAAACAGGAAAATTGCCCCTATCAGCCAGACGAAGCTCAGGAACAGGAATCTGAGGAAGGCAGTGACATATCCAGAGCCATAAGCGCCCCGGAAACTGAGCACGACGTAGATGGGCAAAATGAGGAACAACAGACCCGGCGCCCAGCCCCCCAACCAGGGGGACACCAGGAAGGCAATTGTCGCCATCATATACATCCATGTGTGCAGATGCAGAGCGTGGATGGCGTGGTCGTAGATGTAGTATTTTCGTCGCCAGGCATACAGGATCGAGAGCGCGAGCACCGTCATCGGCACGAAAAGCAGGCTGAGTCGCGGCGCCCAGGATTCGATCGCCGCAAAGAAAAGTCGCGGATTATCAGCCACGCGTCTGGCCGCATTTTCCAGAGCCTCGCCTGTGCTGCTGCTGCTCGCAGCCCCCTGCGCGTCTTCTTCGTCAGACGGCGCGGCGTCCTCTGATGCGCCAGCGTCCATCGCCACGGTTTCGTCCTGAACGCCAATGGTGGCGGCATCGACGGCAGCTTCAGCGTTTCGAAGGCCTTCCGCCTGTTCAAGCAAGCGGCGAAGCGTATCTGCCTCCACTTCGGTCTCGGCGTTCGCCAGCCGTTCGCGCAGGGCGCCCAGTTGTTCGTCCGTCACCTCGATCCTGGCCTCGCGGCCAGATTCGCCCACTTGCACAATCTCGTCGATCCAGCCGGCCCGGTCGGCAAACAGGAACACGACAAAATAGAAGATCAGGCTGGACAGCAGGAACAGGCGGAAAGGCGGCACATAACGCGCACGCTTGCCCTCGCTATAGCGGCGGCTGAGCCGTCCCGGCCTGAAGAAAAGAAGCGGGAGGGTTTTCGCGATACGTCCATCCAGCGCGAAACTGTCTGAGATCGTATCGATGATCAGCCCGAGGAAAGGCCGATGGAAACTGGCCGCCAGCTGCCCACAGACCGGACAGTGCCGCTTGGCGACAAGCTCGCCGCAATTGCGGCAAGGCTGACCGGAAAGGTCTGACTTGCCACCCGCCGAAAGCCCGCCAACCGAAGCGGCGGCGGCCGTTTCCATTTCAGCACTCATTTTCCCCTAGCCCCTTCAGGCTCCCCTATTCTTCCGGCGACGCATCCGCTGTCGAAGCGTCGGCAGCCTCAGCGCGGCACAGCCAGCGAGAACGGTGCTGGTCCTGCGCATTCTCTTCCCAACCCGTGAGGGTCGGATCGACCAGGTTCTTGGTAACCTGCACCCACATCGGCGTGATCGGGTAATCTTCCAGCATCAGCTTTTCCGCCTCGGCGAAGATTTCAGCGCGCGCTTGCAAGTCACGCTCCCGACTGGCCTGCTGAAGCAGAGCGTCATATTCGGGATTGTTGTAGCGGCCATAGTTCTGCTGGCCGGTGGTCGAATCAAGCAGGTAGAGGAAGTTGATCGGATCATCGAAATCAGCGACCCACGCCCCGTCTGCAACTTCAAAGTCGCTCTGGCGAAGGCGCGCATACAGCACCTTGGTGTCCTGACGCAGAATTTCGGCATTCACCCATGGCGCAATCTCGTTCCAGTTCGCCTGGGCGACAGGCGCAACCTTCGGATTGTCGTCGGTTGAGCGGTGAATGAACTCAAACTTCAGCGGATTGTCCGGGCCATAGCCGGCCTCTTCAAGAAGGCTTTTGGCCTCAGCCAGCCGTTCCTCGCGTGACATGTCCGCAAAGCTCACTTCTGGCCGCTCAACATTATAATTGCTCATCTTCGGTGGGACGAAGGAGTAAGCTGGCACATAGCCGGGCGTCAGCACCTTATCGACGATGAATTCGCGGTCCAGCGCCATAGCGAGCGCCTTGCGAACGCGCACATCGGTAAACGGCTCCTGGCTGGAGTTAAGCGTCCAATAGGTCGTGATCAGCCCCGGCGTTGTGCGCACCCAGCCCGGAAAGCGCTTTTCCAGCTCCTGCGTACGTCCACCATCAAAGCCGTTATTGATATCCAGTTCGCCCGATTCGATCCGGCGCTCGACGGCCGCCGCGTCTTCGATCTCAAAATAGGCGACACGATCAAAGCAAAGCTCATCGGCGCCTTCCCAGAGCGGGTTCTTCTCGGTGACGAGCTGGTCGCCCGTGCGCCAGTAGGCGAGTTTGTAGGGACCGTTCACCTCGATGTTCTCAGGCTGGATCCAGGCCTCACCATACTGCTCGACGATGTGTTTTGGCACCGGATAGGTCGTGTAATGGGTTAGCAGGCCGAGCAGATAAGGCGCTGGCTCTTCTAGGGTGATCTCGAAGGTGTGCTCATCCACGGCACGCACGCCAAGCTCTTCCGGCGGAAGATCACCTGAGTTCACCTCGGCCGCATTCTTCACAATGTAGAGAAGCGAGGAGTATTGCGAGGCGATGGCCGGGTCCTGAATGCGGCGGAAAGCATAGACGAAGTCTTCAGCCGTGAGCGGTTCGCCATCGGACCAGACAGCATCTTCTTTCAGTTTGAACGTCCAGGTCAGGCCATCTTCGCTCGTCTCCCAGCTTTCAGCCATGCCGGGGATAACTTCATTGTCCGCCGCTGCCGTCGTCAGGCCAATGAACATGTCGCCGATGATGATGTTTTCCCACTGCGCGGAAGAGCGGTGCGGATCCAGCGTATCGACCTTTGCCGAAATACCGCGGCGTAGAACCTGCGCTTCATCACCGCCTTTGCTACTGCCACCGCCGCCGCCACAAGCAGCGAGCGTCAAGAGAAGGCCGGCCGAACCGGCGGCGAAGAGTGTCCGTTTGAAAGAATTCATCATGTGTGTCTGTGACTTTCCCTTGGTGTAACGTCCCGCCATACTGTTTCAGACGAGCGCGGTCTTGGAAAGAGAGCGCAACAAGCCTGAGCGGGAGATGAATATAATGCGGCACATATTGCTCACGATTGGCCTTCTGGGAAGCATAACCCTGCCAACAGTTGCCCAAACGACGGATATTTCTACGTCAACGGTCTATGCTTGCGTGGATCTTACCGACGATGCACAGCGGCTAGAGTGTTATGACTCGGCCGTTGGGCGCCTGAAGGCAGCGGAAGAAACCGGTGAAGTAGTCACGGTGACCCGCGAGCAGGTCGAGAACGTCAAACGCGATACGTTCGGTTTTTCGATGCCAAGCCTGCCGAAACTGACAATGCCGAAATTCGGCAATGGCGATAAGGACACGACTCTGAAAGAGGTCCAGATCCCTATCAAAAAGGTCGACGAGACGCTTCGCGGCCGTTTCCTCATCTATCTCGATAACGGACAGATCTGGGAACAGATTGACGACAAGAGGGTCTACTACTCCTCGCGTCGGGGCGCAGAAATGGCGCTGATCAAGAAAGCTTCGTTTGGAAGCTATATGATGAAGATGGACGATGGCGTCATGTTCCGCGTGAAACGCGTTCAATAATCAGACCGGCCGGGGCGCTTCGCATCTGTGAGCGCCTCGGTCCTCACGCCTTCAGTATTTGATTGCGCAACCATACGGCTTGGATGAGGCGACCTTGATCGGCTCACCTGCCTCAATGGCTTGGAGGGCGGCGCGGACGTAATTGTCTGCCTTCTCAATGTCGGCGACCCGCGCTGACCCGATCGAATCGATCGCGCCCGCATAGGCGATCTCACTGTTCGCCTTGATCACGAACATGTGCGGGGTCGTCTTGGCCTCGTAAAGGCGACCAATATCGCCGGACGGATCAAGGATGACATGATCCGGGCTCGCGCCCCGTCCGTCATTGATCTCCTCAGCTTCTGCGCCATCGACATAGCCCTGCTTGCCGGGCGCCGAAGAAACGATCTGCAGCCAGATGATGTCATCACCCGCCGCGTCTTCGCTCTGCAGCGTCTGCATGTTGGCCGGCGGGGTTTCATAGTGCTTCTGCACGAACGGACAGCCATCATTGGTCCATTCCAGAACAACGGTCTTGCCCGCAAAATCTGCCAGGGAAATCGTCTCGCCGACGCTCGTCGTCCCGGAGAAGTCAGGCGCGGCCATGCCGACTTCTGCAGCTGGGCTGGCATCTGCGGAAAAGGCGATCAGCGCCCCGGCGCTCAGCGCAACGGCGGCCGCCATGCCTGAGGCCAGACCAACGTTTCTGCGGGTAATCTTGAACATGCGATACATCCTCTTGATCTATTAAGGCGCCGCCCCACCGAGCGCCCCCAGCTTCCGTTTCATCAGTCCGGGATTGAGCAAGACCGGCAGGACTTCCGGATCAGAGTCTCCAGGGCCGTAAAGAAGATACATCGGTACGCCGGGGCTTCCACGTTTTTTAAGCTCGGCGGCGATGGTTTCATCATTGCGCGTGAAGTCCGCGACGAGGAAGGCGACATTGGCGTCCGCCATCGCGTCCAGCACATCCGGGCGGGTTAACGTGCTGCGCTTGTTGACCTGACAGGTCGCACACCAGCTGGCCGTGAAGTCGACGAAGACGCCGCGGCCCTCACCGATCAGGTCATCGACGCGCTCGGGTGACCAGGGTTCGGTCTGCACGCTGGCATAGCTCTCACTGGTCTGACTTGTGGGTGCGTCCTCCAGTCCAGTCATGACCGGCCAGACAATACCGACCAGCGCCAATACGCCGCCAATCACCAGAACCGGGGCACGAAGTTTGCCGCCTGCCACGCTCACCAGCCAGAGGCCAAAGGACAGAATGACGGCGCCAAAGGCCGTCGCGCCGGCGGCCGGGTGGTTGCCGAGGACCGTGATCAGCCAGGCCGCCGTCAGGAACATCGGGAAGGCAAAGGCCTGCTTCAGGCGCTCCATCCAGGCGCCGGGCTTTGGCAGGGACTTATGCAGGCCCGGCACGAAGCTGAGAACCAGGAACGGCAAGGCAAGGCCGAAGCCAAGAATAAGAAAGACGCCCATGACGACCGGCCATGGGTCATCCAGCACGGCGCCGAGGGCAATGCCGACAAATGGGCCGACACAGGGCGCCCCAACGACAGCGGCCAGTACACCTGTAAAGAAGGCCCCTACACTGCCGCGTTTGTCCGCCAGTCCTGAGCCGACATTCTGCACGGAGGTGCCGAGACTGAAAACGCCGAGCAGCCAGAGGCCGATGATAACCATCAGAAGGGCGAGGCCTGCCACGACAGCTGGATACTGAAGCTGGAAGCCCAGGCTGACGAATTGCCCAGCTGCCCTCAGCGTCAGGAAGACGGCGCCAATCGCCGCAAAGGAGATCAGCACGCCGCCCGTATACCAGAGGCCGTGCTTGCGCAGCTCACCCTGATGTCCGCTGGCGGCAGCCTGCACCATCCCGATTGCCTTGATCGACAGCACCGGCAGCACGCAGGGCATAAGGTTCAGGATAAGCCCGCCGAGCAATGCTGCGCCCAGAAGGATGATCAGGCTGGAGCCCGCCTGCCCGGATGTGGCCGCGCTATCTGGCCCTTTGGTGCCCGTTGTTCCGGCCAGCGCTTCACCCGGCTGCGCGGCCAGATTGAAGGCAACAGGTTCACCTTCGCCGGTATCGATGCGAATGATTCCTGCCAGCTGATCCGGGCGCTCATCGCTGTCCGGTGTCAGCTGAAGCTGTAATCCAGCCTCGCCGAATTCAGCAGGCTGGTCGACGGCATGTACGATATCGTGCGTCTCAGGAAAAAAGCGGGCCGGGCCGACAGATCCAGCAATCTGGTCGCCTGCGATAGAGAGCAGCCAGGTGTCGCCAGACCGGCTGAGCGCGGCGTCGCCCTCAAAAGCGGGCGGCACGTCTGCCAGCGCCGCAGCGATCCGTTCGCCGCCGTCTATGTCTGGCACCTGCGTCTCGCCAACATTGACGAACGTCTCCACCTCAACGCTTTCAGGAATGCAGATGTCCTTGCAGATCAGATAATCGACCGTGCCGCCAAAGCGCAGCGCTTCGGTCGCATCCGACGGGATCTCGACGGGAAATGGCAGCACGATCGTATCGCTGTAGCCATAATCCATGATCTCGCCTTCAACGACGGGAATGAGTTCAGGCAGCGGCCAGCTGATCTCGCCAAAGGCGGCTTCGTCGACCGACGTGTTGTCGTCCCAGAACATTGCGGGCGGAATGCCGGCATCCCCGGCATTCTTCCAATAGATGTGCCACTCGGGATCCATCTCGAAGCTGAGGCCGAACCAGACCGTTTCGCCGGGCGTGACAGTCTCACGTTCACTCAGCAGCTCGACACGGGCATGTCCGCCATCAACGGGCTGAGCGACGGCGCTGAAAAACGACGTGCCGAGATACAAAAGCGCTGCGAGGAAGCTGAGGCATTTGATCATCATTGGCATCCTTAGCACTTCGACATCATCAGAACATCGGCACATATGGACACACATTCGCGAAGACCAAGTTACGCTGGACACCTGCCCACATCACAAAAAAAACAGCTGACCTTCTAAAGATCAGCTGTTTCATTTTTCGTCAGACCTGCAGGCGCTAGTTCTGCAGCGCTGGACCGCCCGCTCCGCCTTGTGGCTGCGGGGCAGACTCTGGCGCTTGCGTACGCATGGCGCGGTTGATGACGCGTGACCAGTTCAGCAGCGACATCGAGTGGGCATTACAGGCGCCGAGAATACCATTGCGGGCCAGTTCAGCCAGCTTGGCTTCTGGCAGGGCTCTCAGCTTGTCTTCGTCGATGGCCCAGTATTGAGCAATCGTCTGAGGCGGGCCGGTATCATTGCCTTCCGCATCACGTGGCTGGTAGTTGGCCGAGCGCTCAACAAACAGTCCGAGTTCATCAATCACTTTGACAAAGTCATTCGTTCCGCGGCGCTGACGCTCGAATTCCTGGCAGAAAGCCATCGCATTGTTGGTGTATTCGGTCGGCTCGCCATTTTCGAAGAATGGGATGTCTGGCTTGTTGCTGACCATAGGGGCATCACGATCGACGCAAAGCAGCATGCGTTCCTGCTGCGGATCGTTCGCGAAGACGAATGGATAGCGGCGCGCAAAGGCCGGCACGTAGAAATCGACATCAACATTGCCATCGACAACGAAAAGGTTTTCGTCCTGGCGAATGCCCATGGCGGCGATCGGTGTCTTGTCCGCGCCCACGAAAATGATGGGATAGGAGGTTGCCGCAATCGCGAATTCGGTGACCGTCACAGGCACAGCGTGAGCCTTGCCAAGAAAGGCGAATGGCTTCTCGATGTTCTTGAGGCCAAGGCCGCCATGCTTTTCAGCAGACAGTGGTTGAGGGTTTGAATAGAAAAGCACTTGCCCGCTGAGCGCTGCGGTCGGTGATTGCTGTGAATTTTCCACGGGAAGACTCCATTGATTGACCGGCGCGGTTTACCGGATATGCCAGAACCTCACAACCGCCGAGCAGTTATTCGGCTGCCAGCCGGCCCGACGGACCGCGCAACCGGAATGAAGATTGGAATGAATCGACTGAAATCCCGCTCCCATTCGCTCGCTATGGCTGCCTTTTCGGCGGCTTTACTGGCGGCTGCGTGCGGCCCGCCAGTCAATGAGGACGGGATTGCGCGGCGGACGGTGCGGGAGATCAATCGAAGCTTCGATGACACGGCACGGGCTGAGATGGCCCTCTCGCCAGAGACCGCCACACGGCTCGGCCTCAGCGAATCAACCATGCGCCAGCCGTTTCAGAACATGCTGGATGACCGCTCCCAGGCCCGTTTTGAGCGCACGCGCCTGTTGCGGATCGAGCTGCTCAACCGGTTGAACAACACGCCGGACATTCCCCAGGACAGCCAGCTCGCGCGCCATCTGGAGATCGTGCGCGCCCAATATGAGGCGCTAACGAATCTGGAAGCCTATGGGTTTGGCCGGTACGGACCGGGCATCGCGCGCCCCTATGCCGTGGACCAGCTCAGCGGCGCCTGGGTCGATGTGCCGGACATGCTGATCTCCAGCCATCCGCTGAGGTCACATGAAGACGCGAAAAACTATCTGGCCCGACTGGCCGCCCTGCCCGATGCGCTGGGCGATGAAAAGCGCCGCCTTCTGTCAGATGCGGCGAGCGGCATCATACCGCCGCGCTTTGTCCTGGAAGCGCTGGAAGCCCGCCTTCGGGAGTTTGCTGGTCAGCCGGTCAGCACCCACCCGCTCATCCAGACATTCGGCAGCGTTGTCGGCGGGCTCGACCCGGCGCTAGGTCCATCGGCAAACACCTACCGCCAGGCGGCCGCAAGGCTCATGCTCAAGGATGTCATCCCGGCCTATGTCGAATTTGCAAATGCTGTGCGCGACCTGCAGGCCGAAGCAAGCCCCGACCCCGGCCTCTCGTCTCTTCCTGATGGCGAGGCCTATTATCTTCAATTGCTTGGCTTCTACACACAGCCGGGCGTCAGCGCCGACGCGTTGCATGAAGAGGGCCTTGCTGCAGTCGCGGATATCCGCGCGGAAATAGATGCCCAGTTTGCGGCCCTCGGCCTGACGGCAGGTTCCGTGCAGGAGCGCCTCAGACTGCTGGCGGCCTCCTCCGAGCAGATCTACACAGACGAAGACGATGGACGCGGACAGATCCTGCGCCGGCTTCGCACCCTGATAAAAAAGGCCCAGGCAAATCTGCCGAAAATCGTCAAGAACGCGCCTGACGCGACCGTGCTCGTCAGACGGATGCCGAGCTATGAAGAGGCCGCCTTCAATGGCGCGACCTATGTTGGCGCGACCGCCAATGGCAGCAGCCCGGCTCTGATCGAGATCAATCTGCGCCGGCTCGAGAACTGGTCAGACTATGCGCTGCCGACGCTCGCCTATCATGAGGCCGTTCCCGGCCATCATGTCGAAAGCATGGTAGCCGCCAATCAGACCCGGTCGCCGCTGATCCGGCAGATGATCTGGGACACCGCCTTTGGCGAAGGCTGGGCCACCTATGCCGAGGACCTTGCAGATAGCGCGGGGCTTTATGCCAACGATCCGCTTGGGCGGATCGGCTATCTTCAGTCCATCCTGTTCCGGGCGGCGCGGCTTGTGGTGGACACCGGCATTCACGCTGAGGGCTGGTCATACGAACGGGCCGTCAGCTACCTCGTCAATACGACCGGCTTGCCGCGTGCGGAGATGGAAGACGAAGTTGCCCGCTATGCTGTCTGGCCCGGCCAGGCCGCCTCCTATTTTACCGGGCGCCGGCGGATACTGGAAATGCGAGCTCGGGCCGAAGCGGTTCTGGGCGGACAGCTCAACGCGCCTGCCTTCAACGCCGTCGTGCTGGATGGCGGCCCAAGGCCGCTCTCCATGGTCGAGAAGGATGTCGAGGACTGGTACGACAATTTGCTGCAAGACTGATCAGCGCTCAGGCCGCGGCAAGATTTACTGGCGCAGCCGTTGGGCGCAGACACATCGATTTGAGCACCGGGCTTAGCCCCGCCTCCAGGTCAGCAATCAGCGCCTGCCGGACATCAGCATCAGCTTCATCGCGGACAAAGACAGCCGAAGCGCCATAGCGCCGCGCATCCATCATCGCCCAAGCGGCGTCCAGCGCCCCCTCCTGCCCGCGCAGGTCCACAATACGCACGACCCGCCATCCATAGGCATCGCTGGCGACCAGAAGCGCGATGCCGGTGCGCGACGTCCACGCCATCAAGCTGTCTTCATGAGTGAAGGTAACAGGTTTGCCGGACCGACCGACGAAACTGGAAGCGGTTTGCAGGCGCATAATGTTCCTCCTTTGTTCCGCCCCAAGGTATTCCTTTTTTGGACCGGCGCAAGCGATCTTTGGTAAACGAAACCTTAACCGCGAGGCCCCGCCCATGGGCGTCACAAAATTGATATTTTGCTTGCAAAGCCGTATCCGCCGCCATAAACGCGCTTATGCTCACCCTGCCTATAAGGGGTGATGCTCGATGGTGATTTCCTCTCTTTCCGCGCGAAAGTCTTGAAATCGGGCATCTGTGTACTTATATAATGCTCAGATTGAGCAAAAGCGTGGAGGACCGCGACATGGCCAGACTTATTGATTCCGGACCCGGCTGTCCGACCCCAACCCCAATTCGCGCGAAAAGCGCCGCCGAAGCGCGCGGCCTCGTCTATGACGACGCGGTGAAAGCGGAAACCGAAGCGCTGTACCCGCTCGTGTCAGACTTTGTGACGCCGATGGAGTGGCCCGCGATTGCGCCGCTGGTGGCAGAGATCAACCGCCTCAAAAAGGCGAAGAACGCCGTCATTCTCGCGCACAATTATATGACGCCGGACATTTTCAGCCTCGTCGGCGACTTTCGTGGCGACTCCCTGCAATTGGCGCGTGAAGCCGCGCAGGTCGATGCAGACATTATCGTCCAGGCCGGCGTGCACTTCATGGCCGAGACGTCAAAGATCCTCGCACCGGAAAAGACCGTGCTGATCCCGAGCCTTGAAGCGGGCTGCTCGCTTGCTTCTTCGATCACCGGCGCTGATGTGCGCCTGATCAAGGAACGCTATCCGGATTATCCGATCGTCACCTATGTGAACACAACGGCAGACGTGAAAGCCGAATGCCACATTACGTGCACCAGCTCCAACGCCGCTCAGGTTGTTGAAGCGGTCGCCAAGGAATGGAATTCCGACACCGTCATCCTCGTGCCGGACCAGTATCTTGCCAAGAATGTTGCGGCTCAGACCGATATTCGCATCATCACCTGGCCGGGCGCCTGTGAGGTGCACGAACTGTTCAGCGCAGATGATGTGAACCAGCTTCGTGACGCCCATCCCGGCGTCGTCATCCTGGCCCACCCGGAATGTCCGCCAGACGTGCTCGAAGCGGCTGACTTTGCAGGATCGACCTCGGCCCTTGCCAACTACGTCAAGGATAACAGCCCCAACAAAGTTGTCCTTCTGACCGAGTGTTCGATGAGCGACAATGTCGCCGCTGAAAACCCCGGCGTGAACTTCGTTCGCCCGTGTAATCTCTGCCCGCACATGAAGCGGATCACGCTGGAGAACATTCTCGATTGCCTGATCGAGCTGAAACACGAGGTCGAGATCGAGGAAGATGTGCGCGTGCGCGCCAAGGCTGCGATCGATGCGATGCTGGCCCTGCCGAAAACGGACAAGCCACTTGCTTTCGAAACCGGCCTCAAGCCGATGGACATCGAGGTCATTTCTCCGGCCTGATGCCTTGAAGTCGCCGTTTTGACGCGGTTTGCTGATGGCGAACCGCGTCTTTTCCAATCGGAGCCATGCCAAATGCGTCTTGCCGTTGCCGCCTGCCTTGCCGCCCTCTGCCTTGCTGGCTTGCCCGCATCGGCGCAGGAAGATGACCAACGAGACTCCGGTGATATTCTGGGCAACTGGACTTTCCAGACAAAGCCATATCGCGAAGGCCGCTGCATTATGTCTGGCACAGCGCGTCTGACGCCCAATCCGGAAAAGGGCGTCTATGATTGCGAACTGACAGCCGTAGAGGTCTGTTCGATGTGGGGGCGGTCAGTTGTCCTTCAGAAATGCTCCGCACGCCGCTTCGGCAATCAGGTCTCGATCCGCTCGGAGATTGATCAATTCCTTGAGTCCAAGGAAGAAGGCCTTGTTTACGTTCCGGACAATTTTGCGTTGACGATACAGAGCGCAAAGCGGATGTACGGCTCACTGGTGTCAGCCGCTACGGCCCCGGCAGAATTTATCCGGTCTGAAGAAGGCATTTCCTGATGCAGAGAGCTGCACACTCAATGATCGGCTTGGCCGGGTTGGCGATGGTGTTTTCAGCCGCGCACGCCCAGACGCTGCCGCCGAACATTGCAGGTCTCTGGAACTTTGAGGCCCAATTGCCGGATGTCTGCGACTTTGACGGCACAGCCCGCCTCACCCCAACCGAAGACCCCGCCGAATTTGGTTGCGAATTGACCGCCCGCCAGTATTGCCCGGAACTCAATGTAACCTATGTCGTCGAACAGACTTGCACTGCGTCCATCATCGAAGAAGGCGTGATCGTTCAGTCGACAATCGTGAACTTCATCGAAGGCGAACCAAGCGTGAATTATCGGCCTGACAATTTCATCCTCACGATCACCGACCCTTCCACCATGACGGGCAAGCTTTTCGGAAGCGAAGAGTTTCCGGCTGAATGGCGACGCGCGAACGGCGCGATATCCTGATCTTCCCCGGAGAGACGACCTGATGCCCGATCCGATAAGGCTAACGGCCGATGCCCCGGCTGATGACAGCAATATCCTTATTGTGGGCGCGGGTTTAGCCGGCCTGTTCCTCGCGCTGAGACTTGCCCCTCATAAGTGTACCGTGATCGCGCCTGCCCCGCTGGGCGAGGCGGCGTCCTCGGCCTGGGCACAGGGCGGGCTTGCCGCCGCGCTAGACCCGCTCGACACTGCAGAAGCGCACGCGAAAGACACGGTGATCGCCGGGGCTGGCCTCGTCGACCCGGTCATTGCCCGGCTGATTGCCGAGGAAGGCCCGGCGCGGGTCCTCGACCTCATTGAACTTGGCGTCCCGTTTGACCGCACGCCTGAAGGCGCTTTGCAATTGTCGCTGGAGGCGGCCCATTCGCGTCCGCGTGTCGCCCGCGTGGCCGGTGACCTGGCCGGCAAAGCCATCATGGGCGCCCTGACCACCGCGGTGAATGCGGCGAGCCATATCCGCCTCATGTCACCCTATCTCGCCGTTGGCCTCCTGCAGGATGACAAAGGCTCTATTGCCGGGGTCATCACGCGTGACCGCAAAGGCCGCCTGGCTCCGCTTACAGCGCGCGAGACGATTTTCTGCACTGGCGGCTCAGGCGGACTATTCCGCGTGACAACAAACCCGCCGCAATCACGCGGCGATGCGCTCGCCATGGCGCACCGCGCTGGGGCTCTGATCGCTGATCCTGAATTTGTCCAGTTCCACCCGACCGCCATGGATGTCGGCCTGGACCCTGCCCCGCTCGCGACCGAGGCCCTTCGCGGCGAAGGTGCCATCCTGCGCGACAGCAAAGGCCGCGCCTTCATGAGCGACTATCATGAGCAGGCAGAGCTTGCCCCGCGTGACGAGGTTGCGCGCGCCATCGACAGCGAAATCAAGGCTGGACGCGGCGCCTTCCTCGACGCCTCAAAGGCGGTGGGCAAGCATTTCCCGGCGCACTTCCCAACCGTGTTCGGCGCCTGTATGGCGGCCGGTATTGACCCCCGCCGCCAGCCCATCCCAGTCGCGCCTGCCGCGCACTATCATATGGGCGGTGTCGTCGCCGACGCCTGGGGTCGCTCCACGCTTGAAGGTCTGTCCGTCTGCGGTGAATGCGCCTCCACCGGCGCGCATGGCGCCAATCGCCTCGCGTCAAACTCCCTGCTCGAAGCCGTCGTCTTTGCCGCCCGCATCGCCGAGCGCTTGCGCGACGCAGACCATGCCATGCCCGGCGCCGCTTCCGGCGAAGTGCCCACCGATCTGCCAACCGATGCCCTGCAACAGTTGCGGGTCGACATGGCCAGCAAGTGCGGTGTCATTCGCGACGGCGCGGGCCTCTCCTCGCTGCTCATCGACATTGATAGCGCCGAGGAAGAGCACGGCCCCGCCCGCGCCCTTGATGCCGCGCGCCTGATCGCCAGCGCCGCCCTCGCCCGCAAGGAAAGCCGGGGTGGACACTTCCGCTCTGATTTCCCCGAAACTGATGAACTCGCCGCGCGCACCTTTATTCGCCGCGATGCCAAGAAACCCCTTGAGGAGGTTGCCTGATGATCGCACCGCCCGCCCTGCCCGATCTGCTGCTTGACCCGATTGTCCGCCTTGCCCTGTCCGAAGATCTTGGCCGCGCCGGAGACCTCACCACAGACGCCACGATTGCCCCTGGCACGCGCATTGAAGCGCACATCGCTGCGCGCAAGCCCGGTCGTCTCGCCGGCATGGATGCTGCCGCCTATGCCCTGAAATTGATCGACGCATCGGTAGAGCTCGACCAGCACCTCGGCGATGGCGCAGAGCTCTCTCCCGGCAGCAAGATCGCCACCCTGTCTGGCTCAGCGCGCTCCATCCTGATGGCTGAACGCACAATGCTGAACTTCATCGGCCGCCTCTCAGGCGTTGCGACGCTGACCGCAAGGTTCGTGGCAGAGATCGCACATACGAACGCGACCATCGTCTGCACACGCAAAACCACGCCCGGCCATCGCGCGGTCGAGAAGCGCGCCGTTCGCTGCGGCGGTGGCACCTCGCACCGCTATGGCCTCGACGACGCGATCCTGATCAAGGACAACCACATCGCCGCCTGTGGCTCGATCACCGAAGCGCTGAAGCGCGCGCACGCCTATGCCGGGCATCTGCGTATGATCGAGATCGAGGTGGATAATCTTGACCAGCTCGAGGAAGCGCTGCCACTGAAGCCGCATGCTGTCCTTCTGGATAATATGGACAATGAGACGCTGCGCCGAGCCGTTTCCATGATTGACGGCGTTTGCAAGGCCGAAGCCTCGGGCGGGGTCAATCTCGATACGGTGAAGGGGATCGCAGAAACCGGGGTCGATTATATCTCGGTGGGCGCCCTCACTCACTCTGCGTCAAACCTTGACGTAGGCCTCGACCTGCCCTGACTGTGCCTCTCAGGAAGCAATGCCGATCAAACGGTCATGCGAAATGGGAGAGAATGCACGATGAGCAAAGCGTCAGGCCGCAAGAGCATCTTCATTACAGGCGCCGCATCCGGCATCGGCAAGGCGACGGCAAAACTGTTTGCCGACCGCAGCTGGTTTGTCGGTCTCTACGACATCAATGAAGCCGGCCTCAAAGAGGTCGTGGATGAGATCGGCGCGGAGAACTGCATTTCGGCCAAGCTGGATGTGCGCTCCCGCGATGACTGGGCCGCTGCCATGAAAGACTTCGGCGAGGCGACAGATGGTCGGATGGACGTGTTATTCAACAATGCCGGGATCGGCCGCCATGGCTGGTTTGAAGAGATTTCCGGCGAAGACAATGATGCGATTGTCGACATCAATGTGAAGGGCGTCATCAATGGTGTGCAGGCTGGTCTGCCACTCCTGCGCCAAACCAAAGGCTCGCGCATCGTCAACACAGCCTCTACCGCAGGCGTATTTGGCGCGCCGAAGCTCGCCGTCTATGCAGCCACGAAGTTTGCGGTTCGCGGCCTGACCGAGGCGCTCGATATCGAATTGTCGAATATTGGCATCCGGGTCACATCGCTGATGCCGTGGTTCATCGACACGCCAATCCTCGACATGGGGGCCCAGGATGGTGCCAACGTCAAAATGAGCGACATGATCCGCGAGTCAGGCTCTGACGTCTATCCGGTCGAGATGGCCGCCGAGCGCGCCTGGGACGCCGCCCACGGCAAGGATACGCACTACATGGTCGGCAAGATGGCAGAACGCACGCGTTTTGCGGCCCGCTTCATGCCGAACCGCCTTAAAAAGACGCTGATGAAAACGCTGGAACCGCGCGACTAGTCTTTGACGCGCGCAATGGCGAGGCCGTCATGGCCCTTGATGCCGACCTGCTGGAGCACAATCGCCTCCAGTTCAGGGTGACCGGCCAGCGCCTGGTTGAAAGCCGCCGCGCCAATTGCATTCGGATCAACATTGGACGGTTTCAGAACAGCGCCTTCGCGCACGACATTATCGGCCACAATCAGGCCGCCGGGCCGTAGCAGGCGGATGGCCTGCTTCAGATAGGCCGGGTAGCCGTCCTTATTGGCGTCGAGGAACACAAAGTCGAAAGACGGCTCAAGCGCCCGCATTTCGTCCAGCCCTTTACCCTCAACCACCTCACAGCGATCGGCGAGGCCAGCATCCTTCAGCGTCTCTCGCGCCACAGCGGCATGTGCCGGGTCGAGCTCGATGGTGATGAGTTCGCCGCCCTCCGGGATCGCACGGCCCAGCCAGACAGTCGAATAGCCGCCCAGCGTGCCGACTTCGAGAACGCGCCTGGCGCCAATCATCTTGGCCAGCAGGTAAATCAGCTTGCCCTGGCCGGGCGAGACCTGAATGTCCGGCAGACCAGCCTTGGAGGCGCGCTCTATCGCCCTCTCAAGGACAGGATCGGCCTGCACAAAAAGACTGTTAATGTAGGTATCGACGTCTTCGAACAGGTGTTCTGCGGACATGAAAGGTCCTTATGGAGCCGGGCTGATCACACTCAGCGATTTTGCATTGAGGTCTTCGGTCTGCTCGGACGTGATGGTCATGATCGAACTATCGACCCCACCACCGGTCTCTGCTTTGGCAAGACGCGACTTCTGGGCAGCGCGGGCGCTCGCCCACTCCGCTCCACGTGGGAAGCGATAGAAAACATGCGTCCCGATCTTCGACGTTCTCACCAGACCTGAATTCCAGACCGGGTTCACATAGGTCGCGTGGTAATGGGTCGCGCCATCGGTGCGCGGCTCATCAAGATCGAGAAAGACATGAGCGGCAATCGTTTTGGCATCTTCCCATCTTTTGCCGCGAGGGGCGCGTGAAAGCGCACCATCACAGGTGAAGGTGAACTGACAACCCGTCGTCCGCGTCGCGCCCTGATAGACAACACCGCAGGCGCTGTTCGGGTAACGATGATCGCGAACACGGTTCATGATGACTTCTGCCACAGCGATCTGGCCAGGCTTGGACTCGCTGCGCGCCTCGTAATAGACCGCCTCCGCCAGACATTTCATCTGGTGGCTCATCTCTTCGGCGCGCTTGAGGTGCGCAGGATCAAAGCTCTTCATGCCAGCCAGAACAGCTGCGTCGCGCTCAAGGCCGCCATAACGCGTCATGGCAGATTCCGGATCACGCTCGAGCGAATATTCGACGTTGCGCATCCACTCATGCTTCATGACGGCCGGGGCTAGCGGATCGGCCCGCACAGCGTCGCCGCCATCCTGGGTCTCGGCAAAGCGAATGGTCTGCTCACGGAAATCGGCTTCGGCCTCTTTCTGCGTGTTTGCGGACGAAATGGCAGGCAGCGCAAAGCTGAGGCCCAGCGCGAATGTGGACACAAGCATGGAGCGCGACACCACGGCGCGCTGCTCTGAATCGGATTTCGCCAGCCACCAACGGCCGACCCGATTCTTCAGAGACTTCTCCGCGAAGATACGCGGGGTCTGATTTTTGGTCTTGGTTGACATATTCTGTCCCCCTCTTTCACCGGCACTCCAACGGGCACAGCGATCAATTCGGCTCGTCTGCCCAAAGTCCGCTGCGCCGTAAATTCCGGTTTTGCTACCGGTATCGATATTAGACACGAGCCGGACATATCAACGATAAGGTCGTACTGAAGACTTACATTTCCGTTAGGACGGGAACCATACCGGCCTGAACCAGTTCTGCAGAATCACCTGAAAATCAAAAAAATGAAGGTAAATCAGGTATAAAGGCGTTAACGACCTAGGCTTCTGCGTGCCGTAGCACCAATAGCAGTGTTGCCCTGGCGCAACACTGCCCGTCTTCTGATTTCACGCCTCACCTGGCTTATTCAGCCATGAATCGCCGGTTTTAGCTCTCCGGCTTCTGAAGCACGGCATGGGCCGCAGCGAGCCGGGCAATCGGCACGCGGTAAGGCGAACAAGAGACATAGTCGAGCCCCAGCGCGTCGCAGAACATTACCGAGGCCGGGTCGCCGCCATGCTCACCACAGATGCCGAGCTTGATGTCAGGACGCGTTGCGCGCCCCCGCTCAGCGGCGATCTTCACAAGTTCACCCACGCCTTCCTGGTCCAGCGTGACGAACGGGTCTTTCTCATAGATGCCCTGCTCTTCATACGCCTTGAGGAAACGTGTCGCATCATCGCGCGAAATGCCCAGCGTCGTCTGCGTCAGGTCATTCGTGCCGAATGAGAAGAACGCAGCGGACTTTGCGATATTGCCAGCCTGTAGCGCGGCGCGTGGCAGCTCAATCATCGTGCCGACGAGATAGTTGAGCTCTGTGCCCGTCTCCTCGAAGACAGCCTTGGCGGTCGCGTCGACCTTGGCTTTGAGGATGTCGAGCTCTTTCTGCGTCGCAACGAGCGGGATCATCACCTCAGGGATCGGCTTGTAGCCGGTTTCCTTGGCGACCTGCACGGCCGCTTCAAAGATCGCACGGGCCTGCATCTCGTAGATTTCCGGATAGGTGATGCCGAGGCGGCAGCCGCGGTGGCCGAGCATCGGGTTGCTCTCATGCAGGTCGTCTGCCTGGCGCTTCAGCACCTCGACGCTGACACCGGCCGATTTGGCAACTTCCGCCATCTCTTCTTCCGAATGCGGCAGGAATTCGTGCAGCGGCGGATCCAGCAGGCGGATCGTGCACGGGCGATCTTCCATGATGCGGAAAATCTCAGCGAAATCGCTGCGCTGCATTGGCAGAAGTTTGGACAGCGCGGCTTCGCGGCCCGCCTTGTCATTGGCCAGGATCATCGAGCGGACGACCGGGATACGTTCAGCATCGAAGAACATGTGTTCGGTGCGGCAAAGGCCGATGCCTTCCGCGCCAAATTTCTTCGCGGTTTCAACATCGTGCGGCGTTTCGGCATTGGTGCGCACCTTGAGGCGGCGGACCTTGTCAGCCCACTCCATCAGATGACCGAAATCACCGGAGAGATCCGGCTGGACCATGTCGATTGCACCGATCAGGACTTCGCCTTCGGCTCCGTCAATCGTGACGACGTCGCCTTTCTTGAATTCCCGGCCATTCGCCCGGAACACGCCATTCTTCACATCGATCTGCAGACCGCCCGCGCCGCAGACGCAAGGCCGGCCCATGCCGCGCGCAACGACCGCTGCGTGCGAGGTCATCCCGCCGCGCGCCGTGACGATAGCGCGAGCCGCGTGCATGCCGTGAATATCCTCGGGGCTGGTCTCGACGCGCATCAGGATGACGTCTTCGCCCTTTTCGGCGAGCGCCGCGGCTTCATCGCTGTCAAACACGACCTTGCCAACGGCAGCGCCGGGGCTGGCTGGCAGGCCTTTGACGATGACGTCGCGTGCCGCATCTGGAGAAATCGTCGGGTGCAGCAACTGGTCGAGCTGGCCCGGCATGAGGCGAAGGACCGCCTCTTCCTCATTGATCAGCTTCTCGCGCGCCATATCGACGGCGATCTTGAGCGCGGCAGCTGCGGTGCGTTTCCCGTTCCGGGTCTGCAGCATGTAGAGCTTGTTGTCTTCGACCGTGAACTCGATGTCCTGCATGTCGCGATAGTGGCTTTCCAGCTTCTCAGCGACCGCCACCAGCTCTTTGTAGACCGCTGGCATGGCTTCTTCGAGCGGCAACTCATCAGAAGACAGAGCTTCGGCGCGGGAGCGGGAGATCGGCGCTGGCGTGCGGATGCCGGCGACAACGTCTTCGCCCTGCGCATTGACCAGGAATTCACCGTAGAACACTTTTTCGCCGGTCGACGGATCGCGCGTGAACGCAACGCCGGTCGCCGAGGTATCGCCCATATTGCCGAACACCATGGACTGCACGTTCACAGCCGTGCCCCATGCCGCCGGAATGTCGTTGAGCTTGCGATAGAGGATCGCGCGGTCATTCATCCAGGAGCCGAACACCGCCCCGATGGCGCCCCAGAGCTGTTCGCGCGGATCATCCGGGAAAGGCTTGCCGAGCTGTTTCTCAACGGCTGCCTTGTAGCGAACGATGATCTCTTTCCAATCTTCAGCCGTCATCTCGGTGTCGAGGCTGTAGTCCTGGCGCTCTTTGTAGTCGTCGAGGATGTGCTCGAACGTGTCATGCTTCAGGCCGAGCACCACATTGCAATACATCTGGATGAAGCGGCGATAGCTGTCATAGGCAAAGCGCTCACCGGCTTTCTTGGCGAGGCCTGCAACCGTGACTTCCGAGAGACCGAGGTTCAGGACGGTGTCCATCATGCCCGGCATCGAGGCGCGTGCGCCCGAGCGCACCGACACCAGAAGCGGATTGTCAGCATCACCGAACGTTTTGCCGGTTTCGGCTTCAACCGCCTTCAGCGCCTCATCAACCTGCGCTTCCAGGCCGCCCGGATACTTTTCACCAAGGTCGTAATAGGCCGTGCAGACGGCGGTGGTCAGGGTAAATCCGGGGGGAACCGGCAGTCCAAGGCGCGCCATCTCGGCGAGGTTCGCGCCCTTGCCGCCCAGCAGGTTTTTCATGGTCGTATTGCCGTCGGCTGTCCCCCCGCCGAACGAATACACCCATTGTTCCTTAGCCTTGAGATCAGCAGTGTCAGCCATGTTGCATATTCTCCAGATTTTCCTGTCTTGCTGCGAGCGTCCGTGCCAGCCGCGCAGCGTCATCGGTGAGGCGATAGCGGCCCGGCTCGAAAGATACCAGCATTTTCAATGCCGGCAGCCGCACGCCGAGTTCGGTTGTGTCATCCAGTGGCGCTTGAGCAACGCCAAAACGCGATGCAATCTTTGCATCAAGCGTCTGAGCCTTGATGGACTTGAAGCGGAAATCCGCCGTGCCGAAGCGCTTATGAAGCTCGACGACATAGGCTTTGTCCCGGTCGGTCATCTGTGAAGGGGCCTCGCCTTGCGCTTCAAAAATGTCTCGCGCCTGCTTCGACGGCATGTTCACTAAACTCCAGATCCACATGGCCAATAGGCCAAACAGGAGCAGGATGACAATCATACTTGCTCCCCCAAGGGTAATTTATGCCGACAGTTTTGAAAAATCTGCGACGCGATGCAAAGCGTCACGGATAGAATTCAGAATCAAGAGGCGGTTTTGCCTCAATTTTGGGTTTTCGGCGTTCACGATGACATTTTCAAAGAAATTGTCGACCGGCAGGCGAAGACCCGCCAGTGCGCGCATTGCTTTTTCGAAATCCTCTTCCGCCAGCGCCGCATCGGCCTCTGCAACGGCGGTCTCGATCGCGGCATGCAGCGCGCCTTCCTCATCCTGCTCGAACAGGGATGGATCAATCTCGCCGCTTACCGGCGCGCCATCCTTCTTCTCTTCGGCTTTCAGAATGTTCGCCGCGCGCTTGTAGCCCGCCAGAAGGTTCGCGCCGTCTTCGGTTTCAAGGAAGGCGCCCAGTGCCTCAACCCGTTTGACGATCAGGACAAGATCGTCCTCGCCCAGCGCAAAGACCGCATCGATAAGATCAAAGCGCGCGCCCTGATCGCGGAGGACTTGTTTGAGGCGATCAGCGAAGAAGGCGAGGAGGTCTACTGTTGGTTCCTCTACGCCCCATTCAAGCAAAAATTCACGCTCTCTTCGTATAGTTTGTTGATCTCCAGAACTTTTGAAAACTTCAGGGCGGCCTTCTGCCAAGTCTTGCCCCATGGCTTTGAGCATTAACAAAGGGGACATGCGGTCGTAGAAGCGGCTTTGAACTTCAGAGAGGCCAGAGGCGCTTCGCCGGAAATCAACTCCCTCAGCCCCATTATCACCGCCCGCGCGGTAGTACAAAAATTTGACCCGTCGAAGCGTTTGAATGACCAGCGAACTTTGTGCTGTTTCTACGGTAAGGTTGTTGAACTCTTCATCAGGCATTCGATCAATGTCCGAGATTATAAAATCTCTGATCGATGCTCCAAGCCGAAACCGAACCTCATTCTCCAGAATGATCCGCACGACGCCTAGCGCGGCACGCCGCAGCGCGAACGGGTCTTTGGATCCGGTTGGTTTCTCATCAATCGCCCAGAAGCCGACCAGCGTGTCGAGCTTGTCGGCCAGCGCGACGGCAATCGCCACGGGTTCAGTTGGCACGGCATCTGATGGGCCTTGCGGTTTGTAGTGTTCGGCAATGGCGGTCGCGATGGCGGCGTCTTCGCCCTGCTCGCGCGCATAATAGCCGCCCATCACGCCCTGTAGCTCAGGGAATTCGCCGACCATGCCCGAGACGAGATCGGCTTTGGCGAGACGCGCAGCGCGTTCGGCCATGTCCGGGTCTGCGCCAACTTTCGGGGCAAGCTCGCGCGCCAGCGCGGCAACCCGCTCCACCTTGTCAGCAATCGAACCCAACTCTTTCTTGAAATCGATGGTCGACAGCTTCTCGGCCATCTTCTCAAGCGGGGTATTGCGGTCATTGTCCCAGAAGAAGCGGGCATCATCGAGCCGGGCCGAGAGCACCTTACGGTTGCCGGCCGCGATGGCCTTGCCGCCATCTTTCGCTTCGACATTCGCCACAACGACAAAGTTCGGCGCGAGTTCACCGGTCTTCGGGTCGCGCACGGCGAAATATTTCTGGTGGGTGCGCATGGAAAGCTGGATGACTTCGCCCGGCAGGGTCAGGAAGTCAGGGTCCATCTCGCCGAGGATTACCACAGGCCATTCGGCAAGGCCGGTCACTTCATCGAGCAGCCCCTGATCCTCAACCAGTTCAAGACCGGCGGCTGCGCAGACCTTATGCGCCTGCTCATCGATCAGCAGGCGGCGGTCCTCGCGCGACAGCGCGACAAAGCCCTCGCCTTCCAGCTTGGTGCGATACTCATCGAGCGAGGCGACCGTGAACGGCCCACGCCCCATGATGCGGTGGCCTTCCGTCTCATTGCCCGATTTCAGGCCATCGACGTCAAAATCGACCGTCTTGCCATTGAACACGCAGACAATGCGCTGCAGCGGGCGCACCCAGCGCAGCTCTCCGCGGCCCCAGCGCATCGATTTCGGCCAATGAAAGCCGCGAATGATGGCAGGTACCAGCTCGGCTATGATCTCTTCCAGCGGGCGACCGGGGATCTCCCGAACGGCAACGTAGAAATCACCCTTCTTCGGATCGCTGCGCACTTCGGCCTCATCTATGGAGGACAGCCCCGCGCCCCGCAGAAAGCCTTCGACCGCCTTGTCCGGCGCGCCCACTTTCGGGCCTTTGCGCTCTTCGCTGACATCGGCGGATTTTTCCGGCAGATCATCAATCGCCACCGTCAGGCGGCGTGGGCCGGACAGGGCCGTTACATTGGCAAACGTAACGCCTGCCTCTTCCAGTCCTTTGACCAGTGCGTCGCGCAGGTCCGCTTCGGCCTTCGCCTGCATGCGGGCCGGGATTTCCTCTGAGAAGAGTTCGAGAAGAAGGTCTGCCATGAAAAGCTGCGTGCCTTGCTGTTGGATAAGGGACAATGCGGCCTAGACGCCGCAGCTGCCCTTGATGCCCATGCGTTCAGTTTCGGTTGGTTCTACGATAGCGATATTGCCGGAGTAATTGGTATATTCCGGACCGCTCTCGGTCGGTTTGAGGTTCAGCTCGATGACAATGCCGCGATCAGCTGAGCGATACCGCCAGGTCTCATTGCCGTTTTCAGACTTGGTGCGGCTTTCACGCGTGAATTCAAGGATATCGTCATTGATCTTGACCTGCGCCGGTTGAGGGTCGCCCTCCATCGAGGTGGTGAACACAAACCGCCAGGTATCAGGATCATCGAAATTGAAAGTGTGGCTCTCCCGCATCAGCGTGCAGTAGGCGTCTGAATCAGGCTGATGCATGGTGCCGATTTTCAGCGCCTGCGGATTGGTTTCAGCCATTTCAGGCGCTGAAGGCTCATCGTCTTCAACGTGCTTCTTGTACTCGGCCTTGGCCTCAGCTTTCCCAGCCGGGGGCGTGCTGTCACTCGCGTCGGAGGCATTACCACAGGCCGCAATCATCAGGACGGGCGCCAGCGCCAGGGTTGCAAAAAGTCTGCTCATTCTAGCCTCCCGACAGGCGGCAACCGCCCTTGAACTTCACGGCCTCGCCTTCTGCCGGATAGATCACCCGGATTGAGCCGGTATAGACCGCGCGATCATCAACATCCCCGCCATCGAGCAGGATCGCCTCCAGCTCAAGGCTCTCATCTTCATCGACAAAGCGGCGCGTTTCCATGCCTGCGCCAAAGCCGGCCTCAACCTCGGTCAGCTTCACGGCCTCGCCGTCCAGCGAGACATAGCCGTGATAGGCATTGTCGCCGACAGTCGTGACCAGCACATAAGGGCCGGTGTCATCGTTTTCTGCATCCACTGGAACGAAAGCGCAAAACGCATTGTCCATGGGCGCGACAAGGTCCGTCCCGATCACAGGCAGGTCCTGCGGATCCATCGCAGGTTCGCCGTTCATTTCAGCGCGTTCATTGCCGCAGGCCGCCAGCATCAGAAGCGCGAGTGCAACACCCGTCATGGTTTTCATGCCGCACGCTCCTCTTCCTGCTTTGCCCAAAGTTCAGCGGCCCCGCGCGCCAGATCCCGCACCCGGCCAATAAAGGCCTGACGCTCTGTCGGCGAAATCGCGCCGCGCGCATCGATCAGGTTGAAGACGTGGCTGGCTTTCAGCGCATAGTCATAGGCGGGAAGCGGTTTGCCCGCATCGCGCAGGATTTTTGACTGCTTCTCGCAGCCAGCAAACCAGGTCTGCAGCATCTCGACATCGGCCAGCTCAAAATTGAAGGCCGATTGTTCGCGCTCATTCTGCAGGAACACATCCCCATAGGAGAGCGGCGTCTCAGAGGCCGGGTCGTTGAATGGCAGGTCGTAGACATTGTCGACGCCGAACACATACATGGCGAGACGTTCGAGACCGTAGGTCAGCTCACCGGAGACCGGGAACACATCCAGCCCGCCGACCTGCTGGAAATAAGTGTACTGGCTGACTTCCATCCCGTCGCACCAGACTTCCCAGCCAAGGCCCCAGGCGCCAACCGTCGGGTTTTCCCAGTCATCCTCGACAAAGCGGATATCGTGCACCATCGGGTCGATGCCGATTTCGTAGAGCGAGTTCAGATAGAGGTCCTGCAGGTCAGCCGGGTTCGGCTTCAGAATGACCTGATACTGATAATAGTGGCCGAGCCGGTTCGGGTTCTCGCCATAGCGGCCATCCGCCGGGCGGCGCGATGGCTGCACATAGGCCGCGCGCCAGTCTTTTGGCCCAAGCGCGCGCAGCACCGTCGCCGGATGCAGCGTGCCCGCGCCAACTTCCATGTCATAGGGCTGCAGGATCGCGCAGCCTTGCGCGGCCCAATAGGCCTGAAGCCGCAGGATCACCTCCTGAAAGGAGGACGGTTTTTCTCGGGCAATAGGTGCGGGCATGCGCGTGGCCTGAATCGTAAGCTTGTCTCTTGGGCCTTCCTGCTAGCCCTGTGCGCCGCCGACTGCAAGAAGCACGCGGCCATCAAACTGCCAGCCAGTCTCAGCTCAACCCCAATCCAGCCCCGTCCCGTTCCGCGCGATCTCTTCCATGAGGCGCGTGCGTTGGCCGCCCTTACTGGTGTAGATGTCGATGCCTGACAGCAGGCGCATCGAGCCGGAGCGCAGCCCCTTTCTGGCCCGCACGATCACCCGCTTGGCGTCATCGCCGGGGAAGGAGCGCACCGGCATGACCTCAATCTGGCCCGAGCGGCGTTCGATCAGGGCGAGGATACGCGCGAGCTCCGACGCGCGATGGATCATCATGAAGCGGCCCTTTGGCTTCAACACGTGAAGCATATTGCCGACCCAGTCCTTCAGCGGGACGGTTTCCATATACGCATTGTGCTTGGACGCGCCGGGCGTCTTGATGGAGCCTTCGCGGAAGAAGGGCGGATTGGAGAAAACGAGATCATACCGGTTTTCCCAGTCCCGCGGGATCGAACTGACATCTTGCCGCGAAATCTCGACGCGGGCGCCAAACCCGTTTTCGGCAACGCCGCGCCGCGCCAGGTCCAGCATGTCCGGGTCATGTTCAAACCCCGTGAAGCGCGTATCTTTCAGTCGCCAGGCCGCCGGGAGCAGCGCGCCGCCTGCCCCGCATCCAAACTCGGCAGCCTCTCCGGTCTGCGCCGGGTCGAGCGCAGCAGACAACAGAACGCTGTCTGTCCCGGCGCGAAACCCTTTGCGCGGCTGGAACACCGTGACCACGCCGCCAAGAAAGGCGTCAGCTGTGGTGATTGCCTCAACCATCCTGATCCAGTTCGTTCAAAACCGCACTCGCCCGGTCTGCATCATTCTCATGAACCACGACACGGATCGGCACCAATGGGCCGCGCCCATCTATGTGCGCTGTGTGCTCATCAAGCACAAAAATTTCGATTCCTGCTTCGGAAAGCAGGTGTCTGATATAGCTCAGCTTGACGAGGTCGTTGGTTCGAAACACTTCTTCCATGCAGTCCACTCTCCAAATGCGGCTCTGTACCGCAGCGCTGGACCGCGGACACATTGTTATCCATATGACCTAGTCATCTGGACCGGAACAGGAAATCTTTCGTGACTACACCCGCTGCCGCCCGCGACTCCGCTGACCTGAATGGCATTATCGATCAGCTTTCATCGATGCTCGAAGATGACCTTGCCAGCGTCGAACGCCTGCTGAAGGCCCGCGCGGCCAGCCCGGTCGACGTAATCCCTGACCTCTCTGACTATATCGTGTCTGCGGGGGGAAAACGTCTTCGTCCGATGATCACGCTCGCAGCGGCCCATGCAGTGGGCGGCGCGAACCCGGCGACCCATTCCCTCGCCGCAGCGGTTGAGTTCATCCATACCGCCACGCTGCTACATGACGATGTCGTGGACGAGAGTGACCTTCGGCGCGGCAAGCCTGCGGCCAAATCGGTCTGGGGCAACTCAGCCTCGATCCTTGTGGGTGACTTTCTGTTCGCGCGCGCTTTCACCCTGATGGTGGAAACCGGCTCGCTCGATATTCTCGGGATTCTGTCGAACGCGTCTTCTGTGATTGCCGAAGGTGAGGTTCGCCAATTGGCCGCACAGGGCAAGCTGGACCTGCCGACAGAAGACTATCTCGCCATCATCGAAGCCAAGACCGCGGCCCTGTTCGAGGCCGCAAGCCGCGCTGGCGCCCTCTCCGGCGGTAGTGAAGAACATGCAGATGCTCTCGCCGCCTACGGCAAGAATCTCGGCCTCGCCTTCCAGATCGTCGATGATGTGCTCGACTATGGCGGCACCACTTCGGTGATCGGCAAAGTCGTCGGGGATGATTTTCGCGAAGGCAAGATCACGCTGCCGGTCATTATTGCGCGCCGCCGTGGCCGCACTGAAGACCATGCTTTCTGGGCGCGCGCCCTCGATACCTCGCGTCAGGAAGAGAGCGATCTTGCCCGCGCCATCCATCTGATCCGGACCACCGGGGCCGCCGAAGCGACCATCGCAGAGGCTGAGGCCTATGCCGGGCTTGCCAAGTCTGCCCTTAAAAGCCTGCCGGAAAGTGGCTGGCGCACGGCGCTCTCTGAGCTTGCCGATTTTTGCGTGAAGCGCGCAAACTAGGTCTTAATCAAAGCTGTTGCAGATTTTCACAGTGCGGCACTGGGTTCCGACAGAGTGTCGCCACATCTGTATTGTGAACTGCTTTGCTCTGGACACGGTCTGACCGCCCCGTCAGAGTTTGCGAAACCTTTGGAAGGACCCTCAATGAAACAGCATCTGACGTCCGCATTCGCGCTCGCCTTTGTCGCCGTGTCAGCGTGCGCGAATCAGCAGGCGCCCGCCAATGAGATGTCCGAAGCTGACCGCAGTCAGAAAGTCGAAGGCGCGCTATCAGCGTTTGAAGGCGAATATGATGTCTCGCCCGCCGCAATGGCGACCGCTGTGCTCAATGAGAATGGCAAACCTGTCGGCCTGCTCGCCTACGAATCGCCCGTCGATGCGGTGAAAGCCGGCGACATGGCCGCATTTGTCGCCGCCATGAAATCCACCGCCATGCGCGGCGGTGATGAAAGCCCGTTTGCGTCGGCCATCTCGTCGATCGACGCTGCAGCCGCCGGCGATATCGACCGCGCGCTTGAGACGGTTGAAACCACGCTGGATAGCGATGACATGACAATTGTCGGCGGGTTTCTGGAAGCCTGGTATCTGGCCCTCGATGGACGGTTTGACGAAGCCGTTGATGCCCATCGCAGCGTTGGCACCCGCCTGCCCGGCCTGACAGGTGAGCTGTCGCTGGCCGCCCTGCTCGAAGTTGCTGGACGCGAAGAAGAAGCCCTCGCCGTCTACACCGCGATCACGCCCACCGAAATCACCGCGCCCGAACACGATTTCGACCCGCAATCGCTGGTCTATGGTCATGTAAAGCTGGTCGTTGCACGACAGGCCTTGCTGCTGCGCCGACTTGGCCGCGTGGAAGAGGCCAAGACACTCTACACACGCCTCGCAGCTGCAGAGCCTGAACAGGCCGCGTCTTTTGCCGCCGCCCTCAACCAGATCGAAACCGGCCGCGGCCTTGACGAAGAGCCGATGGATGCGCGCGAAGCCTTTTCCCGCTCGCTTGCCGACTATTCGCTTGCTCTCGCCTATCAGCGGATGATCCGGTCCGCCTTCTCTGGCGAACGCGCCGAAGGCTTTGACGACACCAAATCAGCCTTCGATCAGCTGGCCCTGCTGATCGATCCGTCGAATGAAGATCTGCGCCTCTCCATCGTGTCTGACCTTTATGACGAGACGCTCTATGACGCGGCGGTTCATGTGGCAGAAGTGGCGCCAGAGCAGACAGCCAGCCTGAAGCTCGCGCTTGCCCAATCCTATGTTCGCCTGGGGGACCTCGATAAGGCCCGCGACGAGATTGCCAACGCGATTGAACTGGCGGACGAGGATGAAAAGCTCGCCACGTCTTCCAATGCGATGCTGATCTACGCCCTGCTGGATGATCAGCAACAGGCCACTGATCTTGCCGAGCGGACCCCTGATCTCGCCGAAACGGATGCCGAAAAGGCTGCGGCCCATTCTTCAAGCTCAGCGATCTATGCCCAGTTCGGACAGGCCGATGAAGCGCTGATCCATGCCCGCGCGGCCCGTCAGCTCGACGACACGCATGACCGGCGCATGGCGCTCGCCAACGCGTTGGCAGAGGCCGACGAAGTCGATGAAGCGCTTCGCCTCATCCGGACCGAAGCGCTGGGGCGTCCGAACGACCCGTACATGCTGAATACGCTTGGTTATTTCCTTGTTGAACACACAGACCGGCTGACAGAGGCCTACCGCGTCCTGACCCGTGCCAATGCGCTCGCCCCGACAGACCCCTACATCGCCGACAGCTATGGCTGGGTCCGCTACAAGCTGGGCGATCTCGATGGCGCCCGCCGCTACATCGAACTCGCCCGCAAGGAGATCGCCCCGAACACGCATTGGGAAATCGAGGACCATCTCGGCGATATCTACTGGCATCTCGGCCGCAAGGAAGATGCCATGGCGGCCTGGCAGGCTGCCCTTGATGACTATCCGACGGAAGAAAAACGCGCCGATCTAAAAGACAAGCTGGAGAACGGCCTTTCCGGTCCGCCGCCTGAAAAACAGAAGCTTCCGGAAACCTCGCTTGGCGATGATGGCGAGATAACCCGACGCGATATCTAGCGCCAATCCCAGTGCGCAGGATTGCAATTTGTCTGCAATGCCTCATGAATTGGGATCAGGGAAACAGGTAGAGTGACGCGCCAGCCGGCAAGCTCGGCGGCGCGGACGGGTCGTCAGGAAAGTGCCCCCAACGCCATGCGGAGTTTGCGTCAGGTCTCGACATTAGCCATGGCCGCCAGTCTGCTGGCCGGATGCGTGAGCCTTGACCCCAATGGCAGGTCATTTGAACAGCGCGTCGAAGCGGCAAGACAAGAGGCGCGGATCAACGCCGCCGCTGAAGATTACAGCCAGTTTCTGATCGCGCGCTATGCCTCCCTCATCAATGATCCGGACGAGGCCGCCAGGAAATACGCGCTCGTCGCCAGGTCCCGCCCTGAAGACCAGTCGCTCGCCGAGCGTGCCGTGTTCTCTGCGCTATTGGCGAATGACTTTCCGCTCGCGCTGACGATCTCTTCACGCACAAGCGCCGCCATCATCGATGAAACAAGCCTGCCGCGTGTCTCGCTTGCCGCAGACGCCATGGCGCGCGGCAATTTCGGGGACGTACCTGAAATCGTAGATGGGGCTGATTCGGGCCTCTTCAACGGCCTCATCCTGTCCTCTCTAAAAGCCTGGTCGCTCTTTGCCGAAGGCGATCATGAGACGGCCGAAATCACCCTCATGGAGGGGGCCGGCGGCGATGCTTATCTCAACGAGATTGTGCTGAACCTGCTCGGCCTGATGGAGGTTGCCGGCAAGGCTGATGAGGCCGCGCTGGAAACCTACGCCCGGCTGGATGCCAATGGCACACTGATCGCAACGGCTGCCGATAGCTATGCCCGGCTGCTCGCCCAACAGGGCGAAACCGGCAAGGCGCTCGATGTGCTGGACACCTATCTGACGGACACCGGGCACAACCCGCTCATTCGCACCCTTGCCGAAGAAATTCGGGCCGGCGAGACGCCCGAAATCATCCGCCTGAACGCGCGCCAGGGCGCCGCACTGTCAGTCTACGTGCCCGCTGCGGCGCTTGCGGCGAAATCGAACAGTGACTTGCCGGGCGTCTATTATTCCATCGCGCTCCGTCTGGACCCTGACCTGCAGGCCGCTCGCGCCTTATGGGCCGACTCACTCGACGCCAGCGGCCGGACCGACGCCGCCATCGCCATGCTCCAGTCGATCCCAGACACGTCTCCCTTTTACACGACAGCTACTGGACAGCTGGCCTGGGCATTCCATCGGGCAGGCCGCGATCAGGACGCGCTGGACCTCGCGCATCGCACGCTTGCCGGCAATCCGGACCGGGACCTCAAAATCCAGATGGCAGACCTTCTGCGCTCGCTCGACAAGAACGATGAGGCGCTTTCAGTCTTCAGCGAAGTCATCGCCGAGGACGAAGCCAGCAATGAACATGACTGGCGCCTCTATTTTGCCCGCGCCACGCTGCAGGAACGCCTCGGCCGCTGGCCGCAAGCAGAGCAGGATCTTCTGCGCGCCCGCGAGCTAAACCCGGCGTCACCAGACGTCCTCAACTATCTTGGCTATAGCTGGGTGGATCGCGGCGTTGAGCTTGAACAGGGGCTGGACCTTATCCGAAAGGCCCTGACGCTGCGCCCCGAGAGCGGCGCCATTACAGACAGTCTGGGCTGGGCGCATTACAAGCTGGGCAACTATGACAAGGCCATCGTCTATCTCGAACGCGCCGCCGAGCTTGAGCCGGGCCTTGCGGAAGTCATCGATCATCTTGGCGACGCTTACTGGATGGTCGGACGCCGGACCGAAGCTCGGTTCCAGTGGGAGCGCGCGATTACGCTGCTGGACGACGACAGGGATATTGCAGACATCCAGAGCAAATTCCTAACCGGCCCAACCGCTGCGACACCGAAGGCGCCCTGATGCTCGCGCCGGCAAAAGTGAACCTCTTTCTGCACGTTGGACCGGTCAAGGAAAACGGCCGTCATGATCTGGACTCGCTGGTGATGTTCGCCGGGCCTGAAGCCTCTGACCGGGTTGAGGCCCGCAAATGTGACGAGATGAGCCTAACGCTCGACGGCCCTTTTGCAGGGCCAGAGCTCGCCTCGCCTGAGAACCTCGTCCTGCAGGCCGTTTCAGCCTGCCAGGCGCGTGGGTTTCGGGTGCCGCCCCTTGCCATCGCGCTTTACAAGAACATTCCCGTTGCTGGCGGTCTCGGGGGCGGCTCAGCGGACGCCGGCGCGATGCTCAGGCATCTGGCGAAGCTTGGACTGCTCACCGACCCGGTGGCGCTCTCCATCGCGTCGACCTTGGGCGGAGACGTGCCATCAGCGTTCGTCTCGCGTGCGCGGTTGATGCGCGGCGAAGGCCAACGTCTTGATCTGCCGCCGTCCCTGCCGGATCTACCAACCCTGCTGGTCAATCCACGCCTGCCCTGCCCCACCGGGCCAGTCTTCCAGGCTTTTGACCGGGAGAATACCGGCGCACCGCTTGAGCTGGTTGAGATGCCAACCTTCGAAACGCCACCGCCGATGATCGACTGGCTCGCAGGCATGACCCGAAATGACCTTCAGTCGCCTGCCACAGGCCTCATCCCGGAGATTGAGGGCGTGCTTGAAACCATCTCGTCTCTGCCCGGCTGCGGCCTTGCGCGCATGTCCGGCTCTGGCGCGTCCTGTTTTGGCTTGTTCAAGACCCGCGCTGACCTCAAAGCGGCCGCCGACGCCCTTTCCAATAGTTTTCCCCATTGGTGGATTGCGCCGACGCTATTGAAGGGTATTTGAGACGCGCATGGCCCCTCTGATTGTCCTGATCCTGGTGTTTGTCGCCGCGTTTGGCCTTTCCTGGCTCACCTGCGCCATCACCATGCGGATCGGCGTGGTGGACGCCCCGGATGGCGAGCGCAAACTACAGGCCGCGCCCGTGCCTCGGCTGGGCGGTATCGGCATCATGGCAGCGCTTGCCATTGTCATTGTGGTGGTCGCTATCGTGCACACCATCCGCCCTGACTGGCTGACGGGGGACTTCCTGCCGGGCGCCGTGCCGGCTGTCTTTGTTGCGCTTGGCGCGGCAGCCTGTTTCACCCTCATCGGGGCTGGCGACGATGTCTTCGACATGCCCGCCAAGCTGAAGCTCGCTCTCTTGCTGGTCGTATGCATCGCCTCGCCGCTTCTCGGCGTGGCCGCGCCTGTCCTGACGACGCCGTTCGGGGACGTCACAGCGCTGCCCCTGTTGCTTGCCGGGTCAGCGCTCTGGCTGCTGGTGTTTACGAATGCGGCCAACTTCATGGATGGCAGCAATGGGCTCTCCATGGGATGCCTTGCCATCATGTTCGCCGGGCTTGCAGCCAGTCTCGCCCTGACGGGTCACGGGACACCGCCACCGGGGCTGATTGCGGTCATTGGCGCGATTGGCGGCTTTCTCGTGCACAACCTTGCCGGAAAGCTATACGCGGGGGACGCAGGCGCGTTCGGCGTCAGCGGCCTGTTCGCGACGCTGGCCCTTATCTCAGGCTTGCCGGTCTGGACCGTGGCGACGCTGGCCCTGCCCTTCCTCGTCGATATCATACTGACGCTTATCGACCGGACCCGGCGCAAGCAAAGCCTGTTCAACGCGCACCGTGACCATGCCTATCAGGCGCTGCTGAAGTCCAGCTGGGCGCATCTCGATGTCGCTGTGATGTGGTGGGGGCTGTCAGCCGCGTGCGCCGTAGCCGCCGCGATTGGCGCAGTCGGTGGCGGCGCGCTGCCCTTCCTATTGTTCTGGCTGATGACAGCCGCGCTACTGCCCGGCTGGTTTCTCGCTCGGCGCGAGGCTCAGAACGTGTAGGCGGGCGGACGCAGCGGGCATCGTGTCCGGCCCTTTCCAGAACCGGAACTGCCAGCACAGCCAACCACCAAACAGAAGCGCCGTGCCGCCTGTCAGATAAGCGGTCAGCATCCGGTCATTGTCGACAAAGCCAAGCGGTGCCGCCGCCAGCATCATCACCCCGAAAATCAGGGACACGAAGCCGATGATGAACATCGCCCACTTCACGCCTGCGCCAGCGCCCATCTGAACTTGCAGATCGGGCTTGAGAAGGGACAACTCCCCCAGAATCGCGCCTGCCAGATGCATGAAGGCGACATTATTCTTGTCGCCCCGTGCGATGTTGCAGGCAATGCGATGGCGTTTTTCGCCCGCATGCAGGTCGAGCCACGCGCTATAGGCACGTTGCGAGCGCATCTCGCCGAAGCGCGCAGAATCGATAGAGGAGAGGCTGCATAAAAGCTGACCGTTGCGGGTCAGCATTCCGCTGTCCAGGGTCCAGTTGTTACGCCCCCGCAGCAGCGCGGGCTTGAACTCGAAACTCTGCACATCCTGCTCCACCGACACTGTGCCTACATGTTCGGATAGGCCGGACCGCCGCCACCCTCAGGTGTGGTCCAGTTGATGTTCTGGTTCGGGTCCTTGATGTCACAGGTCTTGCAGTGAATGCAGTTCTGCGAGTTGATCTGGAAGCGCGGCTCCTTGCCTTCTTCCTCGACCCACTCATACACACCGGCCGGGCAGTAACGTGCCGACGGGCCTGCAAAGACGTCATGCTCGGACCGCTTCTGCAGCTCGATATCCTTGACGATAAGGTGAACCGGCTGGTCCTCGGCATGGTTGGTGTTGGTGAAGGACACATTGGTCAGCTTGTCGAAGCTGATCTTGCCGTCCGGTTTCGGATAATCGATCGGCTTGTGCTTGGCCGCAGGCTCCAGCGAGGCAGCATCCGTTTTGGAATGGCCCATCGTGCCGAAGAAGGAGAAACCGCCGAGCAGTTTCGTCGTCCACATCTCGACGCCGCCCATCAGCGTGCCAAGCGTGGTGCCGAGCTTCGACAGAAGTGGCTTCACATTGCGCACCGCGAACAGTTCCTTGCGGACCGAGGAGTCCTCATAGGCGTCCTGATAGGCCGTCAATTCATCGCCCTGGCGGCCTTCCTTGATCGCGGCAACGGCGGCTTCTGCCCCCATCATGCCGGTCAGGATCGCATTGTGGCTGCCCTTGATGCGCGGGACGTTGACGAAACCGGCTGAACAACCGATCAGCGCGCCGCCCGGGAAGGTCAGCTTCGGAAGCGACTGGTAGCCGCCTTCAACGATCGCACGTGCGCCATAGCCAACGCGCTTGCCGCCTTCGATGAATTTCAGAATGTCCGGATGGTGCTTCCAGCGCTGAAGCTCCTGATACGGCGAGAGGTATGGGTTCTTGTAGTTCAGGTGAACCACGAAGCCGAGCGAAACGAACGGCTCTCCGCCATCGCGGAAGTGATAGAGGAAGCTGCCGCCACCGGTTTTGTCATCAAGCGGCCAGCCAAGCGTGTGCTGGACATAGCCTTCCTTGAAATTCTCTTCCGGCACAGACCAGAGCTCTTTCAGGCCGATGCCGTATTTCTGCGGCTCCTTGCCTTCAGAGAGATCAAAATGATGGATCAGCTGTTTGGAGAGCGAGCCACGGGCGCCTTCAGCGAAGAGGACGTATTTGCCGAGCAGCTCCATGCCGGGCTCATAGTCGCCCTTGTGCGTGCCATCGGCCGCAATGCCCATGACGCCAGCAACGACGCCTTTGACTTCGCCAGCTTCGCCATAAACGATCTCAGAAGCCGCAAAGCCCGGAAAGACCTGCACGCCGAGATTTTCAGCTTCCTGGCCCAGCCAGCGCGTCACATTGGCGAGCGAGCCGGTATAATTGCCATGGTTCTTCATATAGCCCGGCATTGGCAGCCAGGAGATATCCATCGAGCCTTTAGGGCCGAGCCAGATGAACTTGTCGCCGGTCACTTCGGTCTTCAGCGGCGCATCATCGCGGGAGCGCCATTCTGGGACCAGTGCATCGAGGCCAACCGGATCAACCACGACACCCGAAAGGATGTGTGCGCCGATCTCGCCGCCTTTTTCCAGCACCACGACTTCCAGCTCGTCGCCGGCTTCGTTGGCAATCTGTTTGGCGCGGATCGCTGCGGCTAGACCTGCAGGTCCACCCCCAACGATCACAAGATCGAATTCCATTGATTCGCGTTCGACCGCTTCACTCATACGCTTTGTCTCCCAGCTATGGCCGTCTTAGATAGCCCGCTCTATACATGTTCCTTCGCCGGTCTACAGTCGATTTGCAATATTTCCAAAGGGTCTCGATGTCTCAAACTGCACAATCGCAGGCACTAAATGCCCTCCGCGACTGGTGGGCAGACATGGGCGTGGAGGCTGATGAGGCCGAAATCCGCAGCCTGATGAAGGCGGCTGAGTCGCGCCCGAGCCCGGAAGCAGCGCCCGAAAACGTCAAGAAGCTGCGTCCCCTGAAGACCCAGAAAACGCATCAGGACTGGGTGGATGAGGCCCGCACGCTCGCCACTGCCGCCTCAACACTCGATGAGCTGAAAGCCGCCATTGAAGGCTTTGACGGCTGCATCCTGAAAGAAGCCGCGCGCAACACCGCATGCTTTGACGGCGTCCAAGGCGCCCCTGTCATGGTGATCGGCGAAGGCCCGGGCGCAGAAGAAGACAAGAAGGGCCTGCCTTTTGTCGGCCGCGCGGGGCAATTGCTGGACAGGATGCTGGCCGCCATTGGCCTGTCGCGGACCGAAAACGCCTTCATCACGAATGTGAATTACTGGCGCCCGCCGGGAAACCGCAATCCCAATGACGAAGAACTGGAGATGTGCCGGCCTTTCGTTGACCGGATGATTGAGCTTGGCCAGCCAAAACTCATCATCGCGGCAGGCGGCGTCTCGGCAAAGTCGCTACTCCAGTCCCCGATCGGCATTATGAAGCTGCGCGGGACAGAACACCGCCTGGAAACACCAGGCGGCTATTCAGCCCCCCTCTTCCCGATCTTCCACCCGGCCTTCCTCCTGCGCCGCCCGGAAGAAAAGAGCCGCGCCTGGCGGGATTTGTTGCAGATTCAGGACAAGCTTGAGGGCCTCGTTAGCCTATGAGTGTTAGTTTCAATCTTCAAAAACTTAGGAGTTTTGGATGGTTGATCTGGGACCCGATTAATCTTCTGGAGCCCAACGAAGATTGGAAGGAAAAAAGCTTTGCCGACGAGTATGATCAATATCTAATCCAAATCGCTGGCCGGCTCAGGCGCGGGCAAACCTCTGAAGAGCTTGTCGCCTATATTCTGGCGGTTGAGCGAGATGTTATTGGATTATGCCCTTCGCCAATTGCCAATTCGCGAGCAGCAAAGCTCACTGATGCAATTCGTAAGTGCAAAGACATTTGGTCTGATTGAAGCGCGCATAGAAAAACCCCGAAGCGCCAAGGGAGGGGGAGGGAGAAGGCGCTCCGGGGCTTTTTGAGAGATAAGAGCGTGAGGGGGCATCGCTCTTACCTCTTATGATGGACGTCCGCCGGATGTGCAGTCCAGCTTCCTTGGGTGTCCACTTTACTCTTCCAGCTTCTCCTCGGCCTTCTCTTCAACAAGGTCGATTTCAGCTGCCTTACGTTTTTCAAACGCAGCACCTATTTTTTCGTTCCCATCTTTGCCGACAGTTTTTTTCGCGGCCGGGAAGACGTCTTCTTCTTCCTCTTCCATATGATGCTCATAGCGGTGCTTGAGGTCCTTGAACTTGGTCAGCCAGGCCGGTGAGGAAAAATCGGTTTCGTTGAGTTCTTCCATCATGTCGTCGAGCTCTTTGTGCTCGGCAACAGAGTGACGCCCTTCAGGCTGACCGTCTTCGGTCGCGATGAGTTTTGAGTAGAACGTCTCTTCCTCGGCGGCGGCATGCGCGCTCACATCGTGATAGAACGTGTCCCAGGCCGTGCGGCGCTCTTTGCTGTCGCCGCTTGTGTCAGCGATGGTCGACAGCAGTTTGCGGTGGCGGTCATGGTCTTGTTTCAGGGTCTGATAGATCGTGGACATGTGTGTCTTGTTCCTTCTTGTCGTATGCCTTCTTTAACGCGCTTACCGGGCCTGCCGTTCCGCATGTCTGACCTGATCTCGACGCCGCGCCGGTTTGTTGCCAAAAGGCTTGTCTATGCCCGCGCCCATTTCTCTCATTATTCCGACGCTGAATGCGGCTGCCAGTTTGCCGGTCTGCCTCGAAAGCGTGATGCCGGGGCTCGAAGCCGGGCTGGTGCGCGAGGCGCTGATTGTCGATGGCGGATCAACGGACGCGACCGCTGACATGGCCGAGGCCGCGGGCGCGCGTTTTATATCCGCTGACAAGGGCCGGGCCGCGCAGCTGATCGAAGGCGCAAACCAGGCACGCGGCGACTGGCTGTTCTTCCTGCATGCCGACACCGTCCTTTCCCGCGACTGGGCCGAACGCGTGATCGACCATATCCGCAACGCGCCCTCGAAGGCGGCGGTCTTCACGCTCGCCTATCGCTCGGACCATCCGATGGCGAAGCGAGTTGCTGCCCGCGCGAACCGCCGCGCCCGCTGGCTTGCCCTGCCCTATGGCGATCAGGGCCTGCTGATCTCCCGCGCCCTCTACGATGAGATTGGCGGCTACGACGCCGTGCCGCTGATGGAGGATGTCCGCATCGTGCAGGCCATCGGCCGCAAGCGCCTGACGATCCTGTCGGCCGAAGCGCGCACATCCGCTGCAAAATATGAACGCGATGGCTGGCGCAAGCGCAGCTGGCACAATGCCTGGCTGATCACGCGCTATCTGATGGGCGCGAGCCCGGACAAGCTCGCCCGCCAGTACCGCTAGCCCCGCATCAGCGCTCCTTGCCTCGATCCTCTGCATACGGATCGGACTGTGACCAGAAAGCGTCGTTGAATCAGAATCTTGAAACGGTGTCCGACATTCTGTTGAAGTTTGGCGCCTGAGCCCGAAATTGGTGGGCGACATGTCCAGACCCACACTTCTCATATTCGCCAAGACGCCCCGCATCGGCTTGTCCAAGACCCGGCTTGCCGATGATGTCGGGCGCGTTGAAGCGCGCCGGATTGCACGCTTTATTCTGGGGCGGACGATGCGCGTCGCGCATGATCCAGCCTGGCGGTCGATCCTGATGGTGACCCCTCGCGGGGATCTGCACCAGACGCTGGGGGGGCTCTGGCCGTCTTCTATCCCCCGGATGGTCCAGGGCAATGGCGACCTTGGCGACAGGCTGACGCGCGGCATGCAGGCGGCCCCGACCGGACCGGTCATCTTCATCGGCACCGACACGCCGGACATCAACACAGCGCATATTCATGAGGCCGCCCGCGCCCTTCGACATGACGGCGCCGTTTTCGGCCCTGCCCGCGATGGCGGCTTCTGGCTGTTCGGCATCAGTCACCGGCTGCGCGACGCGTCAGTCTTCAAAGATGTGCGATGGTCCAGCCCGCACGCGATGCAAGATGTCTGGTCAAATCTGCCACCACATGCCCGTGTCTCCCTGCTGCCCAATCTGATCGATATCGACACCAGCCGTGACTGGGAAATGTACAAGAGACAAAGCAGACAAAGGTCTTGAGCAGTTGCGTTGATCTAGGTTATCGACGCAATAGTTGTATTCGTCCCTAGTCGGGGCAGACACTGAAAGCTGCCTTATGTATCGAATTGCTTATGTGAGCACTGCTCACGGCGACATCTCTTCCAATTCACTCCAGAAAATTCTGGAATCCGCCATTGAGAATAACCGGGCCGCCAAAGTGACCGGTATCATGCTGTTTAATGGCAGCAATTTCCTGCAGCTGCTGGAAGGCCCTCAAGAAAATGTTGAGGCCATGATGGCGAAAATCTGCAAGGACAAACGCCATCGAAATATTGTGGTCATCATGCGGGAAAAATCTGTCACGCGCGAATTTGAAGACAATCCGATGCTGCTTCAGACGGTAAAGTCGTCGACATCAACGCCGCCTGAAGGCATTCGGGTCACCGATGATGTGTCCCTCTACCTGCCATCCTCGCTGTCACCGCATTTTCGTAATCTGCTGGAAAATTTCGACACGATAAAAGCCTGAGTCCGATCAGGCGTTTGCCCGTCATCCACAAGGTTTGCGCTTTGTGTTCTTGTTTTGTTCTATTTCTCATGCTTTTCTCCGAGCATGAGATTGACGCAGAAACTTCCTCCAAAAGGCCGGGTCACACTGATTGATGTGGCAGGCGCCAGTGAGCGTAATGAGCAGCGCGGCCGCGGCGCGATCTCGAACCAGGCAGGCCGCTTTGAACGCCATACCAAGGAAGCCTTTTATGATGGCTGGGGCACGGTTGAGACCATGGCGCCTCGCATTGAGACCACGCTAACGCGTGAGGCCGCGCGGACGATCATCACTTATAACCGCTCGCCCGACATTTCCTTTGATCGAACAATCAATCCCTATCGCGGCTGCGAGCACGGCTGCGTCTATTGTTTTGCGCGGCCGAGCCACGCGTTTCATGGATTGTCTGCCGGTCTCGATTTCGAAAGCCGGCTTTTCTACAAGCCTGACGGGCCAGAGCTGCTCCTGCGGGAACTGTCGCGCCCCTCCTATGTCCCCAAACCGATCGCGCTTGGCATGAATACCGACGCCTATCAGCCGGTCGAGCGGCGGCTGGAACTGACGCGCGCATTCCTCAAAATTCTCTCAGACCACAATCATCCGGTGACGCTGCTAACAAAGTCCGCGCTGATCCAGCGCGACATCGACCTGCTGGCCCCGATGGCCGCCAAGGGCCTCGCCCGCGTTGGCGTGTCGATCACAACGCTGGATCCACGCCTCTCCCGGCGTCTTGAACCGAGGGCCGCTGCCCCTCACCGGCGGATGCAGACAATCAAGGCGCTGTCGGACGCGGGCATCCCGGTGATCGCCATGACCGCGCCGATCATTCCAGCCCTGAATGAGCCAGAGCTGGAGGCCTTGCTGGAGTCGGCGGTCGAAAATGGCGCGTCCAGCGCTGGATATGTCATCCTGCGCCTGCCCTATGAATTGAAGGATATCGTCCATGAATGGCTGGCCGAGCATTATCCGGACCGCGCGGCGAAGGTCATCAATCTGTTGCGGGAAATGCGCGGCGGGCAGGACTATGATGCCAACTGGTTTGAGCGTGGCCGGGGCCGAGGGCCGCATGCAACCCTGATTTCCCGGCGCTTCCGAAACGCCACCCGGCGTCTTGGCCTCGATGAACCGCGCCCACGCCTGCGAACAGATCTTTTCCGCCCTCCCGAAGGCCCGGACGGGCAGATGCGGCTGGATATATAGCCTGCGTTTTCCCGCCCCCCCGAAAATTTATCCACAGACTTGTCCACAGCCCTGCGAATATTTGTTACGCTATCGAAACAATGTTCAGCGCCAATCAACTGCTGCCAGGACGCCTGGGTGTAACGAAGCGGAAACCAAATTCCGGCGGGATGCGCACTCAAAACCGAATCGCTTTGAGAGGCTGTAGAGAATGGATCTGATCCGCAACACGATCATTGAAGGCGAATGCATTGATGTGCTGTCGCGCCTGCCGGACAAGTCTGTGGACCTGGTCTTTGCTGACCCGCCCTACAACCTGCAGCTCGGCAATGGCCTCACCCGGCCTGACCAGTCACATGTCGACGGCGTCGACGATGCCTGGGACCAGTTTGACAGCTTCGATGCGTATGACCTCTTCACCCATCAGTGGATGACTGAATGCCGCCGCGTCCTGAAGGATGACGGCGCGATCTGGGTGATCGGCTCGTATCACAACATCTTCCGTGTTGGCACGATCCTTCAGGATTCCGGCTTCTGGATCCAGAATGATGTGATCTGGCTGAAATCAAACCCGATGCCGAACTTCAAGGGCACCCGTTTCCAGAACGCGCACGAAACGCTGATCTGGGCCGGCAAGACCGAAAAGTCCCGCGTCACCTTCAATTATGATGCGCTGAAAGCCTTCAATGAAGACAAGCAGATGCGTTCTGACTGGACGATCCCGCTCTGCACGGGCGGTGAGCGTCTGAAAGACACCGTCACCGGCAAGAAAGCCCACCCAACACAAAAGCCGGAAGCGCTGCTGAAACGCGTCCTGCTGGCGACATCCAATCCCGGCGACGTTGTGCTCGACCCGTTCTCCGGCACCGGCACGACGGCGGCCGCCGCCAAGATGCTTGGCCGCGACTATGTCGGCATTGAGCAGGACCCAGCCTATGTCCGCCTGTCGCGCGCCCGCCTCAAAGCCATCACGCCGCTGAATGGCGACGCGCTGGAAACACAAAAGAGCGCCCGCGCTCTGCCCCGCGTCCCGTTTGGTGCGCTGGTCGAGAATGGCTGGCTGAAACCCGGTGACCGTCTCTGGTCACCGAAGAAACGCCACCATGCCCGTATCCGCGTCGATGGCAGCCTTGCCTCAGGCGACGCGTCCGGCTCGATCCACCGTCTTGGCGCGCATGTCATGAAGGCCCCGGCCTGCAATGGCTGGACGTTCTGGCACTACGAGTCGCCCAAGGGCGATCTTGCGCCGATTGACCTTCTGCGCCGCAGATACCGTCAGGAAAACAATCTGAACTGATCGCCCGTCGAGCAGTCACATGTTTTCGCCGCGTAAAGCTATGTCGCAGCTGACGCCTGCGCGCGGGCGGCCTATGGTGCCCTGAAACAACGGCTTATCGGGCCGCAGTTGAAGGAGACAGGGCACCTATGGGACACGAAGGCAGCGAAACGCAGGCCATCTTTCTCAAAGACATGCTTGTGTTCCTGTTTGCCGCGGGCGTCATCGTCCCGGCATTTCGCGCCCTGAAACTGCCCATCGTCGCGGGGTTCCTGATCGCCGGGATCGTGCTTGGCCCGCACGGTCTGGGCACTTTCGAACATCTCTGGGCGCCGCTGCAGTTCATCACCGTTTCCGAGCCGGAAGCCGCCGCCCCCTTTGCAGAGCTCGGCATCCTCTTCCTGCTATTTCTGCTCGGTCTGGAACTCTCCTTCCGAAACCTCTGGCAGATGAAGCGCATCGTGTTCGGCGCCGGCGCGATGCAGGCGATCCTGAGCGCGGTCCTGATCGGCTTCGCGCTATGGTTTCTGGACGTTCCAGCCCAGGCGGCCGCCGTTATCGGCCTCGCGCTCGCTCTGTCCTCAACCGCCATCGTCATGCCTGTCCTGACCAGCGAACACCGCGCCGCAGGCCCTGCCGGGCGAACGGCGCTGGGTGTGCTGCTGTTTCAGGATATTCTGGTCGCGCCGATCCTCATTTTTGTCAGCTTCCTCTCCCCGGAAAACGATGCTGATATTGCAAGCAGTGTGGTCCGCGCGCTGGTTGAAGGCCTAATCGCCGTTGTCCTTATTGTCGGTGTCGGCCGTTTCGTCCTGCAATATGTCTTCCGCCTCGCAGCCCGCACGGGCGGGCGCGACTTCCTCATGGCGCTGACGCTCTTTGTTGTCATCGGCGCGGCCGTGATGACATCCGTCGCTGGGCTGTCAGTGGCCCTTGGCGCCTTCCTGGCGGGCCTCGTCCTGGGCGAGACAGAATTTCGCCATCAGGCCGAAGTCGATCTTGATCCGTTCAAAGGGCTTCTGCTCGGCATCTTCTTCATGACCGTCGGGATGAGCATCGACCTCATCAAGGTCGTCGAGCTCGCACCGATCGTCTTTGGCGGTCTTGCTGGCCTGCTCATTCTCAAAGTCATTGTGTCCTGGCTGGCCTGCCGCCTTTTTGCAGGCCCACCTGCGCTCGCGACCGAGACATCCTTCCTGCTGGCGCCTGCGGGCGAATTTGCCTTTGTGGTCATGGCCGCGGCCACAACAGCGGGCATCTTCGGCTCTGAAATCGCAACGCCGGTCACGGCGATTGCCGGTCTTTCCATGCTGCTTATCCCGCTCACCTCGAAGCTCGGCCTCAGCCTCTCCAGAAAGATGAAGCAGCCAGATTCGGAGACGTTGCCCGTGTCCGACTACTCAGACCGAGAGGGCCATGTGATCATCGCCGGCTTTGGCCGGGTTGGGCACACCATTGCGCGCATTCTGGAAGAAGAGCGCGCCGACATCGTCATCCTCGAGCGTAGCTTCTTTTCGGTCCAGAAGGGCCGCAAGGAAGGCTGGCAGGTCTCGCTCGGCGATGCAGCCCGCCAGGAAATCCTCGAGGCAGCTGGCGCCGCGACCGCTTCGCTCTTCGTCGTCACCGTGGATGATCCGGTGAGCGCAGAGCAGATGGTGCGGGCTATTCGCGCCATTCGTCCGAACGTGCCGATCTATGCCCGCGCCCGTGACGTCGAACATGGCCGCACGCTCAGCCAGGCCGGGGCGACCTTCGTCATACCGGATGCGATTGAGGCTGGTCTGCAAATCGCTGGACGCGCCCTCGAACAGTTCGGCTATCCGGTTGATGCCGTTCGCGACAAGATCGGCGCGGAACGTGACGAAGAATACCGCAAAGCATCAGAAGCCTAGAGCGCGAGCTTCAAGGCCTTTCGAAAGACGCTTGGCAATCCATCTGCCGCTTTTTCGACCGGCGTCCAGTCGCCCTTATGTACGGGCAAGCCTTCTGCCGATGAAAATACCGACAGGCGCAGCTCGAAATGCGTGAAGACGTGGCGCACGTCACCGATCTGTTCAGCCTCGTCCGGCAGCCAGTCCGCCGAGGCGGGCTCGCCCTCTTCAACCCAGCTTGACGTCGGCAAGCCAAGCATACCGCCCAGCAAGCCCTTATCCGGGCGCCGCTCCGTCAGCACGTGTCCGTCTTTGAAGATGACGTAGACCTCTCCGCGCCGAACCGGCTTTGCCTTTTTGGCGGGCTTTATTGGATATCGGTCCGGCTCGCCCTCAGCTCGCGCTGCACACCAGTTTGCAAGCGGACAGATCAAACAGTTCGGCCGCTTTGGCGTGCAGATGGTTGCGCCAAGGTCCATCAGCGCCTCGGCAAATTCGCCGGGCCGATCGGCAGGCACCAGCTCACGTACGAGCGCCGCAATCCTGACCTTCTCTGCCTTCCAGTCACCCTGGGTCGCCAGCAGCCGGGCGAAAACCCGGTCGACATTGCCGTCGACGGCGGGCGTGCGTTCACCAAAAGCAAGCGCCGCGACAGCCCCTGCCGTATAGGGTCCGATCCCCGGCAATTCGCGCAGCCCGGCCTCAGTCTTCGGCCATCCGCCCGCCTCGGACACCTGCCGCGCGCATTTCAGCAGATTGCGGGCGCGGGCATAATAACCAAGCCCCGCCCAGGCCGCCATGACATCAGCGTCTTCAGCGGCGGCAAGGTCATCGACGCTCGGCCAGCGGCGCGTGAAGTCATGAAAATAGCGCGTCGCATGCGGCACGGTGGTCTGCTGCAGCATGATCTCGGCGAGCCATACGCGGTATGGGTCAGGCGTGACGCCGTCTGCGCGCTTGCCCGGTCCAATCCGCCATGGCAGCTCACGGGCATGACGCGCATACCAGTCGAGCAGTGCGCCCGGCAGGCCATCAAATTGGTGTGATTCCACACTGGCGGTCTTTTCTCGCGCACTCATGGGGTGCACAATCGGTTTCATGGTCACAAGGTCAAGCCTCGATCCGCTGGAAGAAGCACGCGCCCGCGTGAAGCTGCGCCATGCGCGCGCCAAGCCTGTGCGTGCCCTGCCGAAAACGCTGGGCACGGCTGCGACACAACTGGCGCGGAAGAAGCTGCCCGAGAAAGGCCCCGCCATCGGGCGTCTGAAAATCCAGTGGGCCGATATTGTCGGTGAAGCCCTCGCCCGCATCTGTGAGCCGGACAAGATCGGCGCCAGCGGCAAAGGCAAAGGCCGCGTGCTGACCGTGCGCTGTATTCCGGCGGCCTCGACAATGGTGCAGCACCAGTCAGAGCTAATCCGTCAGCGTGTCTCGGTCTCATTGGGCGGCGATGTTCGCGAAATCCGGATCATTCAGGGCCCACTGGCCCGCGCGCCAACCCTGAAGCCTCACAAGTCCAGCCGCCCGCTGAGCCGCGACGAACTTGAGAGCCTGCAGGCATCTATCGCAAAAATTGAGGATAACAGTCTGCGCGCCGCGCTTTTGGCACTGGGCGAGGCTGTGCTAACGAGCAGTCAGGACGAGTCCGCCGGGGGATAAAGGTTAACAACTTGGCAAGTTTCGCGACTCAATCTCTTAAGAAAAGGTTATGAACATGAGAGTAATTTCACGTCGCACGGCAGTTTTGGCCGTCTCTTTCCTCGCAATGGCCGCTTGCGGCGCTGCAGGCGACAATGAGAAAAGCGACGGATCTTCATCCGAAGCGGCCCTTAAAGAGATGACGCTCGGCGCCGATGATGCGCCCGTGACGCTGGTCGAATACGCCTCATGGACCTGCCCGGCCTGCCTTCAGTTCCAGAATGAAGTCGTCGGCAAGCTGAAGTCCGAATATGTCGAAACCGGAAAGGTGAAGTTCATCTTCCGCGAGTTTCCGACCGCTCCGGCTGAGATTTCCGTGGCCGGTTTTGCGGTGGCTCGCTGCGCAGGCGAAGACAAATACTACGACGTCCTCGACGAGCTGTTCTCACGCCAGACCGCCATTCTGAGCCTCGCGCGCCAGGGCGGACAAGTGAAACAGGCGCTCCAGCAGGTCGCCGCCAATCACGGCATTACTGACCCGGCTGAATTCGATGCCTGTCTCCAGAATGCAGACATCCGCCGGGCAATTGCTGCGTCGGTCTCTGCAGGCGACGAAGCTGGCGTTAATGCAACGCCGACCGTCTTCATGGATGGCGAGAAGCTTGAAGGCTATGACTGGCGCCAGTGGGCCGGCATGCAGGCCGTGCTGAATGAAGCGCTTGGCGAAGAAACGCCAGCCGCTGCCCCCGTCGAAGATACGGACGCAGACACGGCGCCAGAAGAAACACCAGCCGACGGCGATGCTTCAGAAGAAGCGCCCGGCGAAACAACGCCGGAGTAATCTCCAGAACGGGAAAGGGAGCCTGCTTTGCACATTACAGAGCTGCGCATTGCGGGCTTCAAATCCTTCGTTGATCCGCAGGAAGTCCCGATCCTTCCCGGTCTGACCGGCATTGTCGGCCCCAATGGCTGCGGGAAATCCAATCTTCTCGAAGCCCTTCGCTGGGCAATGGGCGCAAGCTCTGCCCGTGCGATGCGCGGCGGCGAGATGGATGACCTGATCTTCTCCGGCTCCCAGTCGCGCCCCGCGCGGGAGCTGGCAGAAGTCACGCTCGTCCTCGACAATTCCGCGCGCACCGCCCCGCCGGACTTTAATGCTTCCGATACCCTGGAAATCATCCGCCGCCTTAAGCGCGGCGCAGGCTCGACCTACAAGCTCAATGGCCGGACAGTTCGCGGCAAGGACATCCAGCTCATCTTTGCGGATGCTTCGACCGGTGCCAACTCACCCTCGCTCGTGCGTCAGGGCCAGATTTCCGAGCTGATTGGCTCCAAGCCGCAGAACCGCCGCCGCATCCTGGAAGAAGCGGCCGGCATATCCGGCCTCAATTCCCGCCGTCATGAAGCCGAGCTGAAGCTACGCGCGGCCGAAACCAATCTCGAACGCCTCAGCGAAGTCTCTGCCGAGGTGGAGCGCCAGTTGGAAAGCCTGAAGCGTCAGGCCCGCAAGGCGCGCAAATATAGCGAGCTCAGCGACAAGATTTCGGCACTCGAAGCCTTCCTCGCCCATCTGCGCTGGCAGGCCGCGAAAGAAGCCAAGACCATCGCCGATGAAGACCTTGCCCGCTGCCGCGACGCCGTCGAGCAGCTGACGCGGGCGGCCGCGATTGCAGAGACACGCCGGATCGAAGCTGGTGAAGGGCTACAGCCTTTGCGCGATGCCGAATCGGTTGTCTCAGGAAAGCTTGGTCAGGCCCGGATTGATCTTGCCCGCCTCGAAACGGAACGCAAGAACGCCGCCGACCTCCTCGCCCGTCATGAGAGCGAGGCGCGCCGCGCGATGGAAGACATCGCCCGCGAGCAGGCGCAGAAAGAAGAAGCTGAAGCCACGCTCGCCGAAGCCAGGGACAATCTCGCCGCCTTGCCGACCGAAAACCCGGAGGCCAATGCTGAGCTTGAAGCCCAGGCCAAGACCAATCTCGAAGCAGCGCGTCAGAAACTGGCTGAGGCTGAACAGGCCGCTGACGACGTCTCATCCCGCCTCGCCGCCATGCGCGCTGAACGCCAGGCCGCGCATGCGAGCGCCGAAGCCCAGCGCCGCCGCAAGGCTAGCCTTGAAGCAGACGCCGCCCGCCTGAAGGCCCAACTGGCTGACATGCCGGACAAGGGCGCCCTCGAAGACAGGCTCAAGACAGCCGAAACCGCTGAGGAAGCCGCAGAGCTTGCCCTGCACGACGCCGAACGCGCCGTCGATGCCGCTGAAGAAGCGCTCGCCGAAGCACGCGCCGAGGAAAGCGATGCACAAGGCCCGCGCGACGCCGCCGACAAAGCCGTCCGCACGCTGGAGTCAGAGATCGGCGGTCTGCAACGCCTTCTGAAACAGGCGACGGGCCCGAAAGCCCCGCCCGTTATTGACCGCGTCCGCGCGCATGACGGCTTCGAGAAAGCCGTTGCTGCTGCGCTTGGCGATGATCTTCAGGCCTCGCTCCAGAAAGACTCCGCGCTCTATTGGGCCGGCCGCGAAATGGCGACAGATGCCCTGCCGGCCGGTGCGCGCCCGCTATCTGATGTTGTCGATGCCCCGGCAGAGCTTGATGCCCGCCTCTCGCAATGCGGCGTGGTTGAGGCTGGCGATGGCGAGAAGCTCGCCGCTGAACTTCGGCCCGGCCAGCGCCTTGTCACCAAAGAGGGTCATCTCTGGCGCTGGGACGGCTTCACCCGCACACCTGACGCGCCTGTCTCTGCCGCCGAACGCCTTGCCCAGCAGGCCCGGCTGGAAACCGCCGAGGCCGAGATCGGCCCGGCCCGTGAGACGCTGGAGACCGCGACTGCCGCCCTCGCCGAAGCGCGCGAAGCCCGCGCAAACGCTGAGAGCGATCTCAAAGAAGCGCGCCGCCAGGTTTCGCCCAAGGCGACTGATCTTAATCTTGCCCGCTCAGCCTCTGCTGACATCCGCCAGACGCTGGACCGCGCCGATGTCAAACGCGAATCAGCCAGTGAAGCGCTCGCCCGCGTCGAATCAGACCTGCGCGGTGTTGAAGAAACGCTCACGCTTGTCTCCATCGGCGGTGACGAGGCCGACATTGCTGCGCTGGAAGCTGAAGTTGCGGCCGCCCGCGAGACCCTTTCTGCAGCCCGCGCGAATGAAACCGAGTGCCGGGGCCGTCTCGCTGACATCACACGCAACCGCGAACAGGCAATCGCCCGCCGCGAAGGCTTCGAGAAAGACGTTCAGCGTTGGGAAAACCGCCTCGCCAATAGCGAGGAGCGCCTCGCAGCCCTTCTGCAACGCCGCCGCGAAGCGGCCGCAGAAGCAGAAGCGGCGCGCGCCCGCCCAGCAGAGATGCAGGACCAGCTCGAAATGCTCGCGGCCCGCGTCGAAGAGCTCGAAACCTCAAGAAAAGACGCCGCAGACAGGCTCGCCGAAAAAGAAGCGAGCCTCCGCGAAACTGAAACCGAGGCGCGCGACACATCGAACGCCGCCATGGATGCCCGCGAATCACTCGCTGGCGCCAAGGTCCGCGTGGAAAATGCCGAATCGCGTCTGAACGATGCCATCGATTCGGCCCGCAGCCAGTTCCAGCGTCTGCCCGAAGGCCTGATGACGCTCGCCCGCGCGGGGCTTGATGAGGAAGAGCTGGAAACGCTCGAGACGTCTGAGGCTGAACGCCAGCTCGATTTCCTGCGCCGTGACCGCGACCAGCTTGGCGGCGTTAACATGGAAGCCGAAGCTGAGGCCGAGGAACTGGCCGAGCGACTCGGCACCCAGGCGACCGAGAAAGAAGACCTGATCAAGGCGATCGCCCGGCTGCGTGAAGGGGTCGCGTCCCTCAATGATGAAGGGCGCGCCCGCCTTCTGGAAGCCTTCGACCGCGTCAATGAACACTTCAAGGCTCTCTTCACCACCCTCTTCCGCGGCGGTGAAGCCGAACTGCGCCTGGTCGATGATGAGGACCCGCTCAACGCAGGTCTCGAAATCATGGCGCAGCCGCCGGGCAAGCGCCTTGGCACGCTGAGCCTCATGTCTGGCGGCGAGCAGGCCCTGACGGCGACGGCGCTTATCTTTGCTGTCTTCCTGTCGCGCCCGTCCCCAATCTGCGTGCTGGACGAGGTCGACGCGCCACTCGATGACGCGAACGTTGACCGCTATTGCCGCCTTTTGGACGAAATGCGCCGGCGCACCGATACGCGCTTCGTCGTGATTACGCACAATCCCGTCACGATGAGCCGGATGGACCGCCTGTTCGGCGTCACGATGCGCGAAAAAGGCGTCTCGAAACTCGTCTCTGTTGATCTTGATGCCGCTGAAGAGCTGGTCGCAGCAGAGTAACTGACTGCGTCAAAAGCTGCTTTGATATTTTTTCGTATTATTTCAGATATTTAGCTATTGCTTCCTTGGCTTGACTTGCCATGCCCCCTCCAATAGTTTCCGGCCAAATCGACAGGGAGTCCCCTCCCATCGTCATCTAAGCAAAGCGACCTTCAGGCGTACCATGTCAGGCCAGGACCAGAATGATCTGAGTGACCGGATCGCAAAGGCCCAGGCCAAGCGCGCCGAGAAGGAGGCCAAACAGGCCGCCCGCGAAGCAAAGACTGACGGCTCTGTCTCGGCAGGTGCGCAAGCGCTTCGCTATGGGGCGGAATTTGGCGCTTCGGTGTTTGTCGGGATCATGTTCGGTCTTCTGATCGATCATTTTTTCGGAACGAAGCCGTGGGGATTGCTTGTCATGATGGGATTCGGCCTTGCGGCTGGCATCCTCAATGTTATACGCGCCTATCGCCAGATGACGGCGAGCATACAGTTACAGGGAACGGACCAGTCTGATGGTCCGGAAAACGGGAACCAGGGCTGATGAACCTATCCTTCCACCAGATGGCCGACCCAATGCACCAATTCCAGGTGCAGAAGCTTTTCGATTTCTCGATTGCGGGTATCGATCTGTCTTTCACCAATGCATCATTCTACATGCTGCTTGGCGTTGCGCTGATCATTATCTTCTTCGGCATGGCCGCAACGAACGGCAAACTGGTGCCAACGCGCGCCCAGTCGATCGCTGAGATCGGTTACGGCTTTGTTGCCGACATGGTGCGCGGCGCCGCCGGTGAGGAAGGCCTGAAATTCTTCCCCTTCGTCTTCACCCTCTTCTTCTTTGTGTTCTTCGCGAACATGATCGGCATGGTCCCCTATGCCTTCACCACGACCAGCCACTTGATCGTCACCGCAGCGCTGTCGCTGCTCGTGATAAGCATCGTGATTGTCTATGGTTTCTACAAGAACGGCTTCAAATTCCTGAAACTGTTCGCGCCAGCCGGTGCGCCATGGCCGATCTACATTTTGCTCGTTCCAATTGAGATCATCTCTTTCTTCGCACGTCCGGTTACGCTTGCGCTGCGTCTGTTTGCCAACATGCTGGCCGGACACATCATGCTGAAGCTATTTGCTGGTTTTGCCGTTCAGCTTTTCGCTGCCGCCTTTGCTGGTGCTGTCGCGCTCAGTGTTGTTGGCGCGCTGGCTTTCACCATGGGTGTTGCGCTCAACGCTCTTGAGCTTCTCGTCGCTGGTCTGCAGGCTTATGTCTTCGCAATTCTGACCTGCGTTTACCTCAATGACGCACTTCACCCTGCTCACTAGTTCGCCGGTGCGGCCTTAAAGCCGTACCACAACCCTTGACGCGCCCGCTCGAACAGGCTTCACGGGCACCAGAGCTAATCTACTGTCTTTCCCAAAGGAGATCTTGAAATGGAAGGCGATATCACCCTCGGCCTCAAATATGTAGGCGCTGGCCTCGCAACCCTCGGCATGATCGGTGCTGCTATCGGTGTGGGTAACATCTTCGGATCGTTCCTCGACGCTGCCATGCGCAACCCATCGGCCGCACCACAGCAAACCGGTAACCTCTTCATCGGTATGGCCCTTTCGGAAGCCCTCGGCATCCTGGCCTTCCTGGTGTCGATCCTGATCCTGTTCGTCGTTTAAGCGAACACACCCGAATATGGCTGGCCCTCAACAATGACGGGCCAGCCGATTTTCCTCGACTCCGAGTTATCAAGGTCACGTCATGACATTCCTGTCACTTGCTGCTGAAGCCGCGACTGAAGCCCCCGGAAGTGCGGCGTTCCCGCCATTCGATCCGTGGCATTTCCCATCACAGCTTTTCTGGCTGGTGATCCTTTTCGGCGGTCTCTATCTCGCGCTCTCCCGCTTCATCCTGCCAAAGCTTGGCGGCGTGATCGAGAAACGCGAAGACACCGTTGCCGACGCTCTTGATGAGGCTGCACGTCTCGACGAGGAAGCCAAGGAAGCCAAGCGCCAGCAAGAGCTCATGCTCGCTGAATCCCGCGCCAAGGCCCGCGAAACATCCGACAAGGCTCGCGCCAAGGTCGATGCAGAGATCGCTGCCGAATCGCAGAAGGCCGATGCAGAGCTCGCTGAGCGTCTGACGGAAGCTGAATCCCGTATTCAACAGGTTCGCGAAAAGGCCCTGTCGAATGTCGAATCAATTGCGACAAGCACCACGCAGGCCATGCTGTCCCGTATTGGCGTCACCGTCAGCGAAGCCGAGGCGAAAGCTGCCGTGGCCCGCAACACCGTCGCTCAGGAGGGCTAGTCCCATGATGAACCGTCTGTTCTGTCTTGCTTCGGCCTCCCTGCTGGCTTCGCCCGTTGCGCTGGCGGCGACTGAAGAAGCCGGGCATGGGGCCGGTCATGAGGCCACGACAGGTTTTCATAACCTGATCGCGCCCTTCACGGACCCGACCACGCATGTTGCTTTCCTGGCCTTCGTCGTCTTCCTGGCGATCGCTGGCTTCATGGGTGCCTTCAAGACCATTGGCACCATGCTCGACAACCGGTCGGCCGAAATCCAGAAGCAGCTCGACGAATCCCGCGCCCTGCGTGAGGAAGCCGCTGCCATGCTGGCTGACGCTGAACGCAAGCAGAAAGAAGCCGACGCAGCCGCTGACGCCATGATCAAGCAGGCCAAGGCCGATGCGAAGATGATGGTTGAGCAGGCCCGCAAGGATCTTGCTGAGAAAGTTGCCCGCCGCGAAGCCCAGGCTGAATCCCGGATCGCCCGCGCCGAAGCTGATGCGACCGAAGATGTCCGCCGCGCCGCTGCCGATGCTGCGACACGCGCCTCCAAGGACATTCTTGCCTCTTCGCCAAAGCGCGGTGACCTGTTCACCGAAGCGCTCGGCGAAATCGAGAAAGCCCTCAACTAGGCGCTCATCGCCCCCTTCAATTCAAAAAGCCCCGCTATCGGCGTCGATGGCGGGGCTTTTTCTTTGCTCTTCTCGTAGGCCTTATTGCCTGTACGTTTTAGCCGGCGCGTTTCTCTCTCCCGAATACCGCGCGCATCAGCCAGTTCGGCGCAAATCTTTCGACACGCGGATGCCGGTCGAGCACCCCCTCCATCCAGCGCCTGCCCCAGAGTGAATTGCGCCCCAGCAGCACGACGCCAAAGATCGCAATCGGCAGGCCAATCGGAAGGATCGGCGTCAAGAATGCGATCGGAATGGCGATGGCGATCAGGAACAGCCCCAGCAGCGCCAGAAACTGCCTCAGGACTGTTTGCACACTGGTTCGCACCGAGAGCTTCGAAGTCTCCTCCGAATAAGTCTCCGCGTCCGCATTTTCAGGCTGTGTATCAGGCCGGATGTCAGGCATTCAGTAAAGCTGTCGTCATTGAGTTCAGATTGCCTAGATCAGAAAGAGAATACAACGAAAACGCCGCAACTGGCCTCAATGTTGCAGCCTTTTCATGTTACACGGCGATTGCTATGCCGCACACATAATGTCGATCATCAGGGATCGCAATTCAACGAATTACAGTGTTTTAGCTCTCCCCTGAAAATTTGTCGGGCATGCAATGAGAGGCCCCCACCTTTGAAGCTTGATTCCATCCAATCCCTGCGGGCTGCAGCCGCCATGCTCGTCGTGGTCTACCACACGCGCTCGCTGGAGATTCGCACAATTGCCGAGAATGGCTTTCAGGAGAATCCGCTGGCCGGTCTCATCGTTCAGAACGGCTTTGCCGGTGTCGACCTGTTCTTTGTGATCTCCGGCTTCATCATGGTCTATGTGACGGGCAAGGTGCTGCCGCGGCCGATGACCTCGCTGGCCTTTCTGTTTGCGCGGGCCGCAAGGATCTACCCGCTCTGGTGGCTTTTCGCGGCTTTGATGATGGCCTATTTCTTCTTCACGCTTGGAACGCCCTGGGACGCCGGCGTGAAACGGTCCCTCGATGGCACCAGTTTCGTGGCTGACAATCCCTGGCTGCACATCGTGCTATCGCTTGGTCTCCTGCCGCAACCAGCCTGGCCAGTCTTTGGCCTGGGCTGGACGCTGGTCCACGAGATGCATTTCTACCTGGTCTTCGCGCTGATCATCCTTCTGCCACGCCGCTTCCTGCCCTGGGTACTTCTCCTTTGGGCCGCGCTCGTGATCGCTGGCGCGCTTGCGGGGCTGACCGGCCCCTATCCAACTGACTACCTATCGCTCGCCGTTCACCCGCTGTCTCTCGAGTTCATCGGAGGGTGCCTCGCAGGCCTTCTGGTAATGAGTGGCCGGCGCTTCCATCCGCCGCTCATGGTTCTGCTCAGCGCCTGTGCGCTTGTCGGCGCCCTCATCGCCCAGGGCCAGGAAACGCCCTTCACGCTGGAGTGGGGACGCGTCTTCTGGTTCGGCCTGCCCAGCATCGCCCTCGTCTATGCCCTTGCTTCCCTCGAGGCGAATGGCGGCATAGAAATGCCCCGCTGGCTCGTCACGCTCGGCGACTGGTCCTTCGCCCTCTATCTCAGCCACCTCTTCGTGCTGAGCGGCGTACGGCGCCTCTTCCCAGTGATCGGACAGCGGCTCGACGGCACGCCCTATGCGGACTGGTTCATCCTCGGCTCGCCCGGTCTCGTGGATAACATCCTTTACAATGTCACATGCGTCAGCCTCAGCCTTCTTTTTGCGGCGCTGGTCTTCTACCTGTTCGAGCGACCCGTCATCGGCCTGTCGAGCCGCGCCCGGCGCGCCCTCTTCAAGGATACCAATGCGCAGCTGAAGCCGGCGCCGATCAAGCCCGCCATCTGGTAGCGCCGCGCGATGCAGGCGATGTCTATAATTTAGCTTGCCTACTCCCCCACCGGGCGCAAAAATGCGAGTTGGACTTGGGGGATCCTGAAAATGAAAATTGCGGAACTGCAGGCGCTGCGCGCGCTCGCCTCCTATCTCGTCCTGTTCCATCATATTCGGGGGACGGAAGTGGCGCATGGGCTGCTCGACGGAACGCCGGTCAGGCCAGCAATGCAGATCTTCTATAGCGGCTATGCCGGGGTCGACCTGTTCTTCGCCATTTCAGGCTTCGTGATGGTCTATGTGACCTACAAGCTTCCGTCCGGTCCCGGCCAGACCCTGCAATTCTGGCTGGCGCGGATCTTCCGCATCTACCCCGTATGGTGGTTCTATTGCGCCCTGTTCAGCATCCTCTGCCTGATCATCGCCGGCACCCTCTGGCACCCGAGCGCCTTCGATCCCGCGGAGACAAATGGCTGGATCTTCCTCATCAAGTCGTGGTTCCTCATTCCCCAGCCCGACCTGCCGCACATCAATGTCGGCTGGACGCTGATCCACGAAGTCCATTTCTACATCGTCTTCGGCTTTCTCCTTCTTCTGCCGAAGCGGGCGCTTCTCTTGGCGCTGCTAGGCTGGAGCGCGCTGATTGTAGGCGTGCATCTTGTCCTTCCGAAGCTTGGGTCTGTCTCAAGCCTCCTCGCCATTGCCTTCAGCCCGTTCAGCCTCGAATTCATTGCCGGAGCAATCGCAGGATGGCTTTTCGTGACCGGGCGGCGCCATTTTCATCTCCCCATCCTCCTGATAGGCGCCGCCAGTTTCGCCGCAGCGCTTTTCCTGCTCGAAAAGGCGCCCGCCCCCTGGCAGCGGGTGGAGATCTTCGCCCTGCCCTCAGCCGCCCTCGTCTACGGGGCCAGCGGGGTCCGCATGCCTGTCGGGCGGCTTCGCTCGGTTCTGTCCCGTCTCGGCGACTGGTCCTTCTCGCTTTATCTCTGCCATCCGCTCGTCATGATCTGCCTTGGCGCGATCTTCACGAATGCAGCGAAGCTGGCGCCATCGCTCGGCCTGCCGTCCAGCCTGTTCGTCATCTGCGGCAATGGTCTCTTCGTGCTGGCCGCGGTCATCGCCTCAACCATCGTTGCGGCTCTCAGCTATCATTTCTACGAGCGCAAAACGCTGGATTACCTGAACCGACGGTTCAGGCATCGCCAGACAAACCGCTCAAAGGCGGCACTCCTGGAAGAGGTCGGGCCCTAGGCTGGGGCTATTCTGCGGCCACGGCGAGCTTATCCCAGCGCAGCACCGGCTTGCGTGCAGCCTGCGTCTCATCAAGCCGGCGCATTGGCGCAAGATATGGCGCGCCCTTGAGGCTCATATCGCCAGCCTTGGCCTTCTCCGCAATCGACAGCATCGCATCGCAGAAGCGGTCGAGCTCAGCCTTGCTTTCGGTCTCTGTCGGCTCGATCAGCATCGCGCCATGCACCACCAGCGGGAAGTACATCGTCATCGGGTGATAGCCCTCGTCGATCATCGCCTTGGCGATATCCAGCGTATCGATCCCATCAGCCGCGAACGCGTCAGAGAACAGCGCCTCGTGCATGCAATAGCCGTCAAAGGCCGGTGACATTACGGTCTTCAGACGGGCCTGAATATAATTGGCGTTCAGCACCGCATCTTCAGCCGCCTGCTTCAGGCCATCGGCGCCGTGGCTCAGCATATAAGTCAGCGCGCGCACGAACATGCCCATCTGGCCATGGAAGGCGCAGAGGCGGCCAAACGCATCCTCACCCTTGCCGTCGACTTCCTCGACGAGGCGGAAGCCATCATCATCCTTCACCACGAAGGGCACAGGCGCATAATCAGCCAGCGCTTCTGACAGGACAGTCGGGCCAGAGCCCGGGCCGCCGCCGCCATGCGGGGTGGAGAAGGTTTTGTGCAGATTGATGTGCATCGCATCGACGCCCAGATCGCCTGGGCGCACGCGCCCGACGATGGCGTTGAAGTTTGCCCCATCGCAATAGAAATAGCCGCCCGCCGCGTGGATCAGCTCAGCAATCTCGCGAATATCCGTCTCAAAGAGACCGCACGTGTTTGGATTGGTCAGCATGATCCCGGCAATGTCCGAGCTGTCTTCCAGCTTGGCGCGCAGATCATCCATATCGACCCGGCCGCGCGCATCCGCCTTGATCTCATCCACGACAAAGCCGCACTGCACCGCCGTCGCCGGGTTGGTGCCATGCGCAGAGGCTGGCACCAGCACGCGCTTGCGCGTTTCGATCTCGCCGCGCGCCATCAGCGCCCCGCGGATCGCCATCATACCGCAGAACTCGCCATGCGCACCGGCCTTCGGGCTCATCGCGACGGCAGGCATATTGGTCAGCGTCTTCAGCCAGGTCGCGAGCTGATCGATCAGCTCCAGCGCGCCCTGCACGGTCGCCTGTGGCTGCAGCGGGTGCACATCGGCAAAGCCCGGCATCCGGGCCGTTTTCTCATTGAGGCGCGGATTGTGCTTCATCGTACAGCTGCCAAGCGGGAACAGGCCAAGGTCGATGGCGTAGTTCTGCTGGCTGAGGCGCACATAATGGCGCATCGCTTCAGGCTCAGAGAGCCCCGGAAGATCCGTCGGCCGCTTGCGCGTGACGCCGCCAAGCCGGGAGGCGGTGCCTTTTGGGTCTGGCAGATCAACACCGGTGCGGCCAGCATCGCCTGTCTCGAAGATCAGGTCCTCGCGCTGGCGCAGGCCCCTTGAGCCGGAAACGGTGGAAATATCAGTCATCGGCGCCGCCTCTGAAGGGGTTGTCGGACGGCCTTGGGAATTCATGGTCATAGCTGGGTCACCTCTTCGGAAACGGTGAAAGGACAATCGGGATAAAGGGGTTTGAGAAACGGCCACGCGGCATCTGCATACAGGCCATCTCGAACAAGTGTGTTGTGGTCGGAACCATCGAAAACGATGCGCTTCACGGGCGCCTTGGCAAGCGTCGCCAGGTCTTCAGAATGCTTCGCTGGAATGACACTGTCGGCGCTTCCGTGGACGATCAGAAGGGGCGCGTCCACGTCGCCAATATATTGATTTGTCGGATATTTGTGGCGCAACATCAAACCCGTCGGATAAATCGGTAGACGCTCGCGCGCCATTCGCACTGCCGAGAAAAACGGAGCTTCCAGGATCAAGGCGGTGGACGGATTTCTGGATGCAATCAGCGTTGCGGGCGACGAGCCGAGAGAGAAACCGTGAATCACGATCTGGTCTGGCGTCACGCCCATTTCGCGCAACGCGTCATAGGATGCCTGCGCGTCTGCGTAGAGGCCGGCCTCGCTCGGCTTGCCCGTTGATCCGGCATATCCACGCCAGGATACGGCCAGCATCCCGACCCCTGCTTCGTGGATCCTGCCATATTGCCATCCGGCTTTACCAACATGCCCGGCATTGCCGTGAAACATAAGCATTGTGGGGCAACCAAGCTGAGCGGCCATATACCACCCGACAAGCGTTTCGCCGTCAGCTGTTTCGATCTTTATTTCGTTTATCGGCCAGCTTGATTTGACCTCAACACGGTCTGGATCAGCGTAATAGATCGCGCCATCCTGAAAGAGATAAATACCAAGCCCAAACACCAGGTAGGCGCCGATCAATACGGCACCCAACCCGAGGAATGAGCGTCCAATACTCACCTAACTATTCACTTGTCTGGACAATGGCGGCGCTGACCTGCAGGACGCCGAGCACGAGAATGTCCTCGTAAGCTGCGCGGCAATAGCCATCTACAACACCTCCGTCAGCGCTTCTGCAAACGCCGCAATGTCCTCGGGCGTCGTGCACTCGGTGGCTGCGCAGATGATGACATCGTCGAGCTTCTTGTTCGGGAAGAGACGCGAGGCGCGCACGCCCCCAATCACGCCAAGCTCGTCAAGCTGGGCGAGCACGGCTTCGGCATCCATGGGCGTCTTGAACGCGAACTCGTTGAAGAAGCGCGGCGTCAGGATTTCCACGCCCGGCACAGCCTCAAGCGCATCGGCGAGGTCACAGGCCGCTTCATGGTTGAGCTCGGCCAGTTGCGACAGGCCCTTGTCGCCCAGCAGAGTCATGTGCGCGGTAAAGGCCAGCGTACAGAGCCCTGCATTGGTGCAGATGTTCGACGTCGCCTTGTCGCGGCGGATATGCTGCTCGCGTGTCGAGAGCGTCAGCACGAAGCCGCGTTTGCCATCGGCATCGACGGTTTCACCGCAAAGCCGGCCTGGCATCTGCCGGACGAATTTCTGGTTGGTCGCGAAGAGGCCAACATATGGCCCACCAAAGTTCAGCGCATTCCCGATGGACTGACCTTCGCCCACAGCGATATCGGCGCCCATCTCTCCGGGTGGTGCGACCATGCCGAGCGATACCGCTTCGGTGAACACAGACACCAGCAGCGCACCGTCGCTATGGGCCGCCTCTGACACAGGCGTCAAATCCGTGACCGTGCCGAAGACGTTCGGGCTCTGGCCGATGACGCAAGCCGTCTTGTCATCGACCGCATCAGCCAGCGCGAGCTCGCCGTCCACCGCTGGTGGCAGCTGAACGATCTCAATACCTTGGGCTTCACAGACCGTGCGCGTCGCCGCCGCATAATGCGGATGCAGACCGCCCGACAGGATGACTTTCTTGCGGCGGGTCACCCGGCACGCCATCAGCGCAGCTTCGGCGCATCCGGTCGAGCCGTCATACATCGATGCATTGGCGACATCCATTGCGGTCAGCGCGGCCACCTGGCTCTGGAATTCGAACAGGGTCTGCAGTGTCCCTTGCGCGATTTCAGGCTGATACGGCGTATAGGTCGTCAGGAATTCCGAGCGCTGGATGATATGGTCCACCGTAGCCGGCACATGGTGCTTATAGGCGCCGCAGCCGACGAAGAACTTGCCTTCAGAGGCCGTCCGGTTCTTCGCAGACAGCGCCGCCAGATGCCGCTCAACGGCCAGTTCGCCCTGATGATCCGGCAGGCCGTCGACCTTCGCGCCCAGGCGGGCGGCTTCGGGAACATCATGGTAGAAATCATCGACCGAGCTTGCCCCAATGGTCTGGAGCATGGCTTTGCGGTCTTCGGGCGTGAGCGGCAGGTAGCGCATATCTAGTGGCCTTTGCAGAATTCGTAATAAGCGTCCTTGTCCATCAGGCCCTTGGTTTCAGCGCCGTCAGAAAAACGGATGACGCAGAACCAGCCTTCGGTTTCCGGATGCTCGTTCACAGTTTCAGGGGCGTCGCCGAGCTTGCCGTTCGCATCGATAACTTCGCCGCTCATCGGCGCATAAACGTCGGAGGCGGCTTTCACGCTCTCCACGACGGCCATGTCGTCACCCTTTTTGAACACTTTGCCGACTTCCGGCACTTCAACGAAAACGACATCGCCCAGCTGGTCGGCAGCGTAGCGGGTGATCCCGCAAGTCGCGAGATCGCCATGCACCGTCACCCATTCATGGTCTTCGGTGTAGAACGTATTCTGCTGGGTAAATTTCTGGGTCATCTCAACTGGTCCTCAACGTTTGTAATTTGGTTCGACGAATGGAAGGGCGGCGACCTCACCGGCGCGGGCCTTGCCGCGCACCATCAGGTCAATCTTGGTGCCTGGCTCGGTCAGATCGGCGCGAATATAGCCCATCGCGACAGGCCCTTCGACGCTCGGCCCGAAGCCGCCTGATGTCACGACGCCAACTTTAACGCCGTCGACATGTATCTCTGTGCCCTCGCGGGCCGGCGCGCGCTCAAGCGGGCGGATACCAACGCGCTTTTCGGCTGCGCCATTGGTCAGCTGATCGGTAATTTTGGCGGCGCCGGGAAAATCAGCCCGCGCCCGGCGTGACTTCTGGATCACCCATTGCAGGTCGGCCTCGACCAGAGTGCGACTTGGGTCCATATCATGGCCATAGAGGCAAAGCCCGGCTTCCAGACGCAGACTGTCGCGCGCCCCAAGCCCGATCGGCTTGACGCGGTCATCGGCCAGCAGTGCTTTCACGATGCCAAGCCCAGTCTCATTGTTCGGCAGAAGCAGCTCGAACCCGTCCTCGCCGGTATAGCCAGAGCGGGTTACCATGAACCGCTCGCCATCCTTCTGGACGTGCGCACAGCGCATGAATTTAAGCTCACCTGCTTCAGGAAAATGCGGCTCGATCACAGCAGCCGCTTCCGGCCCCTGCAAGGCCACCAATATCCGGTCATCGGCGGTCTGCAGCATGCACTGGTCGCTGAGCTTCTCACGCATCAGTGCCCAGTCTTCGGCCTTCACCGCGCCATTGACGACAATATAGAGCATGCCCTGCAGATCATCGTCAGGCATACGCGTCACGATCAGATCGTCGAGGATACCGCCCTCTTCGTTCAGCAGAACGGTCAAACGGCCCTGCCCCGGCTTCAGTGCAGCAATATCGCTCGGGACAATTTGCTCAAGCAGCGCCGAAATCTTCTCATGCGCGCCCGGCCCTCCAAGGCCTTCCTTCAGGAACAGGAAGCACGGGCCCATATGTGAGACATCGAACAGGCCGGCATGCTGGCGCGTCCACAGATGCTCTGCCATGACGCCCTCAAACTGCACGGGCATTTCATAGCCGGCAAACGGCACGAGTTTGCCGCCATGTTCGACGTGCACATCATAAAGAGGTGTCTTGCGGAGGTTTTCTGAAGCCTGATCAGCCATGGCGCCCTTTACAGTTGAACAGCCACACAGCCCTCGCCCTCCGAGGATGTGGCCGCCCCCGCTGTCTCGGCGCCTGAGAGATTCCGCCTGACGCTCATTGGTATGAGCCGGCTTGCTCCTTCGGCGAGGCCGACAATACGGGCATAGCCGCATTCGCCTCTTTCCAGCGTGTGGTCTCCCCCCGGTCCATTTTGCCTGAGCGTTTCCGGGGCGGTTGCGCCTTCGGCGGCGGGCTTGTGGCCCACTCTCTCCCGGGAAGGAGGTCTACTGCCCCCTACCTATTTCGGATTCCGGATGGCGGCAAGCACAACTCGTCACGTCGATGAGGTTATTCCATCCAGCTGCGCAGGAATTACTCAGTCAGCGCGAGATTTGTCAGCTGGCTCGCAATGGAACGGTAAGCCGATTTCAGTTCGTCACCGTTTTTGGCGTCGAAAAAGCGGCTCTTTTCGCCCGCGCAGTCTTCAAGCACGCGCTTGGCCGAAGAGCGAACGTCGAACGCAATCGCGTAAACAAGGATGCCTTCATCGCGCATCCGGCCGCACAGTTTCTTGGCTTGCTGCTTGCTGTTGCCCTGCCAGCGCTCATACTCGGTGTTGAACTCACCATCGGTCATCAGAATGACGGCCTTTTTCGATTGTGGCTCATCATAGGCCCGCGGTGCAGACGCAGCTGGCCAGATGTCTTTCCAGGCCGGTGAGATGAGATACCACGCCCAGGCCACGCCGATATGTCCGGCAGTGCTACCATTCGCGCGCAACTTGTCGATCTTGCCCTTGAGCACGCTGGCGTTCGAGCTCAGGGGTTCAACCGGTGTCGATGGACACGAGCTGGCGGCACTGCCGATCCATTTGTTGTTGCCGGGCGCGTCGTCTTTCCAGGCGGCGGCCCCTTTGCGCTCGGAGACGCATACGGTCGGGCGCGCCCAGCGAGGGCGGTCCATGACCGCATCCGCATAGCTTCCGGCATTCACAGAGTCTGAATAGGCGTTGAAGCCCACGCGGACACGGTCGCCCGTCCGCTGTGTAATCAGGATATCGATAGCGTCGCTCGCGGCGACTTTCAGGTCTTCGAGCTTTTCGCCCTTCATCGAGCCAGAGACGTCCAGCATCAGCGCGACGTCCAGCTTGGTCATTGCGGCGCGCGCACTCGATTCATTGCTCATTGAAACCTTGTCGACTTTCGTCAGGCTGGCGATTGTGGTCGGCAGGTCGCAATTTGCGTTCACCCGCACCGTGCCATTTGTCCGGTCAATCAGGACCCCCGGCGCGTCGCAATCGAGCGCATCCGGGCCAGCATCTATGTTGGCCGCAAACGCATTCTGGACGGCAAGCTTGATATCGGCATCGGACAGGGAGCTGTCTTCGAGCGACTTGGCCCCAGCCAGCGCAGACGCATCGATCGCAGACTGTAACCGCGCATCGGCGCTGAAGCCGCGCTGCAGATCAATCGCCACCCCCGCAAGCGCCAGAACCGCAACCGCAATAAGCGCGAAGATCATCGCGCTCGCGCCGCGTTCGTCCGCTCCAAATCGTGCAATGCGTGTCCACATACGAAACTGCCTCTCGTCTCGAAACAGGCCGCAAACCGGCCTACTTCGCTAACGAAGTGCAACGCATGTGCCAGTTTCCCTTAACCGGCGAGTAAGCTTTCAGAAAGGCGGGATTAACCTTTAACGCACCGCAAAATCGAACGGCTCATTCCGGTTCTTGCCCTTATTGGGGCCCATGAAGCCGAAGAGGTGGCCGGCGACTTTGCGCATCTGGATCTCTTCGGAGCCTTCCGTAATGCGATAGCGGCGGTGGTGGCGGTAAATGTGCTCAAACGGCTTGTGGCGTGAATAGCCCATGCCGCCATGCACCTGCATCGCCCGGTCGGCCGCATCGCAGCAGAGGCGGTTGGCGTAATAGTTACACATCGACACCTTGTCGGAGAGATAGATCGCGACGTCCGGCTTCGACATCTGGTCCATCTCCCAAGCCGTCTTGAAGATCAGCAGACGTAGCATTTCAGCCTGCGTCGACAGCTCCACCAGCGGGAACTGGATTGCCTGATTGTGCGCGAGCGCCTTGCCGAAGGGGCGGCGCTCATTGGCGTAGTTGATCGCTTCGGTGATGCAGTACATTGCCGCGCCGCAGGAGCTGGCCGCCTGGCGGATACGGTTCTCGTGGACGAAGTGCTGGGCGAGCGCGAGGCCGCCTTCCGGCGGGCCGAACAGCGCGCTTTCTGGCACCCAGACATTATTGATCGTCAGGCGCGGATGGTCCGTGGGCATGTTGAATGTCCACATATATTCTTCGATCGTAATGCCGGGATGATCTGCCGGGACAAGCAGGCAGGAAATGCCTTTCGCGTCGCCATCCTCGCCGGAGGTCCGGCAGAAGCACATCATGTGGCTGGCATGGTGCATGCCGGTGATCCACATCTTCTCGCCATTGATCAGCCAGCCATCCTCGCCATCCTTCTTATGACGGACGGCGCGGGTTTCCATATGCGTCGCGTCCGAGCCGTGATGCGGCTCTGTCAGGCCGAATGTCGCGCGGAACTTCCCGTCGAGGGCGTCCTGGATGAGATGTTTCTGCTCAGGCCGGGCAAAATCCCGCAGCATGAGGATTTGCGGCATGTTGCCAACAATCGAGTGCTCGTTCTGCAGGTCATTGTGAAGGCCGAGACCCTTGCGTGCGAAATGCTCGCGGATGATCGCCATGCCGAGATTGGTGCCGTCCTGACCGCCAAATTCCTTCGGCAGGGCATAGCGAAGATGGCCAGCCTCATCGGCGATCTTTCGCGCTTTGGCCAGCAGCTCTTCCCATTCCTTGCGCGGCAACCCGCCATTGTCGAAATCAGTACGGGCCCACTCACGCCGATGATCAAAGAAGCGGATATTGTCGTCGGCTTCCTCAAGCGGCTTGATCTTCTCCTCGATGAAATGGTCCAGCTCATTGAGGTAGTTGGCGATATCTTCCGGGATATTGAAATCCATGGTCGGGGCTCCCTGATGGTCTTATTTTTATAGTGTTGCCGCAGGATAACCTGCGCATTCGGAACCTCAATCAGCGCCGTCGCGTCAACCGGTCCGCATTCCTTCCCCCTTCCACCCGAAGCGACCAGACGAAAATCTCTTATCGCTGAACGATTGACAAATTATTCAGCCGTCATTAGATAAGAGTTAGATAACAAGAATAGTCCAAACCTCTTGCATAAGGTTCCTCCCACATGATCCGCTCCATACTGATCGCATCGGCGCTCGGCGCCGTTGTTCTTCCTGCTGCCGCCGGCACCAGCTTCACGGCCAAACTGGCCAATTCATTCGACAGCAATGACACGGTTGTTGCCGCCAAGGCCGTCTGGTCATGCGAAGGCGACACCTGCGTCGCAGAACTCAATCGTCGCACGGCCACCGTGCGCACCTGCAAGGACGTCGCCTCGGAAGTTGGCGAACTTGTAGCCTTCGGCACTGAAAAGGACGGCCTCTCCGAAGCCGACCTCGAAAAGTGCAATGAGGCTGCAAAGAAGTAATCAAGCTTCCACCTCACTCTCTGAATATCTGGCCGCCCCACCTGAACAGGGGCGGCCTTTTTTATGCACCACGAAAGATCGCGAACGGCCCTCCGTGTTTCGCGCCAATCGCTATTGACAATAGCACCAGTTGAATGAAGTTTACTCTCATCAAGTTAAGAGCCGCGCCGACAAAGGCCCGGACGGGAGGAAACTGGAATGAAACTGAAACTCATGGTCTCTTGCGCAGCCCTTATGGCCGCCGCCCTTCCCGCCCTCGCGGCGCATCACAATGAGGGCGGCGAGACGCCGTCCGAGCATACGCCTCAGGTCGGCTACACCCCGGATAATCTGATAGATACGGCCGTCGTCGAAACGCCAAACGGCCGCCTTGTCGGCGAAGACCTTGGCGACGTGCATGTCTTCCGCGGCGTGCCCTACGCCAAACCGCCAATGGGCGATCTGCGCTGGAAGCCGCCGCAACCGGTCGATGCCTGGGATGGTGACCGCACCGTGATCGAGTTTGGCCCGCCCTGCATGCAGCCAATGGTGGCAGACCCGAGCGAGCCGAACGGCGGCGGCGTCTCTGGCGTAAAATCCGAGGACTGCCTCTACGCCGAAGTCACCGCGCCGGAAAACGCCGAGAACGCCCCGGTCATGCTCTGGATGCACGGCGGCGCAGGCTTCCTTGGCGCCGGCCATCTCGGCTCCTATGACGGCACGGCGAACGCTAAGAATGGCGTCATCACCGTCTCGATCAATTATCGCCTCGGGCCGATGGGCTATTTCGCGCATCCAGGCCTCACCGCAGAAGGCGGGCCGACCGGCAGCTTTGCCCTGATGGACGCTGTCGGCGCGCTTGAATGGATCAAGGAAAACATCTCCGCTTTTGGCGGCGATCCTGACAATGTCACCATTGCAGGACAGTCTGCTGGCGGCGTCATGGTCATCAACCTTCTCTCGACGCCATCCGCTGAAGGCCTGTTTGACCGCGCCATTATCCAGTCAGGCGCTTTCGTTTCGCCGGGCCGTTCGCTGGAAGATGGCGAAGCCCTCGGCCAGAAAGGCGCGATGACGCTTGGCCTCCCGGCAGATGCCACGGCAGAGCAGCTGCGCAACATCACGGCGCAGACCTTCACCTACAATCCATCGCTGCGCGCAGGCGTCTCCGGCGTGATCGATGGCCAGTTCCAGACGATCTCCGCCAAGGAGGCTTTCGAGGCGGGCAAGGAAATCGACGTGCCCGTCCTCATCGGCTCCAATGCTGGCGAGCGGGGCTTCTCCAGCGCCACCAAAGTCGCAGCGATGACGGGCGATGAGGGCGCCCCGGCCTTCCTCTACAATTTCCAGAAGATGCCCGACTTCCGCAAGGAGAAATGGGTCAACGGCCCAATCCACTCAGCCGAGCTGATGTACACCTTCGACTCGCTTGAAACCTCAAGCTGGGGCGGCGGCCAGACAGATGAAAGCGATGCGGCCTATGCCGATCTCGTAAACTCCTGCTGGACAGCCTTCATGAAAATGGATGTGTCATCGACCTCGATCAGCTGCGCCGATGGCTTTGAATGGCCAGCCTACACTGAAGCCGATCAAGCCGTGGCCGTCTTCGCAGACGAGATCACGGTTGGCGACGCGTCCGAAATTCCGGATGGTCCGTCCAGCTGAGGCACGCGACCCAGCCGACGCAACCGGTAGGCGACGGCCATGATGACGGCACTGGCGAGCAGAAAACCGCCAATCCAGACACGCATGGTCGGCGCCGCCGGGTTTCAGATTCAATCGCTATGAGCAGGGGATATGGCTGCCTGTAGACCGCCGCGCCAATCAGAACCTAGCCTTTCGGCTCAACCGGCTGCCAAAGCTCGATCTTGCGGCCGTCCGGGTCCATCAGCCAGGCGAACTTGCCGTAATCGTGCGACTCGCTCGGCTGCGTCAGCTCCACACCGGCCGACTTGATGCGTTCAAGCATCCCATCAAGATCATCAACCATCAGATTGAACATCATCGATTTTTCGGACGGCTTGAAGTAATCGCTATCGTCCGAAAACGGCGCAAAGATCGTCATGGCGCCTTTAGGGAAGGTCGCGGCGGCTTCGGCTTGCTTGAATGCAAATCCCCCGAAATCCGTAGGCTCAAGCCCCAGCACCTTTTGATACCAGGTCTTGGTTGCTTCTGTATCCTTGCAGAGGAAAAATACCCCTCCAACCCCGATCACCTTTACCATGTCTTGTCCCTCCACGTCTGGCTGAGCGGAGATCATGCGCGATCTTTGCAGGTCAGACCAGCCCATTGCGGGCCATCTGGGGCGCCCTGGCATCTACGCGTCTTGCGCGGCCTTCGCCATTTTCGCCTCATGTTTGTCCAGGTGACGCTGGAGCATCGCGGCATTCTTCCTGTTCGCCTTGAAAGCAAAGTCGAAAATATCGCCAACAAGAGGGATCGCGCCGAGCACCGTATCGACCAACAGGTTCCAGATCATTCGGAAGAGCAGAAAGACCGACGCACCTTCCTGACGCGCGCGATGGACAATCCACAGGCCAAGCCCGCCGGTCACGGCATCGCCGACGCCCGGAACGAGGCCGACGAGAAAATCGAGGCCAAAGCGCATCTTCGTCCCGGGCAGGCGAAACTGCGTGTCCAGCAGCCTGGCCATCCTGTCGATATCATCGCGTTTTCCGGTGGGCATGAAGCGCCTTTCTGTTTTGTAACAAACGGGCGCGTCGGGCCTGCGGTTCCCCCGTGGCCGATCGCCGCTGCAAAGCACAGGTTTTTTACTAGCCTAGTGAGACTCCCCTCGTTAGGTTGCAGCGCAACAAGACAAAGCTCATTCCGGAGGAGAAAAGAATGAAAGAAGCTGTCATCGTATCAACCGCGCGTACAGGCATGGCAAAAGCCGGCCGCGGTACCCTGAACGACACCCATGGTATCACAATGGCCGGCCATGCCATCAAAAGCGCTATCGAACGCGCCGGCATCGACGCCAAAGAGGTTGAGGACGTCTATCTCGGCGCCGCGCAGCCTGAAGGCGCCACCGGCCACAACGTTGCGCGCAACGCCGCGCTCTGGGCCGGCTGCCCATCGACCACGTCGGGCGCCACCATCAACCGCTTCTGCTCGTCAGGCCTTCAGGCCATCGCGAACGCAGCCTGGACGATCAAGAATGAAGGCGCCCCTGTTGCTGTCGGCGGCGGCGTTGAAAGCCTGTCGCTGGTATCCCGCTCGGGCCACATGAACACGTTCCGCTTCACCGAAGAGAAGCTGATGGCCGAATGGCCAGCGATCTGGATGACCATGATCGAGACAGCTGAGATCGTGGCAGACCGCTACAATGTCTCGCGCGAAGCCCAGGACCGCTATTCCGCCGAAAGCCAGAAGCGCACCGCCGCCTTCCAGGAAAAAGGCTACATGGCTGAGGAAATCGTTCCTCTGAAGACCCGCATGAAGCTGTTCAACAAGGAAACCGGCGAAGAAACCTATCAGGACGTTGTCTGCGACCGTGACGAGTGTAACCGTCCGGGCACCACGTTCGAGACCCTTCAGGGCCTCAAGCCGGTCTTCTCCGGCGGCCAGACGATCAAGGAAGGCAAGTACGTCACTGCGGGTAACGCCTCGCAACTGTCCGACGGCGCGGCTGCCGTCGTGCTCATGGAAGCTGGCGAAGCATCCAAGCGCGGCATTGAGCCACTTGGCCGTTTTGCAGGCTTCAACGTTGCCGGTTGTGACCCGGACGAGATGGGCATCGGCCCGGTCTTCGCTGTGCCTCGCCTGCTTGAGCGTCACGGCCTGACCGTTGACGACATCGACCTGTGGGAACTGAACGAAGCGTTCGCATCGCAGTGCCTCTACTCACGTGACCGTCTCGGCATCGATCCTGAGAAGTACAACGTCAATGGCGGCTCGATCTCCATTGGCCACCCATTCGGCATGACCGGCGCACGCTGCACCGGCTCGCTTCTGCTCGAAGGCAAGCGCCGCGGCGCAAAATGGGGCGTTGTCACCATGTGTATCGGTGGCGGCATGGGCGCAGCTGGTCTCTTCGAGATCTACAGCTAGGCTCCGCTTCCAGTACAACTAATCAATCGAGTAAGCCCCGGCGCACCGCGTCGGGGCTTTTTTATTACGGCGACCTGCTTAAGTCTCATACATCGACGTCAGACATCCAAAGGTCCTCCCATGAAGCATACCTTCCTCGCCATTGCCGCTCTTGCCCTTCTCGGCGCCTGCGGCGGCCCGGATACACCGGACGCGACAGGCTTCATCACGCCGGGGGCAGCTGTGCCCGAAGGCGCCTCTCAGGAGGCTGGCGATGTCCCGCGCGACGACTATGGCCGCCCGTTCACTTATGCCTTTCTTGGAAAGCGCCTCCCGGCCTTCTCCGGCACAATGCTCGATGGCAGCGCTTTCTCCACCGCCGACCTTGAAGGCCAGTGGACTGTGATCGACGTCTGGGGCCTCTGGTGCGGAGACTGTGTGGCTGACGCGCCTTATGTTGCCGAATTCGCAACGCAGGCCGCGCAGGATCCGGAATTGGCCTTCCTGTCGATCCACACGCCGCCAAACGCCAAGCGCGTGTCTGAAGCTTTCGGCAAATATGACAGCGCGCAGGACTACTTCAATGAGAAGGGGTATTCCTACCCGACGCTGATGGACACGGACGCCTCGATCCGCGATGCGCTCGAGATCGCCTGGACACCAAGCTATCTGCTCGTGGCACCGGACCTGACCGTGCAGGGCTTTCGCTCTGAGCTATCGGCCGCAGACGGCGATGCGGTCGCTGCCTTCCTCGACGATATCGCCAGGGTCCGCGCCGCCTATAAAGCCAGCTAGTCTGGCTGCTCTAACGGTTGGCGCATCAGGGCGATGAGCGACTGGTCTTCCGGCGCTCGCCATTTCTCCTGACCGATCAGCATGTCCTCATGCCCCGCATCAGGCTGCGCCTTATAGCGCCTGAACAGATGGTCCCAGACCGACAGGCAGAAGCCGAAATTGCGGTTGGATTCTGTGTAGTCGGTCGAGTGATGGACGCGGTGCATATCCGGCGTGACAATCAGAAGCCGTAAGACACGGTCTGCCTTCAGCGGCAGCTTGATATTGGCGTGGTTAAACTGCGCGAACGCATTCAGCGCGACTTCAAACAGGAACGCGGCCCAGGCAGGTATCCCGAAGGCCAGAACGAAGGCCGCCTTCCAGAAGAGAGAGACAAGAATCTCTGCCGGGTGAAACCTCAGCGCCGTTGTCACATCGATATGCGGATCGGCGTGATGGACCCTGTGCATCCGCCACAGGAACGGGACGCGGTGCATCAGAACATGCTGCGCCCACACCGCCAGATCCATCAACAGGAAGGCGGCAACCCCGACCAGCCAGACCGGCAAGTCGACAAGATTGAAGAGGCCAATCCCCTGCCCGTCCGCAAACGTCGCAACACCGGCAAGCCCAATCGGCAAGACCAGCCGGCCAAGCACGGCGCCAATGATAAAAATCGCGGCGGTTCCCGGCCAGCGCTTCTCACGCGGCAACGCCGCTGCCCGCCTTGGCAGCACGAGTTCCAGTAGAACGAGCGTAACAAAAACGCCGGCAAAAACGCCAAGCCGGATGGCGAGCTCACCGTTCATCGCGCCCGCTTTCGAGCATCGATTTTAGGCATGGAATGCAAGGGATGTGTCATTGGTTGACCTGACTGGCAGTGCCTTTGGCGTGCAGCTGTATATTGTGTCGACATGCAGGCTTTTAAGATTACGCCCGCAGTGTTTAAATCAAGCTGAGTGGCTGACCCGCAACCCGGACTGGATACCAAGATGCTTCACGCTTCCACCCAGAAACTGATCGACCGCCTGGCCGAAATGACGGCGCAAGGGAAGATCGACTGGATCGAGAAGGATGGCGCAGATGCCGTCTATGCCACAGAAGGCTATTCCGTCGCCCTGACTGGCGAGCCCCCGCGCATCGTGCTTGCGACCGAAGGCGGCAAGATCCTCGAAGATACTGGCGCAGCTGACCTCAATTCTGCCCCCGCCCCTGAAGGCGGCAGCTATGGCGATATCGTCGCCCGCATGGCCTCAGAGGCCAGCCGGGTCGCCCGTGGCACAGAAACCGCCATCAACGCCTTGCTGGCCGGTCTTGCCGGCGACGCGCCGGATGCCGACGCAGAAGATACCGTCGAGGCCAGCGAAGAAACGCCCGAGGAAGAGACCGAGCCTGAACGGGTCGACGCTGCCGAAGACAATGCTCCAGACGAAGACGCCCCTGCTGACACCGAGCAATTGATAGACGAAAGCGTCCCTGAGACCGCGCTGCTGGACGCAGAGGAAGAAAGTCTCAGCGAAGAGACAGAAGACGAGGAAGACGATCGCGACGCCGATCCCGCGGATGACGACGATTTTGACTTCCACGATGAAGATGATGTCAGCGGCGCCGTGGCGCGCCTGGCAGATCAGGTCAACGCGCCCGCAGAGATTGAGCCCGATGCGCTTCAGGACGCCGCGCCCACGCCTTCTTTCGCGGTCACGCCAGAAGGCGCCCCCCATGAGCAGGACGTCGACGACGGCGATGTCATCGCAGATGCCTCCTCTGGCCCGATCGAAACAGAAATCGAAAGTCCTGAAGACACGGCCATCAAATCTGACCGGCAATACGTCCCCTTTGGCGCAGAAAGCGCGCAGGTCGCTGGCGCGGACGTCTCGGACACTCCTGAGGAAGCCGATCTGGACTCTGAACTCGGCGCCGCCGCCTCAACGATCAAGCTGCCTCAGGAAGACTCCGAAACCCTGTTCGACGAAGACGCTGACGACGAACTTTTCAGCGAAGATGAAACCGAGTGGCAAGTCGCAAACGGCGCGCCGACCTTGGCAGAGGCCACACCGCCCCAGCCCGGCGACCGGCCACTCAGCGCACCGCTCAGCCTGAAAGGGCTTGGCTCTGCGCAATCATCGAACGGCTCAGGCTATCGGTTCGAAACCGATGACGGCTTCTTCGAGGAAGTGATTGTACATCGTTCGGTCGTCATCGATGCCATGGAAGACGACCTTAAAGAGACGCCCGAAGACAATGGCGCGGCGGAAGAAGACACATCCGATTTTTCCATGCCCGAAGTCGCTGACGCCGACGATGAGATCGCCGTATCCCCGGAAGACCTCGATGCCGTGTCGCCGCCGGACAATGTCGAGGCGGCGCCTAAAAGCGAAGCATCAGAGCCTGCCAAATCGTCTGGCGACAAGGCCGCCGATACCGATCCCGACGCAGAATCGCCCGCCTCCAGCCCCCGTCGCAAAACCCGCTTCAATCCCTGGAGTTGACCCTCGGGAAGGCATTTTGTTGCTGCAGCGCAACAGAAGGCATGCATTTCGGGGCTTATCCATCTCCCGTTGCGCTAAAAACTTGAGAGTTCGGCGCCGATACTGATTGAAGATGCAGGTGATGCTTCCCGCATGAGGGGGGAGGCCCTTCCTTACGCCTTGTGAGCTTCCAAATGTCATTCAAAACGCTGCTGACCGGCTCTGCTGCCCTGAGCCTTCTGGCCATTTCATCTCCCGCATTTGCGCAGGAAACCCAGGACACCGAAGCGCGCCTTGCGCCGGTCACTGTGACAGCGCAGCGGGTTGAAGAAGACCTGCAGGATGTGCCGATCTCCATCACCTCGATCTCCGGCGAAAAGCTCGACAATCTGAAAGCTGGCGGCGCGGATGTGCGTTTCCTCTCAGCCCGCGTCCCGAGCGTCATCGCCGAAAGCTCCTTCGGGCGAGCCTTCCCGCGCTTTTACATAAGGGGCATCGGCAATATCGATTTCGATCTCAACGCCTCGCAGCCGGTCTCGATGGTGTATGATGATGTGCCCTATGAGAACCCGATCCTGAAAGGCTTCCCGGTTTTCGACATTGAGGCCATCGAAGTGCTGCGTGGGCCACAAGGCACCCTGTTCGGCCGCAACACGCCCGGCGGCATCATCAAGTTCGACAGCGTAAAGCCCGGCGACGAATTCGACGCCTATATCCGCGCTTCGATCGGCTCACACAATACGCAGGAGATTGAGGGCGCGGTCGGCGGCCGTCTCAATCCTGCCGTCGCCATGCGCGTCTCAGGGCTCTACCAGCACCGCGATGACTTCGTGGACAATGCCTACACAAATCAGAAAGACCAGTATGAAGGCTTCGACGAATATGCCGGCCGCGTCCAGGTCCTGCTGACCCCGTTCGACGACACTTTCTCCGCCCTGCTCAATCTGCACGCGCGCAAGAATGATGGCACCACCCGCCTGTTCCGCGCAAATATCATCACCCAAGGCGAGCGCGGCACCAATAACAGCTACGATTTCGAGACCGTCTACTATGACGGCCAGAACTTCCTCGAGCAGGAAACGGCCGGCGCCACGCTGAAGCTCGAGAAAGCGCTGAGCGACAGCCTCACGCTGACCTATGTCGGCGGCTATGAAACCGCAGAAATCTCATCGCTGGGCGACATTGATGGTGGCTTCGGTGCGGCCTACCTCGGCGCTGGTAATTTCGGCCCCGGCAATATTCCCTTCTCATCGGAAACCGGCGGACGCCTGAATGACCTGACGCAGATCACCCATGAAATCCGTCTTGCCTATGATGGCGGCGGCAAGCTGCGCGCTCAGACCGGGGTCTTCTTCTTCGATGAAGATCTGTCGATCACCTCAGTCAGCTATGACTCGCTGACGCCTGGCAATCCGCTCAACGGTCAGGCCTCCCGCGAAGGCGAGACCGAAAGTGTCGGCATCTTCGCCTCTGTTTCCTACGATGTAACCGACCGGCTGACCCTTTCGGGCGGCGCGCGTTATACCGACGAAGACAAGACCTTCGCCGTTGCCCGCCAGCTCAGCCCGTCAGGCGCTGGCCCGTTCGGTCCGGTCACTGGAGATGTGTCTGACGAACAGGTGAGCTGGGATATCTCAGCCAGCTACGCCGCCACCGAAGACGTCGATGTCTACGCCCGCATCGCGCGTGGGTTTCGCGGGCCCTCCATTCAGGGCCGTCTTGTCTTTGGCAACACCGTCTCGATCGCCGACAGCGAAAGCGTCATCTCCTATGAGACCGGCGTGAAGACGGAGCTCTTGCAAAACCGCCTGCGCGCCAATGCGGGCGTCTATTACTATGAGTTGAAAGATCAGCAGCTCACGGCCGTGGGTGGCCAGACCAATACGGTCGCCCTGTTCAATGCCGACAAGGGCGAAGGCTATGGCTTTGAAGCCGACATTGAGGCCGCCCCGCTTGAGAACCTGCTGCTGACGGCGGGCCTCTCTTACAACCATACCGAAATCAAGGATGCGGGCCTGATGGTCCCGGTCTGCGGTGCGCCATGCACGGTCACCGATCCTCTGGACCCGGTTACAGGCTCTGCCCTTGTGGATGGCAATTCCTTCCCGAACGCGCCGGAATGGATCGCCAATTTCACGGGCCGCTACGCCATCCCGTTCGAGGGCGGTGAACTCTACGCCTACACCGACTGGGCCTATAAGGGAGAGACCAACTTCTTCCTCTACGACTCCATCGAGTTCGGGGAAGACGGTTACTGGACCGGCGGCCTGCGTCTTGGCTGGGCGGGCGAGAATGGCCTCGACCTCTCAGTCTTCGGCCGCAACATCACCGACGAGCAACGCCTTGCAGGCGCCATCGATTTTAACAACCTCGCCGGCTATGTCACAGAGCCGCTGAGCTGGGGTGTTGAAGTCAGATACGATTTCTAGGCCCTACAAATTTTTCGGACGCCCGGCGGTCTATCCGCTGGGCGCGCCGATGACCCGCACCCTAACGCTGGCCTCGCGTCCGTCGGCATCGACGGCGCTGACGACATAGAAGCCTGACTGCTGCGGCGCCCAGACCGGCAGGCCTGCATCGTCCAGCTCTGTCGGCTCGCCATCGATATACCAGCGCAGCTTACCATTGCCCCGTCCGGCGAGCACGAATGGCCGCGCCGGTTTGCCGTTGATGTCTCCGGACCAGAGCTCTGCATCCTTCGGCGGAAACAGGATGTGCGGCGCGTTTCCCGTCTTGTCGAATGTACTGAGCGCGCCCTTGGCCTCGGCGGCCTGTTCGCTCATCAGGCGGGCTTTTGCCCCGCCGCCACTGCCAAGGTGATAGGCGGCCCGGTCTGCCACTTCGAACAGGATGGGCAGCGCGGTGCTCCGCCCCGTCGCGCCCGGCCGCGGCGCGCCATCGGCCCGGCCGACCCAGACAATAATCGCCTGATCGCCAGAGACCGCTGCCGCCCAGGCATCGCGGAAGCCGTAGGACGTGCCCGTCTTGAACGCGATCTGCGGCGCATTGGCGGTTAGCCGACCGGGCATCCGCCCGTCCGGGGTTGGCGCGTCTTTGAGGATTTTGAGGATCTTCACCGCGCTATCCGACCCCATCAGGCGGAACCCGCGCATCGCCCGCACTTTGGCTTCGTCGTCCACCGTCCAGGCGAGCGGCTTGGCATGGCCATCATCACCGAGCGCAGCATAGATCACCGCCAGCTCCCGCGCCGTCAGCCCTGCCCCGCCGAGCGCCAGCGCCAGCCCGGCTGAATTGTCCGCCCCGCCATGAATACGCGGCGGTGCGCCCGCCAATGCCAGCGTCGCGGCAAACCGCTCCGGCCCGACCCGATCCAGCGCCAGCACAGCCGGCACGTTCAGCGAATGCTGGAGAGCATCGGAGACACGCACATCGCCGCGAAACATCCGGTCGAAATTGTCTGGCTGATAGGAGGCAAACCGTTTGGGCAGATCAGAGATACGGGTATCTGGCGCGGCCGAGCCATCATCAAATGCCATGGCATAGATAAATGGCTTCAGCGTTGAGCCGGGAGAGCGCGCCTGCGCCGTGAGGTCCAGCCAGCCGCCCGCAATATCGCGTGAGGCCGAGCCGACAGCCGCGCGTACGCCCCGCGTCGGGATATCAACCACCAGAATAGCCACCTGCGTCTCGCGCCCAAACTCTTTTGCGTGCTCCAGCGCGAGCGCTTCCATTTCAGCCTGCAGCCGGCTGTCGAGCGTTGAGCGAGTATCGGCGGTGGCGTCTCGTGCAGACCGGGCCGTCGCATGCCAGGCGCGCGCCGGGAAGGCATAGGCCCCCGTTGGCATCTTGCTGGTACGCGCTTCTTCCGCGCGCGCTTCATCGAGATAACCAAGCCGTTCCAGCTTGGAGACAATCGATTTGCGCCCCGCATCTGCACCTTTTGGGCGAAGGTCCGGACGGCGCACTTCCGGGCTTTGCGGCAAGGCGATCAGCAATGCGATCTGATCATCGGACAGCCGGTCGGGCGTGCGCCCGAAATACCGCCAGCTTGCCGCGCGTATGCCTTCGATATTGCCGCCATAAGGCGTCAGCGTCAGGTAAAGCTCGAGGATCTCTTCCTTTGAAAGCCGCGCCTCGATCTGATGGGCGCGGAACATCTCGATCAGCTTCGACCCGATCGTACGCGGCCGCGGCTCCAGCAGGCGGGCCGTCTGCATTGTGATGGTGGAGCCGCCCGACACAATCCGCCCGGCCTTGGCAGAGCTCCACGCCGCCCGGACCATGCCGGCCCAGTCAACGCCGCCATGTCGCCAGAAGCGCTTGTCCTCAACTTCCAGCAAAGCCTCGATGAAGACCGGATCGATCTCATCGAGATCGGCCCGAAACCGCCAGTAATTATCGCTCGTCGGGATCGCCCTTAGCGGCCGGCCATTGCGGTCCGACACCATGATCGAGACCGCCTCGCCCCGTTCCAGTGGCGGCGGGAAGATGCGGTCGAGGGCGAGTGTGGCGACCAGCAATGCCGCGCAGGCAATTGCAAGCCGCCTCAGCCAGATCATCTCTGTCCGCCTGTCGCAGGGCTCGCCGTATCAATCGTGATGCGGCCAGGTGCCGACCGGGCGAACACGTCAGGACGGTACATGTCTTCCGCCGTCGCGCCGGGGATGGCGAAGGAGCCAGGTGTCACGGCCCGCACGACATAGGCGAGGCGCACCGGCTTGTCGCGAACATCAATCGCAGCGACGAAGCGGTCATCGCGGGCCTCAGCCGTCTTTGCCTGATCGATCGCGCCGAGCCAGGCAAACGCGCCATCGGTCTCGTCTTCACGCGCCCCATCGCCCGCATCGAGGATCGTCTCGATCTCGAATCCGGCGGGCAGCAGGTCAGCCACGATAACAGGGTTGGTCCGGTTCTGGACCGGCGTGATCTGAACAGACACAACGAGCTGCTCGCCCTGCTGGATGTCAGCAAGGTCCACGCCGCCGCCCTTAAGCGTGCGGATCGACTTGGAGATCTTGAGATCGGACGACACGGCCGGCGGTGGGCTGGCCGGGGCCCCGCGCACCATAAGCGTGCGGAACATTGGCGTGGACTTCGGCTCAAGCATGAAGCTCACATCGCTCTGCGCCTGGTCTTCGGTCAGGTGGTAGCGGCGCTCATTATTGTTGCCACGTCCAAGCCCCTCGACCACCAGTCTGAGGCCCTCACCATCGGTGTTCATCGCGTTCACCGCGAGCAGGGCAAATGCCTTCTCCTGCGTGCTGAGCTCGCTTGGATCGGGCACATCATTGCTGAGACGGGTCGCCAGACGGGCGACATGGTCGTTCAGATCAGCTTCTGCGGCCAGTGCCAGCACGCCGGTCAGATCGCGCAGCGGCGTCTGGTAATAGTCGCCGGTGTTCTGATAGCCGAGTGCCTCTTCAGCGGCATCGAACGCACTCGCTGCGCGCGACCGGTCCCCCATATATGCAAGCGCGGCTCCAAGATGGGCACGGGCCAGCGGGCTCTCAATCTTGTCGAGCTCGCGGTCATGCAGATAACGCAGGCGGCTGATATCGGCTTTGCCAGCCTTGGCCAGCACATAGAGTGCGTAGGCCGAGGACCGACGCATCAACTTGCCTTCGGTATCGCTGTGCCAACGGCTTTCCCAGACATCGGTGTCATAGCCATAGGCCCGCCAGGCATCGCCCTGCGCAATCGCCCGCAGCGACTCATAGGCCCGGTCCAGCGACGCCTGTGGCACTTCATACCCGGCCTGGCTGGCGCGGTAGATGAAGTCCGTCGTATAGGCGCCGAGCCATGGGCTCGCATTGCGGTCGCCTTCGCGCCAGAGGCCAAACGCCCCATCGCTCGACTCGCGATCCAGCACGCGGGACACAGCTTCCTGCACCTGCGCGCGGGCCGAGTCGCGGCTGTCCTCATCGGCGCCCATCGCCACCAGCTGTTCGGAGTAAAGCAGTGGCAGCGCGCGGCTCACCGTCTGTTCGGTACAACCATAAGGATAGCGCGCCAGAGACGCGTAGAGCGCATTCGCATCCAGCGGCAGGCTCGAGAATGTCACTGACACATCGGATGTGCCCGGCACATAGTCGGCAAGGATACCTTCAGGGATAGACCAGGTTTCGCCCGGCTCCATCAGCTCACTTGAGATCGTTGTTGCGGGCAGCCAAGGCGACCGCGACTGGATCATGTAATTGCGGCTGACCGAATAATTCTCCGGTCCGGAGACATCGAGGCGCATGCGAGAAATGCCCGTATTGTCGCTCGAAATCCGCAAGCCTTCATCGATCCGTTGACCGTTCGGGATGGTCCGCGACATCTCAGAGGCGGCGACGCTGACAGGCTCTGTGGCGTTCAGCGATGCGGTGAAGGTACCGCTTTCCAGCTCAATATTGTCAATGGAGACCGTAGCCTGGGCCTCGTCCCCCGGCGCTAGGAAGCGCGGCAGAATAAGCTCGGCTGGCGCTTCATCGCGCACCGTCATCGGCTGGCTGGCAGAACCAAGCCCCGTATCGGACCAGACCACCGCCATCAGGCGGAGCTCGCCATTGAAGTCCGGCACGTCGAAGGTGACTTTCGCCGTCCCTGAGCGGCCGACATCGACCAGTCCGGAGAATAGCGCCACCGTCTTGGTCGGCACCACAGAGAGGCCTTCGCCGCCCAGCTGGTCACCACCGGTCCGCACTTCGGCGGGCAGGCCCATATTCGGGTCCAGCAGACGGCCATAATCGTCATAGACCTCTACGCCGAGCGCCTTCTTGCCGAAGTAATAATCGACAGGGTCCGGGCTCTGATATTTTGTGAGGCGCAGAATACCCTCATCAACAGCAGCCAGCGTCAGATAGACGCCCTCTTTCGGGCCATTGGCGATATCGACCTCAATCGTGTGTTCGCGGCGTGGGCGTACGATTTCAGGCGCATCGATGGTCACATCAAAGGTGCGGCCATCCATGTCCAGCGGCACATAGCCGACGCCGACGGCGCGGCGAGGCTTCGACTGGATCACCGGATCACGCGGTGTGTAGACGTTGACGAGCACATAGGCGCCCTCGCCCCACTCTTCGGTCACCGGCAGGGTGAACTGAGTACCGCTCGCCGACACATCCCGTGTTTCAACGCTCAGCACGCGGTCCGTCGCGACAATGATCTGGGCCTCGCCATCATAGGGCGGGATCACCGTGATCGCGGCCGGACGACCTGCAACAATTTTCTGATCTTCGACAATCACCTGCACGCGGTCTGGCGCTTCGACGCCATCATCCGACACGGCGCCGCCCCAGCCGACATAGAAACTGCTGCTGGCTTCGGCATCGCTGCCATCGGCGGTCACGATCAGCTGGTGTTCACCCCAGTTGAGGCCGTTATCGGTAATGACCTGCGATGTCCCACCGGTTTGCGCGACGCCTTGATTGACGGTGCGCACCGTGCGCGAGCGGCGCCAGCGCCACTGGCTGCCTTCGCGGTACCAGTCATAATGGTAATCGATCTCGATGATTTTCCAGTTCAGCCTGACGTCGGCGCCCTGCCCGGCGGCATCGACCGCAGCCAGCTCAAAGCTTGTCGACTGGCCCTCGCGGGCGCGGCCTTCGAATTTCTGCTTGATGCCGAGATAAAGATCGCGCGGCCGGTAAGGGATGCGCACGCTCTCGGTGACGGCACGGCCACCTGGCTCCAGCACGCTGATATTGGTGTTGAACCGCAGCGGCCGATCGGCGTCGAGACCAAGATCGTCGGTATTGAGACGCATCACAGCGCGGCCGGAGCCGTCGGTCGTCTGGTCCTGCAGCTCGACGATCTCTTCGCCAAATTGCGCATCATCGCGTCCGAATTCAAAGCCGTCATAGGCCTCGAAGGGCGATGGATCATATTCCAGACGTGCCTGCCCCTGTACGGTCAGGCCAGCGCCGGGCGCGCCATAGAGGAAGCGGCTGTCGACAACAATGTCGCGCGATTCACCAGCGAGCAGCGGTGTATCGGCCTCTGCGTCCAGCTCCACAGCAATGCGCTGGGGTACAAAATCTTCAACCGAGAACCGTAGCGACCCGGCCTCACCGGCGCCGTCGATTTCCAGCACAGCCCGCCACATGCCGCGCGCGGCGCTGGTGGACAGTTCATAATCCCATTGCACACCGCCGCCTTTGGCCCCGCCAAAGCGCATGCGATCAGCTTCGATGCCGTTCGGGCGATAGATGATCAGGCTGCCAGCACGATTCACAACAGCGCGGGCGGCATGATTGCGCATCATCGCCGTCAGGTGAACGGTCTCACCGGGGCGGAAAATGCCGCGTTCAGCATAGATATAGCCATCGACCGGGCCCGGCGTCGTGCGCCCGCCCGTGTTCTGCTCTGACAGGTCTACAGGCGCGCGCGTCAGGTCCAGAACGGCCAGATCGCCCTTGGCCCCAAAGGCCATCACCATGCGCGGCGCAGAGTTCCCGGTACCGGCCAGAAGCGGCGCATCAAAGCGCACGCGGCCTTCCACATCGGTCGCACTCTCGCCGAGCACTTCATTATTGTTCGCGATCAGCTGCACACGCGTGTTCGGCAGGACTTCTCCGTCCTGCAAGGAGCGCAGCGTGACATCCAGTCCGCCTTCGCCGCGATACCCTGTCAGCGCCAGATTGGTCAGCATGATCCAGCGGCGCGCAGAGGCTGCCGGTCCGTCATAATCACTGATCTCGCGGGCGTCCTTAAGCTCGACGAAGTAGGAGCCGGGCTTCAGCTGGCCAATAACGTCCTGGAGCGGAAACACCGTGGTTTTCGGCGCATTCGCAACCGAGTCGATCTCCATGCTGCCGGACCAGACTTCGGTCGACACATCGCGTGGATCATCGTCACCATAAAGATAGGAATAGCGCCCCTGCGGGGCCTCTTCGCCCTGGCTGATACGTTTGAAGGCCAGCGCGCGATCATTCACGCGGTAGACCGTAATGTCGACATTCTCGACATTGACCGTCTCAATCGGCAGGCCATCGGCATTGTCGCGCGGCAGGATAACGCCAGCGCCCTTGAAGCCGACATAGGCCGGGCGGTCCTCAAAACTGATCGTGACGTCTTCCTGGCGGTAAATCTCGGTGCCATCTGCGGACGGCAGACCTGCAAGGATCGTCGCGGTGTAGGTGCGGGCAAAATCGAGGCCTTCGAGACAAAGCTCACGGCCCTCAACGCTATAGGCCGGACGCACAGACGGGCGCATGTTCACATAGGTCGAATAGTCGACATCAGGGTCCAGAGGCTGCGAGAAGACGAGACAGGCGCGCGGCTTGAGACCGCTCGTGTCTGGCGCATAGCGGAAATAGACAAACCCGCCCTCTTCGGCCTCGGCAAGGCGCTGGCGCTCTCTCTCGCGGCGCTCGGCGGCGACCTGATCGGAGCGTGAGCGCTCAACGACGGTGCCATCGGTCTGTTCAGGCGGCAGAGGGGCCGGCGTGTCGTTGCCACCGCCGCAAGCGGCGAGAAGTCCCGCCAAGACGGCAAAAAGCATTCCCTTTGTGCGATTGGTCCGGCGCGTCATCCCTCACTCCTCCCATGACTGGTACTACTTCTTTACAGGAAGTTCCTATGCCGCCAACAGGGCAAGATTGAGACTTTTTAAGGATTTGGCCCCTGACCCGGACTTTCGACACGATAATTCTCGGTGCTGGCGCGGCAGGCCTCTTCTGCGGCGCCCGCGCAGGTGAGCGCGGCCAGTCCGTGCAGGTGCTCGATCATGCCGCCAAACCTGCAGAAAAAGTCCGCATTTCCGGCGGTGGCCGTTGCAACTTCACAAACATCCACACCAGGCCCGCCAATTTCATTTGCGAGAACCCGCATTTCGCCAAGTCCGCTTTGGCCCGCTACACGCCGTGGGATTTCTGCGACCGTGTTGCGCGTCACGGCCTTACCTGGACCGAAAAGACGCTCGGGCAGCTCTTCTGCGACCAGCGCAGCGGTGCGATCATCAAACTCCTCATGGACGAATTTGAAGCCGCTGGCGGCACGCTCACCCTCTCGACCACAATCGGTGCCGTGACACATGCCGACAGCCAGTTCGTCGTCGAAACCTCCGCCGGGGCCTACACCGCCCGCAATCTCGTCGTTGCGACGGGCGGGCTCTCCATTCCAAAGATGGGCGCAAGCGCATTTGCCTATGACCTTGCCCGCCAGTTCGATCATGCGATCGTACCGACCCGCCCGGCGCTTGTCCCGTTCACCTTCTCCGGCCAACTCAAGGAAAGCTTCGCAGACCTCTCCGGCGTCGCCTGCCCCGTCGATGCCAAGGCAGAGCGCGGTCCAGACTTTCATGAGGCGATGCTGTTTACCCATCGCGGCCTTTCCGGCCCGGCCATGCTTCAGGTCTCGTCCTATTGGCGGGAAACCGAAGCGGTCGAGATCGACCTTCTACCCGGCCAGTCGGTTGCAGATCTTCTGGCAGATGCGAAAGCCGCCGCACCGAAGCAGGCGCTCTCGACCTGGCTCGGCGGCCTCTTCCCGGCCCGCCTTGCCCAGCAGATCGCTGCATGGCCATCCATCCCGGCTACCAAACAGCTCGCAAACCTCTCCAAACAGGACATCACCGCCATCGCCGACGCGCTCGGCCACTGGAAGATCGTCCCGACCGGCACCGAAGGCTGGCGCACAGCTGAGGTCACAGCAGGCGGTGTGGACACAGATGGCCTCTCGTCGAAATCCATGGAAAGCAAGACCGTTCCCGGCCTCTATTTCATCGGCGAATGTGTCGACGTCACCGGTTGGCTGGGGGGCTATAATTTCCAGTGGGCGTGGGCCAGCGCCGCGGCCTGCGCGGGCGCGCTCGCCTAACCTGTCGGCGAATTAACCTCGCCCACAATCATTCATCGGGAAACACCGCCTCAGGCGCGCGTTGTACTTGCTTCATACAAGCAAGAGGCCTTCCCCATGAGCGACGACAAGACCCCCAAAAAATTCACCACGACGTCTGGCGCGCCATGGCCGAACAATCAGGACTCAATCAGCGCCGGCGAGCGCGGCCCCCTTCTCATGCAGGACTATCAGCTGCTCGAGAAGCTCGCGCACCAGAACCGTGAGCGCATTCCAGAGCGCACGGTGCACGCCAATGGCTGGGGCGCGCATGGTGAGCTGGTCATCACCGAAGACATTTCGAAATACACCAAGGCCAAAGTCCTTCAGCCCGGCAGCCGCACCCCGATGATCGCGCGCTTCTCGACCGTGGCAGGCGAACGCGGCGCCGCCGACCATGAGCGCGACGTGCGCGGCTTCGCGATGAAATTCTACACCGAAGAAGGCAATTGGGATCTGGTTGGCAACAATACGCCGGTCTTCTTCGTGCGCGACGCCTACAAATTCCCGGACTTCATCCACACACAGAAGCGTAATCCGAAAACGAACCTGCGCTCCCCTACGGCCATGTGGGACTTCTGGTCCCTCAGCCCGGAAACGCTGCATCAGGTCACCATCCTGATGTCGGACCGCGGCCTGCCGATCGATCCAATGCACATGAACGGCTATGGCTCTCACACCTTCTCGCTCTGGAATGATGATGGCGAACGCTTCTGGGTCAAATTCCACTTCAAGACAGAGCAAGGCCACAAGCATTATACCAATGCTGAAGCCGAGGAAGTGACTGGCAAGACGCGCGAAGGCTATCAGGAAGCGCTCTACAACACGATCGAGGAGGGCGACTTCCCCCGCTGGAAGATGCAGATCCAGATCATGCCTGAGCTTGAAGCCGAGACCTGCGACTTCAATCCGTTTGACCTCACCAAGGTCTGGCCGCATGCCGACTATCCGCCCATCGATGTCGGCTATTTCGAGCTGAACCGGAATGCGGAAAACTATTTCGCCGAGATCGAAACGGCCGCCTTCTCGCCGTCGAACATCGTGCCCGGCATCTCATGGTCGCCAGACAAAATGCTGCAGGCGCGTATCTTCGCCTATGCCGACGCGCACCGCTACCGTCTCGGCACCCATTATGACCAGATCCCGGTGAACCGCCCGAAATGCCCGGTCCATCATTACCATCTGGACGGCGAGATGAACACGTATGGCGGCATCGCGACCGGCAATCCGAACGCCTATTACGAGCCGAACTCGTTCAACGGGCCAAAGGAAGTCCCCGCCGCGCAAGAGCCCCCGCTGCGCATCAATGGCGATGCTGACCGCTACAATCACCGCGTCGGCCATGATGACTACAGCCAGGTCCGTGTCCTGTTCGAGAAAGTCCTCGAAGATGACGAGAAAGAGCGCCTTTTCATGAACATCGCCGGGACTTGGGGCAGCGTCCCTGAAGTTATCTGCGAGCGTCAGCTGGCAGAATTCAAGAAAGTCCATCCGGACTATGAAGCCGGTGTCCGCAAGGCGTGGGAAAAGGTGAAAGCCGAAGGTGGCTACAAGCCGAACGCCGCGCCAGTGACCGAAGACACGCCGCAGGTTGCCGCTGAATAGGCGCGTCTGCCAGTCGGCGAAAAGACAAGAGGACGGCCCGCCCGGCACTTGCCGGATAGGCCGTCCTCCTTTTTATGCTATGGCCTCAATTGTTTCACCGGCAAGGAAGGCCCGCGCAAGATGATTGCCCGACTGCTCGGCTTCCTGTTTCTTGCGCTTGGCGCGATCGGTATCTTCCTGCCGGTCTGGCCAACGACCGTCTTTTGGATTGTCGCCGCCCTCTGCTTTGCCCGCTCCAGCCCCGCCATGCGCGACTGGATCTATGCGCGCCCGAAACTCGGGCCCCCTATCCAGCAATTCATCGAGAGAGGCACGCTGTCGCGAACGTCCAAGACAGGCGCACTCGTCGGCATGACCATCGCCAGCGGCATCTCCGGCTTCCTGCTATGGGGCCGATGGGGCTGGATGGCACTGGCGCTCGGCCTCATCCTTTGCGGCGCTGCCTATGTCGCATCCCGGCCAAGCGAACCTGTCTGAGACTTGCCCTTGCGCTTGTTGCAATTGGCATGCGCGAGCTGAAGATTGTCTACCCTGTCCGGCCCGCCTGCAGCGCGTGGAATAATATGATCGAAGGTCGGCCGCTCCCGTTTCCAGATACTGGCATGCGCGACATGGAAGCGGCCCTTTGGCATCGGCTTGCCGCAGAGGGCACAGCAGCCATTCTGGCTATCCCACAACTGCTCGAAATGGCTTCGACTGAAAAGCGGACCGCGATAACTCATCCCGGCAGGACTTACGCGAATGCTTGCGCAGCGCAAAGCGTTTCAGCTACAGGCGCATTTCAATGGGCGCAGAGGCAGTTTCCAGCATGCCAACGAATATCATCCTGATTGTCGCGTCGCTCGCTTTCGCTGGCGTCCTCTTTCGCCCCTCCATGCTCAAGTCGCCCTTCTGGCGCGCGACGGTGACGCCGCTCGCCTCGATCGTTGGCTCGGGCTTTCTGATTGCGGGCCCAGTCCTTTATCATGCGTCGGGGAGCGCCGCCTGGGTCGCGATGACCGGGCTTTGCCTTCTGTCCTATGTGTTCGGCTCTGCGGTGCGTGAGAACATCATGCATATCGAGATGCGCGCGACGCGAACGAAGCTGCAATCAGTGGTCAATGGCGTGGCAGACTATGTCCTTGCCGCCGCCTATTTCATCTCGGTCGCCTATTACCTCAACCTGTTTGCCGCCTTCGGGCTTCGCCTCTTCGGCACGACCGACCCTGAGACCATTCGCATTGTCTCGACCTGCGCCATCGCCACCATTGGGGCCGTTGGTGCCTTTGGCGGACTGAAGGCCCTCGAAAGCCTTGAAGTCGGGACCGTCGGCCTGAAACTTGCGGTCATCGGTGGCCTTCTCACCACGCTGGTGATCACCTCAGCCTATACGTGGATGCAGGGGACACCGCCGGTCCACACCATTCCGGCCAAAGGCGGCTGGGACGAAATCCGCACGATTCTCGGCCTCGTAGTGCTGGTGCAGGGGTTCGAAACCTCCCGCTATCTCGGCGACAAGTATGACCCGGAAACGCGTGTGCGCACCATGCGCCGCGCGCAATGGATTTCGACCGGCATCTATATCAGCTTCATTTTCCTGTTCATGCCGTATTTCACCGGCTCGCTCACCGGCGATGGCGCCGAGACAGCGATCATCGACATGCTGGCCCCGCTCGGAGTTGCGTTGACGCCCTTGCTCATCGCGGCAGCGCTCGCCTCGCAGTCATCGGCTGCAATTGCCGACACCAATGGCGCCGGCGGCTTGATCGCCGAAGCCTCTGGCGGACGCATTCCGGTCAAGCCCGCCTATCTCGTCACCGCAGGCGTCGCCATCGTGATGACCTGGTCCTTCGATATCTTCGAGATTATCGCCCACGCCTCGCGCGCCTTTGTGGCCTATTACGCCCTTCAGAACCTGCTGGCTGCGAGCGCCGCCGCCCGCCGCGGCGCCTGGCCCCGCGCAGCGCTCTATTCAGGCGCCTTCATTCTGGCTGTGATCATCATTATCGTCGCGAAGCCAGCAGACGTTTAATCACCGTCGTCGCCCCGCGTAGCGATCAACAAGACAAGTGCGATCACGCTGCCGAGCAGGGCGACCCCGGCGACAAAGACAAAAGCGATACTCGCGGCCACCATCACGGCAACCGCCACAATCGTCAGCAGGAACACCAGCCCGGCCCAGCCGAGAAATGTCTGAGGCAGTTTCATCGGGGTCTCCTTGTCGTTTCATTCTGAACGCACAAGGTCGCAGACGGGTCCAGCCGGTCGCGAAAAAGCGGCCTAGAGACCGTCCGGCACGCTCCAGCCACGGCGGTAGCAGGCGGCAATCACCGTGTTGCGCAGCAGGCAGGCAATCGTCATCGGGCCAACCCCGCCCGGCACTGGTGTGATATGTCCAGCATGGGCTTCGCAATCCGCAAAGTCAGCATCGCCCACAAGCCGCGTCTTGCCTTCGCCGCGTTCTGGCGCATCGATCCGGTTGATCCCGACATCAATCACCACCGCGCCCGGCTTCACCCAGTCGCCCTTGACCATTTGCGGTCGGCCAACAGCGGGCACGAGAATATCTGCGGTGCGGCAAAGCGCAGGCAGGTCTGCGGTGCGTGAATGGGCAATCGTCACGGTGCAGTTCTCTGCCAGGAACAGCAGCGCCGCTGGCTTGCCGACCAGGATTGACCGGCCGATCACGACAACATGCTTGCCCGAGAGGTTATCGCCCAGCGCGCTCTTGGCGAGGATGACACATCCTGTCGGCGTACACGGCCGCAAACCGTCCTTGCCCAGAACCAGACGCCCGGCGCTCGCCTCGGTCAGGCCGTCCACATCCTTTGCCGGATCAATGCATTCGATGGCGCTCTGCTCATCGAGGCCTTTCGGCAAGGGTAGCTGCAGCAGGATGCCATCAACGTCATCATCGGCGTTCAGCTGGCTGATCAGGGTCTCGACATCGCTCTGGCTCGCATCGGCAGGCAGACGGTGATGCAGAGACCGCATGCCGGTCTCTTCGGTCTGCTTGACCTTGTTGCGCACGTAAACCTGGCTGGCCGGGTCTTCGCCGACCAGCACAACCGCAAGCACGGGCTGGCCCGGCAAAGCTGACACCGCTTTAGCGACGTTCGCGCGGACATCCGCTGCGACCTGTTTACCATCGATCCGTTCAGCCATGCTCCATCCACTCCTCGATCTGGCGCGCAGCTGCGCTGCCGGGTTCTGTGTCGATGTCGACGCCCTTAATGCGGCTCGTCTGACCCGTCACCACCTTGACGGCAGATTTTGGAAGCTTCAACGCGCGCGCCAACAGTTTCTCTGCGGCGGCATTCGCCTTGCCCTTTTCCGGCACGGACCGCACGCGTAATTTCAGGAAAGCCCGTCCCGCATCATCTTCACCCCTGCCCTCAACCCGGTCGGCTGAGGCATTCGGTGTGACGCGAACCGTCACCCGCATCAGGCTGGCAGGGCGATAATCAGCCTCGGGATCAGGAAGTCCCGCAGGAACAGGATCAGCAAAGCAAGGATGAGCACGGAGAGGTCTAGCTGGCCCAGCGGCGGCACAATGCGCCGGATCGGCCGTAACATCGGCTCAAGGATGGATTCGAGCATGCCATAAATCTGCCGGGCCCGCGGGCCGTAAGGCGACAGAACATTGAACGTGAACAACCAGCTCATCACCACATAAGCGAGCAGAACAAAGAAGATCAGCGTCAGTATCGGCGCGATGAAATACTGAAAAATAGCCCAGAGAAATTCTTGCAAGATCGGTCTCCATCGGTTTCGGACTGACTACGTCATTTCGCTGGCGTTTCGCAACATGCGAGATGCGCACACCTTATCGGCGAGGGAAACCACACTTTCCCCAAGGTTTGCCTTGCGGGCGCCTGCAAAACCCTTGAAGTTTCAGGATCAGGGAGACGGGCAAATGCAACAGACCGCCGATACAGAGCAGCCACTACGCCCGCTCTCAGGCCTTCAGAAAATCGCGATCGCCTTTGGCAGCGTTGCCATGGGTGCCGGGATGACGATCAACTTCGTCGTCGTTTCGCCGCTTGCCCGCGAAGCTGGCCTCACGGAAATTCAGGTGGCCGGCATTCTTGTGCTGTCGGCGGCCATCTATGCCCTGATGATCCCGCAATGGGGGCGTTGGGCCGACCGGTTCGGCCGAAAGCGCATCATGGTCTTCTCCCTTTTCGCGATGGCGAGCACGAACATGATCTTCCTGTTCGCGCTGGAAGCCGCGCTCGTCGGCGTGGTGACAGGGATATCGAGCTTCCTGCTGCTCGTCTTTGTCCGGATATTCTTCGGCCTGCTTGCACCCGGGCTGCAGCCTGCCTCCATGGCCGCGATGACCGATGCTACGACGCCGCTGACGCGGGCGGGCGGTCTCGGCATGCTCGGCGCCGCGATGGGGCTTGGGTCAATTCTCGGGCCGGCAGGCGCGAGCGTCCTCGCCAATTTTGGCCGCCTGGTGCCGCTCTGGGGCTCTATCATCGTTTGCGCCATTGCCGGTCTGGTGATCGCCTTTTCCCTGCCGAAGTCGAGAGGCAACCGCACCTCGCAACGCGCGACGCCGCTGCGTGTCAGGGATATGCGGATCTTCCCGCATCTCGCCTTCCTGTTTGCCTATTTCGTTGCCATTGGTGCCATTCAGCAAACGCTCGCCTTCCTCATCGCTGACCGGTTCGGCCTGTCCGGCAAGGACGCGGTGGAGGCGACCGGCATCGTATTCGCGGCCATGTCGATCTCGCTGATCATCGTCCAGTTCGGCTATGTTCAGCCGCGTAAGCCAGACCCGTCACGCATTCTGCCCATTGGGCTCATATGTGTCATCGTCGGCTATATCGCTGCGGCCCAGTTGCAATCCTTCTACGCGCTCTGCGCAGCGTTCACGGTCGTGGGCGTTGGCGCAGCGCTTGCCGTGCCCGCTGCCAACGCGCTCGGCAGCCTGTCGGTTGAGCGTCATGAACAGGGGGCTGCCGCGGCGCTCCTGTCGGCTGCGCCGCCGACCGGCTTTATCTTCGGGCCAATGCTCGGCGCGGTGCTTTATTCGATCGAGCACCGTCTGCCGCTTTTCGTGAGCGCCGGGATGATCCTCGCCCTGCTACTCTATCGCGTCTATGGCAACCTCCGTTCCAAGCGCGACAGCTGATAAAAAACCGTCCTGCCCCTGCTCGACGGCACTTTCAGCGCACCCTTCAGCCTCTTACATTACGGCTTCACTGGAGACCCCCCATGCCCTTTATTCGCACGACTTCCGCTTCGCTTCTGGTCCTTGCCCTTGCCGCATGCGGCGGTGCTGACGCCCCCGACACGCCAGCTTCAACAGAGACAGCACCCGCTGCAACAGAAGCAACGCCCGCCACAACAGAGACAGCGCCTGCTGAAACGGAAACAGCTTCCGCCGAGGCGTCCGTGATTGATCGCCTGCAGGGCGAATGGGCCTCTGTGGATGACCTTCAAGCCGGCATGCTGGTAGACGGCGACCAGGCCGCCATCACCTATGAGGGCCAGGATATCGAGATGGAGCCGCTTGCCGTCGTCGACACCTGTCCCGATGCGCCTGCCGTAGACGGGCTGACACTGATCGAGATTGGCACCGGCGACGACGCACTCTGCTATTCCGTCAACGATGTGACCGACAGCACGCTGGAGCTAACCTATCTGGCCCGCGGAAACCTGCTGCGCTACATCCGCCCCATCCACGACTAGAAATCGGCTCTATCCGGTGGTGAAGGCGTTCAACTTGTTGCCATCCGGGTCACGGAAATAGCCGGCATAGAAGCCATCATCACCGCGCGGGCCGGGCGCGCCTTCATCACTGCCGCCATTCGCTAGAGCAATCTTGTAAATCTTGTCGACCTGCGCGCGATCTTTCGCCTGCAGGGCGACCATGGTGCCATTGCCGACGGTGGCTGGCTTTTCATCAAATGGCTTTGTGGCCGCGATCCCGGCTGCGCCGCCGGGCGTGCCCCATGCGATGAAGGTGTCAAACTCCATCATGCGCGGCGTACCCATCTCTTCGGCAATCGCATCATAGAAGACCGCAGCCTTCTCCAGATCATTCGTCCCGACAGTTACGTATCCAATCATGTCCATCTCCACCCTTGTTTTGGAGCATGGAACATATCATGAACAACTATCGTCTGCCAAGCAGAATCTGGAACCTCTAGCGCGTAAAATCCCCGAGGCACGGGCCGGACGCCTGGCTCGGTGTGCCGAGGAAAGCCGTCTCCAGCACAAGCCGGTCACCATCGACCGTCGCCGTCCCGCTCTGAACCATATCTTCAGGGATCTGGTTGCCGGACTTGGGCGTAAAGCTGAACGCGCCGGTGGCGACGTCATAGGTATAGTCGCCCCAATAATCCTTGTAGGATTCAAACGGGGTCCAGGTGACGCTGATGTCCCCGCCCGCCGAGAAAATGAGCTCGCGCACAGCGCTTTCCGCCGGACAGTCAGACCCGTCCTGCTTCCACCGACCGACCAGCGGATTGGCAGCTGGCGTATAGGTTTCCAGACGGGCCGCAATCGGATGCTCGCCAGCATACAGCGTGTCGATCCGCATATTCACGCCCGGCTCGACATCCTCGGAAACGACCGCCCTCAGCGTGCCATCTTCCCGCCGAGACAGCGTCAGATACTCGCCCCCGATCGTCTCTTCCACTGAAACACAGGCGCCTGGTAGCCGCTCGAAAGCCCCCGGCATCTCGGTAAAGTAGGGCACCAGATCGACCGTATCGCCAGGTTGAACAGCGCGCGGCTCCATCCAGAACACATAGCCGCCCGGCCCCATTTCCGGGCAGTCCACACCGTCCGCAACGGAGAAGACGTCCGCCTCGTCCGCTGCCGCGATTGCCGCCTGCTGCTGGCCTTCAGGCGGCACATTGCAACAGGCCGCCAACGCCACGAGGCTCACTGCCCCAACAACAACCGATCTTGCTGATTCCATCTTCACACCCCTCGTTCCCGGCTTACATCGCAGAAATGCCGCCATCGACCTTGAGCTCGATACCGGTGACCAGCTTGCTCTCGTCAGACGCAAGATAAAGCACCGCATAAGCGATATCGTCCGGTTCCCCCACCTTGCCGAGCGGGATCTGACGGCCGAGCTTGGCCAGCGCCTGCTCCTCGCCGAACATCTCCTTGGTGCGGTCTAGGATCGGCGTATTGATGAAGACCGGATGCACAGAGTTACAGCGGATCTGCCCTTGCGTGGACTTCGCGCAATGCAGCGCGATGGACTTCGACATGTGCCGCACAGCCGCCTTGGCGGTGTTGTAGGAGATGTAATTTCCGCTCGCGATGATGCCCGCGATGGACGAGATATTGATGATCGAGCCGAGCCCGTGCGGACGCATCAGCGGGATCGCATACTTACAGCCATGGAAGATCGAATCGACGTCAATGTTCTGCACCTTGCGGAACATCTCGTAATTTTCGTCCTCGACAGAGCCAAGCGAGCCGATGCCGGCATTGTTGACGAGGATGTTCAGCCCGCCCATCGCGTCATGGGCCTCTTTCAGCACGCTTTGCCACCGCTCGGCGTCGGTCACATCATGCTGCCAGGCAAAAGCGGTGCCCTCGCCCAGTTCACTATTGATCGCAGCGGCGACCTTTGTCGCGCCGTCTCCGTTGATGTCCGTGACGGTGACTTTGGCGCCCTCGCGCGCCAGCATCCAGGCCGTCGCCTCGCCAAGGCCCTGCGCCCCGCCGGTAATCAATGCCATTTTTCCTGAAACGCGGCCCATATCCATTTCCTCCGGATGTTTTTTTTTCAAACCCGTCAGTTCCAGCTACGAGCCCGCACGTCAAGCTTGCGTCGATGCCGCGCCCAACTCAGCGCACTGAAGGAAATTTAAACGAATTTCTCTCACGGTCGCACCAATTGGCTCCACGGGAGGAAACCGTGCCACAAAGAAAACAACTCAATCTAACACTCGACCAGATGCTCGATGCGGTTTCGCATGTCGATAATGGCTTCGCGCTTCACGGTCCGGACTTTGAGCTTCTCTACGTAAATGACACGGCCAAAAGCCATTTCCCGGAATTCTATCGCTGCCTTGAACTTGGCTATTCACTTGAAACCTCGATGTTCAACAGCACAGCAAAAATCGCTGACGCGATTGGTGAGTTTGACGTCGAAGCCTATGCGAAAAAACTCGTCGAATTGATCCGGTCCTACGGCACCATGGATGTCCAGACGGCGAATGGGCAAGTCCTGAAGGCGACCTTCTCCCTCCTGCCCGACGGTAATGTGATTTCGATCAGTACGGATATCACCAGCATGCGCCGAAAAGAGCGCGAGCTTCGCCACGCCAAGCGTGAGGCCCAGGCGGCGAATGAGGCAAAGTCGGAGTTTCTGGCGTCGATGAGCCACGAAATCCGCACCCCCCTGAACGGAATTCTGGGCATGGCCCAGGCGCTAACCTCCCGCAATATCGGCGCCGATGAGCGCGAAATGGTCGATGCGATACTCGATTGCTCAAAATCGCTGATGACCTTGCTCAACGACATTCTCGACCTCTCCAAGATCGAAGCCGGCAAGCTGGAAATCGCGCCAATCGTCGATGATTTCCGCCACAAGCTGAAGCGGACCGAACGCTTTTACCGCGGCAAGGCTGATGAGAAAGGTCTTTTCCTGCGGGTGATTGTCGACAAGTCCGTGCCCTCGCTCATGGAGTTTGACCCGGTTCGTCTGCGTCAGTGCATCGACAATCTGGTGTCCAATGCCCTCAAATTCACCAGCAGCGGCGGCGTCATCATCGCGGCCACATGCGAGGATGGGCCGACGGAGGACCGTCTGCGCGTCAAGATCCATGTCTCCGATACAGGGATCGGTATGACAGAAGAACAGGTCGCCTGCCTGTTCGAGAAGTTCCAGCAGGCTGATCGCTCGACGACACGCATGTATGGCGGCAGCGGGCTTGGCCTTGCGATCACCCGTCAGCTCGCCAAGCTGATGGGCGGCGACGTTTCCGTCGTCAGCCGTCCCGACAAGGGCTCGATCTTCACGCTGACCTTCGAAGTTGGCCGCGTGGAATCCGAAGAGGCCCCGCGCTCGGCTGGCTTTGAGCCACAACTGGTCACCAAATCGCGGGACGAACGCGTCGTGGACTTCCGCGGCAAGACGGCGCTCGTGATTGATGACAACCGTATCAATCGCCGCGTGGCGCGCCTCTTCATCGAACCTGTCGGCTTGAAGGTTGTCGAAGCTGCAGGCGGAAATGAAGCGCTCGAAATCTTGCGCAACCAGCACGTCGATGTGGTGCTTCTCGATATTCACATGCCGGAAATGGACGGCCCCGAAACCTTCCGCAAACTCCGCCAGATGGGCGGCCGGTTTGAGGTCATGCCGGTGATCGCGCTGACAGCCGATGCGATGGCGGGCGACCGTGAGCGCTATATTGGTATGGGGATGTCGGACTATGTCTCCAAGCCCATAGATGAGCGCCAGCTCGTCACGGTCCTGTCGCGTTGCCTCTCCGAGGCCGGTCCTGGCATTGCGGTCCAGAGAGACAATGAAGAGATGAAGATGCTCGATGATCTGGACACGCTGATCCAGAAAATGAGCGCCTAGCCGAGTTTCGCGGCCAGCTTGTCCATCTTGGTCGCCAGATCGACATCTTTCAATGTGACCCCACCGGCATCATGCGTCGTCAGCGTAACGTCGACCTTGTTATAGACGTTGAACCATTCAGGGTGATGGTCCGCCTTCTCGGCCTGCGTCGCCATCGCGCTCATAAAGCCAAACGCGGTCATGAAGTCTGCAAACTTGTAGGATTTGGAGATCGCGTCCGTGTCGCCATCGGCCTTTTTCCAGCCGCTGAGGCCGGAAAGCGCCTCTGAAACATCCATCTTGTCAGCCATTATCTACTCCTCGCCCGGGGTTTCGTGGACATAATAGAGCCAGCGGCCTTCGGTAGAGATCGCCGTGCGGATGCCGGGATAGCCGCTGCCCTGTCTTACTCTTTCAATGCCTGCCTCTCCGACGAGTTCCTCAAGGCGCGCGCGTTGTCTGAAATTGAGGCGCTCCGGACGAAGCTGATCTGGCTCCAGCGCGGCAAGCTCTGGCCAGATATACCAGGTGTCGCCAGCGACCGACTTTACGCCATACGGACCGTCCAGAAGCTCTTCCAGCCGCGCCAGAGGATCAAAGCCCGTCCGGCGCAGCAGATCCCAGTGATCGCGGTGGGAGGCACCAGCAAAGTTTGAGATAAAGCCCGGTTGCTGATCGGCATAACGCGCAAACTGGCTCAAGGAATTGCGATCGATGATGGCCCGTAATTCAGCGATAGTGGCCTCTGCGCCAGCGCTAAGCGCGATCGGGCCGGTGTCATGCTTCTCGGTCGGATGCATATAGTCCGGCGCTTCGCCGACTTTCAGCCGGACACTGTCATAGGGCGGATCGCGGTCGCACCCCGCTGCCAGTCCGAGGCATAAGCCTGCGGCGAGGAAACCCGCCAGCTTCAATCGGTCAATGTCCATCCGGTCGCCGCTTCCAGATCAGCGAGCAGCTGATCCTCATTGAGCGCCTTGATCGTCGTCATGCCCATTGCGCGTGCCGGTTTCAGGTTGATGCCGAGATCATCGATATAGATGCAATGCTTCGGGTCGACATCCAGCGCTTCGCACATCAGCGCATAGATGCGCGGGTCCGGTTTGCGAATGCCGAGCTTGGAGCTCTCGATCACTTCCTGAAACAGCTCGAACACCTTGGCGATCTCGGCGGCGCGCTCATCGCTATCGGTCATCGAGGCGCCCTTGCCGATCGGCGCATTATTCGTGATACAGCCGACTTTCACCTTCGCCTTGCAGCGCTTCAGCGCCTCGACAACGCGCGGGCGCAGATTGCCTGACAACAGGCCCAGCACGTCCTTGCCCGGCACGCTATGGCCCATCGCTTCGGCTTCTGCGCGGAACAGCGCATCAAACTCAGCGCCCGAAACCTTGGACTGCTCCAGCTTGGCCCACGCATTGGTGTCGCCATTGCGGGCATTCACGCTGCGAATGAAATCCTTGGGCAGGCCTTTCTCGGCTTCATACCGATTGAAGGCTTCGAAGGGAGAGGAGGTCAGAACGCCCCCAAAATCCCAGATTACGGCTTGTATGTCATTGCTCATGGCGTCCGATCTAGCGGCTGCACGGGAGCGTGTCGACTGACCGTTTCGCAAGTCTGTGGATTTGGCCGCATCGGCCACTCGAATAAAGCGTGCGCGCTGTGCCCGGGGCGGCTTAAGCCCCGATCAGCGTCGTCTTGCGCGCCGGTGTGGCCGTCTCTTCGCGCGAAGCATGCTCAAAGCCCATCGCTTTCAGCAAGGCATCATCACGCGTCTCGCCCGGATTGTCCGTCGTCAGCAGGCGGTCGCCCACGAAGATGGAGTTTGCGCCCGCCAGCATGCAGAGCGCCTGGCCTTCCTCGGTCATGCCTTCACGGCCAGCCGACAGACGCACCCAGCTTTTCGGGAACACGATCCGGCAGACCGCAATCGCCCGCGCCATCTCGACCACACTGATCGGCGGGCTCTCACCCAGCGGCGTGCCCTTGATCGGCACCAGCATATTGATCGGCACGCTTTCTGGATGCGGCTTCAGTTTCGAGAGCTCATGGATCAGACCGATCCGGTCTTCCCGGCTCTCGCCCATGCCCAGAATACCGCCGACGCAGAGATTGATCCCCGCCTCGCGGCAATAGGACAGCGTTTCCAGCCGGTCATCATAGGTCCGGGTGGAGACGACCGTGTCGTAATATTCCGGCGAGGTATCGAGATTGTGATTGTAATAGTCGAGGCCGGCAGCCTTCAGGGCATTTGCCTGCTCAGGCTTCAGCATGCCCAGCGTCACGCAGGTCTCCAGCCCTTCGGCCTTCACCGCAGAAATCATCGCGGCCACCTTTGGCACGTCGCGGTCTTTCAGCTCACGCCAGGCCGCGCCCATGCAGAACCGGTCTGCCCCGCCCGCCTTGGCGCGCTTTGCCTCGGCAACCACATCCTCAAGCGGCATCAGCTTCTCAGCCTTCAGCCCGGTGTCGAAATGCGCAGACTGGCTGCAATATCCGCAATCCTCAGCGCAGCCACCGGTCTTGATTGAAAGGAGCTGGCTCTTCTGGACCTTTCCATCCGCCCAGTTTTCCGCCTTCACGCCCAATGCCTTACCAAGCAGCGTGTCCAGCGGCGCTTCGTATAGCGCGGCGATCTCATCGCGGGTCCAGTCAAAACGGGGCGTGGTCTCGGTCATGGGGCATCCCTTCAGTCAGTCAGCTGACAATAAGCTCGGACTTAAGACATGCACTTCTGCCTGTCTTTGGCACGGCGTCTTCATCAAGCGAAAGGCCGGCGCTTTCAAGCCCCGGCCTTATGGTTTTTCAAAAAAAGGGGAGCGCCCTGCCCGCGCCGACCTGCAGTATCAGGCCGCAGCACCGGTCTGGGACGTGTCGAGCGGGTCACGGCGCGGTGAAATCGCTTTCACGGGCAGCCAGCAGACGACTTCCGTACCGCCGCCCGGCACCGATTTGATGCCAACATTGCCGCCATGCAGGTCCACGAAGTTCTTCACAAGCGCGAGGCCAAGCCCGGCGCCGCGCTGGTCAGACGAGGTAAAGCTGTCAAAGCTTGAGGCCTGATGTTCAGCATCGATGCCTTTGCCATTATCGCGCACCGACAGGATGGCCATATTCTCGACCCGGCTCGCAGACACGGTGATCTCGCCGCCCGGCTCGGTGAACCGCATGGAGTTGGAGAGAAGGTTGAACAGGACCTGCTGGATCCGTCGTTTGTCAGCATAGATCGAGCCGAGGCCCGCTTCGATTTCGGCATTGACGTGGATCTCGGTATCGCTCGCCTTGCCAACGACGAGGTCCACGCTTTCCTGCACAATGTCGGCCAGCTTGAAGTCTTCCAGGTCGAGGTCCATCCGCCCAGCCTCGATCAAGGCCAGATCGAGAATGTTCTCGATCAGCTTGTTGAGATGGTCAGAGGCAGTCAGGATTGCGTTCACATTGTCCATCTGACGCGAATTTAGTTCACCATTGGTTTCCGATTGCAAAATTTCTGCATATCCGAGGATCGTCGTCAGCGGCGAGCGCAGTTGATAGCTGACATTGCGCACAAATTCCGTTTTCAGCCGGTCGGCCGCCTCAAACGCTTCGGCCCGGCCACGAAGGGCGCCTTCCACCGCGCGCTGCGCCGTCACATCGGCAAAGGCGATCAGCGTATTTCCGTCCGGCAGCGGCTGGGTCACATAGGTCAGCGTGGAGCCATCGGCCCGCTTCATCTCGCCCGTCGTCATCTGACGCGCGGTCGCCGATGGATCGGTAATGTGGCCCTTTATCTGCGCCCAGGTTTCACGCTCATGGAAGAGCGGCACGCACGCCTCGACGATGTCTTCATAGTCCGGCGAGCCCTTCACATCCTGCGGGCTGAGCGACCAGAGCGACATGAACGCCTTGTTCGACAGTTTCAGCCGGCCATCGCTGCTGAACACCGCAACCGCTTCATGCAGGCTGTCGAGCGTTGAGCTTTGCGTGCGCGTCAGCTCGGCAAACCGGGCCTTCATATTCTGCTCGCTGGTAATGTCCTTGAAGAGCAGCAGCAGTCCGCCCATTGGGTGGCGCTGACGCGTCACCAGCAGGATACGCCCATCCGGCAGGGACCATTTGTCTTCCTTGATGCCGGAAATATCGAGATAGTGCGACAGCTCCTCGGCCCGCCATTTGGCATATTCGGCCTGCGCCGGCAAAATCCGGTGCTGGCGCAGCCGGTCCAGCAATTCGCCATGCGTCGGGCTTTCCAGAAGGAAGCCATCTTCCAGCTCCCACATGCCGGCAAAGGTCCGGTTGTAGAAGGTAAGCCGCCGGTCCGGGCCAAAGATGGCCACGCCATCGGCGACATGGTTCAGCGTCTCATCATGCGCGCGCACGTGACGGTTAAGGTCTTCGCGGGCTGCTTCCTGCTCGGTGACGTCAAACGCCATCGCGCCTGCGCCGCCCGATAGCGGGAAAGTGAGCACCCGCATCGAGTGGCGTTCCTCGCCGATGACGATGTTGCGCGTCGCATCGATATCGCGCCCTTCGGTCATCGTCTTTCGCATCTGGTCTGCGGTCTGGTCATCCAGCATGATCTGCCGGTCCAGCGTGCGGTCCAGCGTCTGGCCGTCAACCGCATCGATATAGGCCGCATTCGCCCATTGAAGCCGTCCGACACCAGATACCCGCCAGGCCGGGAAAGGCGATTTGCCCAGCATGTCGAGAAAGGCTGTCGGGTCACGCGCTATGACCTGACGCGCCTCTTCCAGCTTGCCGCGCGCAGAGCTTTCCTCAAGCCCCTTGATCGTGGAATCCGTCACCCAGACGACCGCGCGCGCCCCCGCCGTGCGGCCATCAGCTTCAAGGAACCGGCCAGACGGGCCAATCAAGGTCAGCGAAAAGGGTTGTCCGTTTTCACGCAGCTCACGCAGGCGCACCCGCAGCGTCGTGTCCTGCCCGGCCCCATCACGCGCCTCGAGGTCAGCAAGGCCCTCAATGATGCGGATTGCCGGGTCCGGCGAAATCGCGTCATCGGTAAACCGCAACAGACCGGCAAGTGCCACGGGCGAGCCATGGATTTCCGGCGCGGCGATATCATCATCTTCATGTTCCAGCGTGTCGCCCTGCCAGACAAGGATCACGCCCGGATGCGCCCCGAGGACGGATTTCAGCTCGGCCAGCCCCGTCTCAGATTCAGACGCGCGTTCACGATACTTCTTGGCCGCCCCGCGCGCGCCTTCCGAGGTGCGCAGCGCCCAGAGAATAAAGGCAAGGCCCAGCGCCAGCGCGCCTGCGGCAATAATCAGCGGGACTTGATCAGCCATCGTCGTCACATTCCTCCGGCCCGATTCGCAGTCGTGCAGGCCATACATATCGTTAACGCAATGGGCTGATTGCGTTAAGCCCGGGTTAACGCGCTAGTAACCTTTTAGCCGGTGACAGCGAGTAACCCTTGGGCGCCCGACCGGATCGGATCGAAGACTGGATTGTCGGATTGGCTGACCGAGATCAGCAGGTCAGAGGCGAAGGCGCGCAGATTATGCCGCCGCATCAGCGCCGCTTCTGACTTGAACGCCTCTCCCCAGGAGTCCAGCGGCGCAGGGTCCTGCAACGCATTGAACAGCGATTGAAGCTGGCCCGCATCAAGATAGCCATTCTGGGTGAGATAGATGATCGGGCGCGCGAGCCGGTGCGGCTCATCAAAGACATAGGCCGGCCCGCCACGTGGCGCGATCTTAGATGCAATCGCAACCAGCATCCGTTCATTTGCGCCGTCTGGCAGCGACGGATTGAGCGCGAGCTGCATCATCAGGTCGGAGGCATGCGCGACGCCGTGGCGCCAGCCCTCGCCGTCCACAAAGCCGCGATAATCGTCCACCTGTTCGAGATAGGCCGCGCCCGCCTCAACAAGCTCAAGCCGCTCCTCAGCACTCATCCACGGGGCAATCCTGTCGGTCCGCGCCACTTCAGAGAGGGCCAGCGCCGCAAAGGGACGTGAGAAGCCTTGCGGGTCTTCGGCGCCCGGTGCCAATCGTTTCAAAAGCCGCGTCTTCAACTCCCGCAGGCCCTCATTATTCACGCGGCCATCCCGCAGCAGCCGGGTCAGCCCTTCATAGGCGATGCCGTCACGGATGGCCGGGTCAGGATCACCCAGACACCCGGCCAGTACGAGCGCATAGTCGCCAGCCTTCGCTTTATCAGACAGCGCGAAGTCATTCTCTTTCCAGGTCAGCAGCGACGCCTTGGTCCAGCCGTCCGGCAGGCATTGCCCGCTCGTCGACATCATCGCCTGACGGTCTTCGACATTGCCTTCTGACGTTAGCGCGCCAGCAATTGCTGGCTGTGTCAGCCATGGCTTTGGCGCAGGCTCAGCCCGCATCGCAGGCATCCGGCAATCAGGGTTGATGCCGGAGACATAATTGGTGAGCCAGCCAATCTCTTCGGCCACCTCAGCGCCCATAAAGCCAGACGGACGCAGCTGCGGGTTCGCCTCATACGCATCAAGATAGGGCGCTGCCGTCGGGATATAGGACCAGTGCCAGCGCTCCGGCTCATAGCCGCGCATCCGGCGGCCATCTTCGCGGGATGAATAGACCTGGCAGAAGCCAAAATCGGCGGCATTTTCCGTCAGCCACTCATAGACGGCCTTGCCCTCCCCATACTCAAACCAGCCATTGTTCAGCGAGTTGAGATCGATATCCGTCCCCCAATGATGGCGCGACGTGCCGGGCATGGAGCTATAGCGCAAGATATCCAGCGCCCGCGCCTTCGGCTCGGCAAAGGCCGGATTATTTTCCCGCTCCACCCATTTGCGTTCCCAGATCCCGCGCTGATGGGTGAAAGACCGGAAGGCCGAGAGCACCGTCAGCGTGATACCGTCAGCCGCCGCCGCACGGCGCATCTGGTCAAGGGCCGCCACCGTCTTCGGCTCGGCATACATACGGGCCCGCGAGGCCCACGCCTCTGGAATGGCAACAAGCGCGTCTCCGGGCTGCAGGTCACCACGCAGCACGCTTTGCAATTTCATTTGTTCAGGGGTCAGGGGCTTTGGCGCGCTTGCAGGCGCCGTATCGCCCGCATCGGCAGGCGTAATATTCGATGTTTCGCTAGTCTGGCGCTCATCGGGCTCGCGCTCATCGGATGAGTCGCCTGACGCCTCATTGACCGGGCCACCACTTTCCTCGATGGGCAGCGCCGCCACGGTTGCCGCGAGTATGCTGACCAGCGCAACAGACGCACAACCTCTCCAGCCGCGAGCCAGAAGCCCAGGGGTCAGCTTGCGCGCGGTGCTTTGGTGCAGGTCCATGGTCGGCGAATCCCCGAAGTCGAATCAATGATGATTCTTCAAGGAAAACGCACCAAGCAAGGCGGTTTAATGGCAAGGCCGGAAAGAAGTTCAGCCGCGCGCGCCCTACGGCATTGAGGTCACGCGGCCATGAGCACAGCGCTGACGAGCAGGCAGAACAATTTGAAATAGGTCGCCATCATCTCGTCTCCCTGTTGTCTGCCTCTTAAGAGCAAACCACAGACAGGGTTGAGATCGCGCCAAACCTTTAGATCAAATTTTATGCATCAGCCAAAAAACCTGAAAGCCCGGTCACGGCGCCGGCGTCATGTCACCAATCCAGGCGCGTACCAGGTCAACGCCATCATCATCAATCAGCGCTCGCCCCAGCTCCGGCATGGCAATACCTGCTTCGGAGGAATCCATCCGGAAGGTGATGATCGACTGGTCCGGATAACCGGGGTCAATCACCAATGTGCGGTCGCCAGATCCACGCCCGGCCGCTGTCGGATGTTTACCAATCCCGATTTTTGTCGGGTCATCTACCGTCCAGCCGAGCCACAGCCCGGAATTGGAGGCAGACCCTTCGGCCCGGTGGCAATGGGCGCAATTGATGTCGAGATAGGCCCGCGCCCGCTCGTCGAGTGGCGCAGTCGCATCGAAGGCATCGGGCATGGATGGCAGGACATCCGGCAGCCCTGTCAGAATGCCCCGGCCTGCCCAGTCGGTCAGCTGCGCGGTCTGATACGGCCCCTCATGATTGAGGTTGCGCGCCTTCGGCCCGATCGGCGCAATCGCGTCGCCCATATGGTGACAGGTCTTGCACTGGTTCTGGTTCGGAATGCGATACTCGATCGAGACGCTTTGACCTGACGGGTCAATGAAGGACACATCCCGCCACGCCCCGGCTGGCGCATAGACCGCTTCGGTCTGATCCTCGTTCCAGACATAGGGATAGGCCACCCAGCCATCCGCCTTGTGGATCAGCAATCGCGTCTCGAGATAGCGCTCATCGACATCCGGCGTGCGCATATCCGGCGCGAAGGCAAATGTCTTCGCGAGGACCGTGCCGACCGGAAAGTCGAACACTTCATCCTCTTCATAGGCTGCGGCCTCGCCGTCCGGCACATAGACGACCCGGTGTTTGCCCGCATAGTCAGAGAAGAGCGGATTGACGAGGTCATACTTCACCCCGCTCGCCACAGGCTGACGCGCGCCGGCATCCTTGAAGAGACCATAGTCAGACAGGTTGGGCGCGGCCTTGTCTGCGAGGATCACCTCAAGATTCGGGCCGCCCTCAGACGACACGGCCTGCGGCTGCCCGCTTTCCGTCTCGCCGCTCCCTTGGCCGCTATCTGGCTGACCGCAAGCGGCAAGCCCCACCAGCGCGGCAATTGCAATGATCCGTCTCATTCTGCGTGGGAAAGCTTCACCGGGTCCAGCGTTCCGAACGGCTCGCTGTCAGGGCGGTCCTGATTTGGCGACACCGAGGTCAGTTTCACCGGGTACGCGCCGAGCCCTAGATTGACAAAACCGACGCCCTCGTCCTCGTCAATTACAAGATTGACGTCCACGTCCTCGCCGTCATGCCAGCGGGTCACGCCGTCCCAGACAATCGCCGGAACTTCCCCGCCCAGCAGCATGGCAAACTCGCCCAGCAGTCCCTGCGGGTTCTTGCCGCCTTCGCCATAGGTGTTTCCATGCACGTAAACATTGCGCGGCAGCGGATTGTAATCCTCGTCGGTGAACTCTTCAGTGTAAGCAGTCACCAGAACCTGCGCCGTCTGGTTCTGATCAAACGTGTTGCCGGTCACTTCCACCTTGTCATTCGCCATGATGATCACGCCCGTGCCCGCAGGCACACCGGCCACGATATTGCCCTTAGGCGCGAAGTTCCGCGTATTATTGTGGTGGATGTTATTGTCGTAGATCTTGGTGGAGTTGCCGCCCATCACAGGCAGGTCCGGCAGATCGAAAACCAGGATGCCGCCGGTATTATTGGTGACTTCATTGCCATAGACTTCGGCATTCGTGGAGTTCTCGATCTCGATGCCCGCCACATTGTATTCGGCGGTGGAGTCGCGAACGATGATTTTGTCCGACTGGCCGACATAGATGCCCGCATCGGACGCCCCGCGCACGGTCACATCCTCAACCAGCACATCCGTGCTCTCAACCGGATAGACGCCGTAAGCGCCGTTTACTTCATCCGGCTCACCAAGCCATTCCACCGTCAGGTCACGGTAGATGATCCGGTCGGCGCCCTTGGACTTGATGCCGTCGCCCTTGGTTTCCTGAATGGTGAAATCGGTCAGCGTGACATCATCCGACGTGACCAGCAGCCCTTCGCCAGAGCCGCGCTGGCCTGAGAAGTCCAGAATGGTCTCGCCCTGCCCGGCCCCGGTCAGCGTGACGCCATCGACATCCAGCGACAGACCATCGGTCATCATGAATTTCCCGGCCGGCAGGGTGATCGTGCTGCCTTCTTCGGCCTGGATCAGCGCTGTCTGAAGCCGTGCCTGGAAATCATCGCCAGCCTCAAGCGCGACGTCGCTGCTTGTTTGTGCCTCGGCGGCGTCAGTCGATGCCTCTGCGTCTGCGTCAGGGGCGGGCGCGGTCTTCGCACTATCGTCTGCCCCACCACTGCACGCCGCCAGCAAGGTGATGGCCGCAACCGAACCCAGAATAGACTGTCTCATGAGATCTCCCGTCATTTTTATATGACGCGAGTGTCACGTTTTTTGAGCTTTTCGGCAAGCGCAATTGATAAAGTTCTCTGGCGCCCGCCGCCGCGCTTATTTCAACTGGCTATCCTTGGAGCCGCGCCTGTTGATCCCGCCGCGCCGGGTCATGATCTCGTCGCGCTCGGACTGGCATGCGACACAGAACCGGACGCCCGGCACCGACTCGCGGCGCTTTTCCGGAATCGGGTCACCGCACTCCACGCACTCTTTCAGGCTTTCACGCGCAGGGGCCCGCATGGCGCGAAGGCGCTGCAGCTCATCCTGTATCGAGTCCTCGATCTGTTCATGGACTGCGCCGTCTCGTGACCAACCGCCTGCCATCTGCCTGCTCCTGCCTGTCTGATTGAGGCGTCATCGCCCTTATCAAACCAACGTAAGGCCAGCGCGCTTGTTCCTCATCCGCCCCGTGCCTCACTCATTGGAGGCCACGTCTGGCGAGGCCGATGGAGGGAATTTCCGGGCATAGTGATTATACGGGTTGCGGCAATAGGCGGTCTTCAGGCCACCCACATCCTCCGCCGTCGCAGCTGCGCTGCGTCGGCGAAAAATCAACCGACCGGCAGACAATACCTGTCACGAAGAGATTGGCTGGTCGATCGCCAGACAGGCGGGACGCCCCCCTCTCAGAACAAGGAAGAGCGCCGGAGACATTCGGCGCTCTCTGCATATCAGGCGGCGAGCCTAGCTTTCGAGACCAAAATATTTGTACGCATTCCTGCGATCACCCCAGTACGGCCAGACATAGGACGGCAACTGGATTTTCGTGATCGGCTGCTGCTGAAAGGGGGCGGCCGGAACGTCGCCAACAAGGATGGCTTTGGTTCCAGAACTCGGTCCATTCGTGATGACCCATTCAGGGCGCTTACCGATCTTGCGCGGCAACTCGGTACGGAAAAAGGCCAGGCCCTGTCTGTACTCGTCCGCCCAGCGGTCACGGTATGACGTCACATCGAAATTCGAATTGAGCTCTTTTGCCCCGGCAATGCGCGCCTCGACAGTCGCCGGACGGCCGCGCCCTTTCAGGTAGCAGCTCCTGTTCGGTGCGCCACGAAAGCCCATGAAGCCCGTACGCTTTGCATCGACACCATTGGCAATTGCACCGCCCTCATAAGCGCTGACGACAATGCCATCGATTTCCACGCCCGGCGCTGTCTGGATATTCCAGAGCACGGCATCGTAGGAGGTCAGGACAAGGAAAACAGGCGCATCGGTCTCGGTCACCAGCACGTCGACGCGGCCCAGCCATTCAACCGCGTTTCCCTTGGCAAAAGCAGCCGCATGCCTCGCAATCGCCGCGCTCTCGAAACTCGATGAGGCCATCGCTTTGGCGATCTGATCTGACAACTGGATTCGCTGCTGCAGCTGTTCGGCGCGCTTGCCGTCAGCAACATACTGAAGCGGAGTTTTTGCCCCGCCTCCATAGAAATAGGCATAGGCCACGCGCGCACCGGATGATGGCCGCGGCATCCGGCATTTGGCATTTGCATCAACAAATTCGAGGGGCGCCGGGGCCACCTTGTTGACGAGGACGGGCTGGCCGGTCGCGACCTCTCCCAGCACAGCTTCTGGCGCACCATCGACGGTTGAGACCGGATAGTCGGCCGGGATCTGATTTCCATGACTAGCGGATTTGAGCATCGCCTCTGAACACGCCGAGAGGCTCACCGTCAGCGCAATCAGGGCAAATCTCGTCAGCCGCCACATAAAAAAACCCTCCGCAATCGAGCCAGAAGCTTAATCACGGAGGGTTTGATTTATGCCGAACCCGATCTGTGAAATTTCACAGACGGGACAAGACTAGTAGCGGTAATGCTCAGGCTTGTATGGGCCTTCCTGCGTCACGCCGATATAATCGGCTTGCTCTTCGGACAGCTCTGTCAGGCCAACATTCAGCTTGGCAAGGTGAAGACGCGCGACCTTCTCATCGAGGTGCTTCGGCAGCGTGTAGACGGAGTTCTTGTACTCGCCATCATTCTTGTGAAGCGCGATCTGGGCCAGCGTCTGGTTGGTGAACGAGGCGGACATCACGAAGCTTGGGTGGCCCGTGGCGTTGCCGAGGTTCACAAGACGGCCTTCGGAAAGAAGGATGATGCGCTTGCCATCCGGGAACTCGATCATGTCGACTTGCGGCTTGATGTTCGTCCATTTGAAATTGCGGAGGCCCTCGACCTGAATTTCATTGTCGAAGTGGCCGATATTACAGACAATCGACATGTCCTTCATCGCCCGCATGTGATCGACGGTCAGGATGTCCTTGTTGCCGGTCGCGGTGACGAAGATGTCAGCTTTCGATGCCATCGTGTCGAGCGTCTGGACGTCATAGCCGTCCATCGCCGCCTGCAGAGCGCAGATCGGGTCAACTTCGGAAACCGTGACGCGGGCGCCGGCGCCGGACAGCGACGCTGCCGAGCCCTTGCCGACATCGCCATAGCCCGCGACGAAAGCGGTCTTGCCGGCCATCATCACATCGGTGCCGCGGCGGATCGCGTCGACCAGCGATTCCTTACAGCCATACTTGTTGTCGAACTTCGACTTGGTGACCGAGTCGTTGACGTTGATCGCCGGGAAAGGCAGCTCGCCCTTCTTCTCCAGCTGATAAAGACGGTTCACGCCGGTCGTTGTCTCTTCGGACACGCCCTTGATGCCAGCCTTGATACGGGCAAACCAGCCCGGGCTCTGCGCGATCCGCTTCTTGATCTGCTTGAAGAGAGCGACCTCTTCTTCGGAACCTGGCTTGTCGAGGATCGACGGGTCTTTCTCCGCCTTCTCACCGATGATCAGATACATGGTCGCGTCGCCGCCATCGTCGAGGATGAGGTTGACGGTCTTGCCATCTGGCCATTCGAAGATCTTGTCGCAGAAATCCCAATACTCTTCCAGCGTCTCACCCTTATGGGCGAAGACTGGCGTACCGGCATCCGCGATTGCGGCAGCAGCATGGTCCTGCGTCGAATAGATGTTGCAGCTTGCCCAGCGCACTTCAGCGCCCAGCGCTTCCAGCGTCTGGATCAGGACAGCCGTCTGGATCGTCATGTGCAGCGAACCGGCAATGCGAGCGCCCTTCAGCGGCTGCTCTGCGCCATACTCTTCGCGAGCGGCCATGAGGCCTGGCATTTCGGTTTCGGCGATGGTGATTTCCATACGGCCATAATCAGCCTGGGAGATATCGGCGACAGCGTAGTCATTAGCCATATCAATGTTCCTTTATACGTTTATATGAGCCTACTACCCAAGCATGCCCGTAAAGGCAAGAGCCAGAGCGGCGTGCCCGTCGGCTAGACTGCATTTGCTGGCCGGGCGCAGACAGCCGCAGGTGCCATGACGCCGCCTCATTCACCTTCCAGTCAGGTTCGCATCACTACGCACTTAGATCGCGCTGTGGTAATTTCGCAACGCCTCGCCTATCTTGGTAAAGGCGGCTGGCCTCTGGAGGTTCAATGACCCGGTTTCTTCTACTCTCGCTCCTGGGCGGCATCTGCGCCTTTCCCATCGCGCTCGCCCAGGCAGATGAGCCACTCAAAGCAAGCATTTCGGCTGACGATGACCTCGTTCGGCTGCCAGGATCGGGCCAGCTGAAATCAAAAGAAGCCCGCAAGAAACTGGACGCTGACAAACTGAAACCCGGCGGCGGCCTGCTCGCCTCTTTCGATATTGATCAGGACGGGCTGATTTCCGCCGACGAATTTGAGGCCGGCATCAAGCGCGCTTTCGCAGATGCAGATGAAAACGAAGACGGTGAGCTCACAGCGCTCGAACAACAGGCCTGGGCCGCCAGCCTGCCGACACGTGACGATTCCCTCTCCAACCCCACCCGCTTTGACCCCAATCTCGACCGCCGCGTAACCTTTGAAGAGTTCAGCAGCGTCATCATCGACCTCGGGAGCGACTATCGCGGCGAGGAGGATGCCCAATTGACGGTCGCCTCACTCAAGGCCTCCAAGAAGGAAGAGCGCAACCGCTTCCCGAACCTTCTTCAAGGCCAGTTCGAAACCCGCTCCGGCACCGCCAAAAATTGAACGCCAGGCTCATTTGATCTGTCAGAGGCGGCTAGCGGCAGCTAGCCCCCTGTCCCTCCGGCGCTTAGCCCGCTAAACCTTCCTTCCACACGAAGGAATCGCGCCCATGCCCACTGCACTGATCCATGCCTTGGGTTTAACAACACTGATGACCGTAGTCAGCGTGGTTCCGTTCGCGCTTCCAGCCAACGCCGAAGCGGCGGAAATTTGCGCGTCATCAGCAACTTATGAATTCGGCGGCGACATTTCACTTACAACGCGGACTGTTCCTGGCACGACACAGACAGATAACTGCTTTGACACTTCCATGTTGACGGAAATTTTTCATGATGGACATCTCGTTCATGCCTCGGCCACTCGGCTCGTTGATCTTGTTGTTCACGGAGACGACGTAGCCCCGGACAATATCGGCAACTTTTTATCCGATCGGGCACCAAAACCATTCGTATTCAACGCTGAAGACGTACCGGAATGGATGCCGGACGAAGCAATGCATGTCGCGCACAATGTGACAACAGGATGGTCTGAAGAGGCCTACCGCTTTATCCGGCAATCCGACACGGACTTGCTCTGTTACTGGACTGGCTATGAAGATTTCGAATGCGTCCAGATGTCCGGCGATTTCCCAGTGATTATGCACGGCGGGTCCTGACACCCCTACCGCTTCCTGCGATGTGCCGCTAAACCCGCAGCTACAGGAAGGATTCTCCCATGCCCACAGCGCCGATCAATGAAGACAGCCATCTCTACCTCATAGATGCGAGCGCCTACATCTTCCGCGCCTTCCATGCTCTGCCGCCGCTGAGCCGCGCCTCTGACGGCCTGCCTGTCGGCGCAGTCGCGGGCTTCTGCAACATGCTCTGGAAGCTGCTGGAAGAGCTGAAAGGCGACGACCGGCCGACCCATTTTGCCTGCGTGTTCGACAAGGGCAGCTACACCTTCCGCAATGATCTCTACCCCGATTACAAAGCCAACCGGGACGAGCCGCCAGAGGACCTGCGCCCGCAATTCCCGCTGGTGCGCGAAGCCTCCATCGCCTTTGCCTGCCACGCGCTCGAGCTGGAAGGCTATGAAGCCGACGATCTGATCGCGACCTATGCCCGCCAGGCCGAAGCCAAGGGCGCGCGCGTCACCATCGTCTCGTCAGATAAAGACCTGATGCAGCTCGTCACAGACAAGATCGTCATGCTCGACACGATGAAGAACAAGACCATCGACCGCGACGGCGTCTTCGAGAAATTCGGCGTCACGCCAGAACAGGTCGTCGATGTTCAGTCGCTCGCGGGCGACAGCACCGACAACGTCCCCGGCGCCCCCGGCATCGGCGTGAAGACCGCCGCCACTCTGCTCGCCGAATACAACACCGTCGAGGAACTGCTCGAGCGCGCCGAGGAGATCAAACAGCCCAAGCGCCGCCAGACCTTGATCGACTTTGCAGATCAGGTCCGCATCTCCAAAAAGCTCGTCACCCTCGAAGACAAGGTGCCCGTCGAAGTCCCGCTGGAAGACCTCGCCGTCTGCGACCCGGACCCGGAAACGCTGATCGAATTCCTTGAGCGGATGGAGTTTCGCACCATCACCCGCCGTGTGCGCGAAACCTTCGAAGCCGAAGGCGTCATCGAAGAACCAAGCCAGAGCGAGATCGGCTTCGACCGCGAGTCTTACGTCTGCATCCGCGACTTCAAGACCCTCGAAGACTGGATCGCCCGCGCCCACACTGCCGGCGTCATCGGCCTCGACACAGAGACAGACAGCCTCGACTGCCAGACCTGTAAGCTCGTCGGCATCTCGCTCGCCGTCGCGCCCAATGAGGCCGCCTACATCCCGCTCGCCCATATCGACCCGGACCATTCGGGCGGCGACGACATGTTCGACGCAGACCCGCCCCGCCAGATACGCCAGGAAGATGCGCTGAAAGCGCTAAAACCCCTACTCGAAAATCCGGCGGTGCTGAAAGTCGGCCAGAACTTCAAATATGACCTCACCGTCCTTGCCCGCCACGGCATCGACGTGACCCCCGTCGACGATACGATGCTGCTCTCCTTTGCCCTCCATGCCGGCATGCACGGCCACGGCATGGATGAGCTCTCAGAGCGCTACTTCCACCACACGCCCGTCCCCTTCAAGGAGGTGTGCGGCTCCGGGCAGAAGCAGATCACCTTTGACCGCGTCCCGCTCGACAAGGCGACCGAATACGCCGCCGAGGATGCCGACGTCACACTCCGCCTCTGGCAGATCTTCAAGCCGCGCCTGCATACCGAAAAAGTCACCACCGTCTATGAGACGCTCGACCGCCCGCTGATCCCGGTCCTCGCCGAAATGGAAAGCCACGGCATCAAGGTCGACCGCGACTTCCTCTCCCGCCTTTCAGCTGACTTCCAACAGCGCATGGCCGGCCTCGAAGATGACGCCTACAAGGCCGCGGGCACCGAATTCAACATGGGCTCGCCCAAACAGCTCGGCGAAATCCTCTTCGGTGAGATGGGCCTGCCCGGCGGCAAGAAAACCAAATCCGGCCAATGGTCGACCGATGCGAGCCAGCTCGAAACGCTCGCCGCGCAAGGCCATGAGCTGCCCCAGATCATCCTCGACTGGCGCACCCTCTCAAAGCTCCGCTCGACCTATACCGAAGCCCTGCAGGACGCGATCAATCCGAATACCGGCCGCGTCCACACCTCCTATTCCATGGCCGGCGCACAGACCGGCCGTCTCTCATCAACCGACCCGAACCTGCAGAATATCCCGATCCGCACCGAGGAAGGCCGCAAGATCCGCGAAGCCTTCATCGCCAAGGAAGGCAATGTCCTGATCAGCGCGGACTACAGCCAGATTGAGCTTCGCCTCCTCGCCCATATCGCCAATATCGACGCGCTGAAAAACGCCTTCAATGAAGGCCTCGACATCCACGCGATGACGGCGTCCGAAATGTTCGACACGCCCATCGAAGGCATGGACCCGATGGTCCGCCGCAAGGCAAAGGCGATCAATTTCGGCATCATCTACGGCATCTCCGCCTTCGGTCTCGCCAACCAGCTCGGCATCCAGCGCGGCGAAGCCTCGGACTATATCAACGCCTATTTTGAGAAATTCCCCGGCATCCGCAAATACATGGATGAGACCAAGGAATTTGCGAAAGAACACCTCTATGTCGAGACAGCCTTCGGCCGCAAACTCCACCTGAAGGAAATGGGCTCAAAGAACGGCGCCCAGCGCGCCTTCGCCGAGCGCCAGGCCATCAACGCCCCGATCCAGGGCTCGGCGGCCGACATCATCAAGCGCGCCATGATCGCCATGCCGGGCGCGCTCGCGAAGAAGAAACTCGACGCAAAAATGCTCCTCCAGGTCCACGACGAACTCGTCTTCGAAGTCCCCGAAGCCCAAGCCGAAGACACCATCGCCGTCGTCCGCAAGACCATGGAAAAAGCCCACCTCCCGGCGCTGGATCTGTCCGTCCCGCTAGACGTGGATGCGAATGCGGCAAAGACTTGGGCTGAGGCGCACTAACCCCCCTCCCCCAACCCGCTCATCCCCGCGAAGGCGGGGACCTCAGACAATTGGATCGCAATCTTAGATACTCCACTTGACGTAGACACCAGCCCCGCCAAAAACTGCGCAAGGGCGCATCAGCGGTCCGGGGGCGTTCAATGGATCCATTCAGCATCTTTCAGGTTCTGATCGAGGTGTTCGGCCGCAATCTGGCGATCCCGATTGGCGCTGTTTTGCTAACGCTCGTTCTGGTTTGGCTTTACTATTTCTGGATTCACTTCCAGCCCGGCCCGTCTTATGAAGCAGACAATGCGCAAGCAGCGCTACAGCGGTCCCGTTACAGAACTTGGCGAGAAAACTTCCTCCAGAAAGGCTGGTTCCCGCGCCGCCTTTATGATCGCATGCTGACCGGCGCGTTAGACAGTTTGGATTCCTTCTTCGGTGACCCGGGTCCGGAACAGCCAGCCTTAAGGCGATACCTGCACTGGGCCGCACTGGATCGGTGCCTGTTGATTGCTCTTTTATATCCAGTCCTCACGCTTCTGGTCATCTGGCATTTGACCGGAATTGTTGGTCCCGCCGGAGCCGCTCTGGATATTCCCCCTGACCTTAGCGCTCAGCAAAGGCTTGCAAGTGGCATCTCTTTGACTATTCTGCTGGCAAGCGCTCTTTGGGCCTTGAGTCCGCCGCTTGTTCATCAAACTTTCAAATGGAGTTTGGTACGCTTCGCGACATTCGCAGTCGCAAGCGCAGTTGCAGGCGCAGTTGCAGTCGCCGTCACAGGCGCAGTCGCACTCGCAGGCGCAGTTGCAGGCGCATTCGCAGTTGCAGGCGCAGTCGCAGGCGCAGGCGCATTCGCAGTCGCACTCGCAGTCGCAGGCGCAGTCGTAAGCGCAGTCGGCATCACAGGCGCATTCGTAGTCCTAGTGGCGATTAATAGCGATAGTTTATCCAGACGACGGCTAAGCGTTCTGACCATCGTCATCACTGCCCATCTAGCAGGGTTTTGTATCATTGTTCGCTTCGGTAACGTATCCGCTTCAAACTGGGTCTTGCTCGTCTTTCTCGGCGCTCTGCCTTTACTCAATGCCGTGTTTGACTGGCTGTCGATTAGCGCGACACGCTACTTGCTGAGAAGAGGTCAAGAGCCCGGTGGACCGGGTCCGTTCGCGATGGCCGCCCTTGATCTCGTCCTCGCAACTACGCTTCTCTTCCTCCTCATGCTTGTGACGATTTCGTATATCGGCCTTCTCAATCATCTGTCGCTGGCGGGGGGCGGACAGCCCGCGCTCCAATTGCGCCCGCTGCTGGCTGAACTTCGAAGCGACAATCCCGGGCCACAGGTCTGGTGGATTTACGTGACTGTCTTCACGACCTTTGTGCCATCGCTCGTCAATCTCACGCTCGGCTGGCTTGCCGCCATTCGCGGCATTCCTGCCCTGCGCAGGCTGGCCATGCAGCACTTCCTCCCGGAGGACCCGGCCCAACTGGATGTGTTGAACCGCTTCTGGGCCAGCACAATTCTGGCGATCCAGTTGTTGGTCGCCATTCTTGGTGCCTTAGCCGTTTGCTTGGCGCTGATTTCGCTTTCGCTCTATGGCTTGTCCTTCATCGGGGCCAACCTGCTCGACGTCGCTGACTGGATTATCGGATATCTAGAGCCGTCAAAATCTCCGTAGTCTTACTTTTTCAATGCCGAATGGCAGACCCTGCCATTCGGCAACAGCCAGCCTCGGCCCGGCCTGTTTCAGGCGGTCAAGGCTGCCGAAGGCACCGCGAAGCGGCGTGGCCTTGAGGGCCTGAAACAGGCTGGGCACTTACACCCACGGCCACAAGTGCCGTTCCCTTACCTGACCGTGCCCCCCCTCCCCACCTCATCCTGAGCTTGTCGAAGGATGAAGCGGGTTGCGAGACCGGCCAAATCGGAACCACGCCCCCAAGCCGTCCACCCCGAAAAAGCCTCCTGAACATCAGCGCCCGGATGCCCATCCTTCGACAGGCTCAGGATGAGGTCGCAGAAGGAGTTGAGGTCAGGCAGGGCACGGCCTTCCCCTCTCCCGGCTGCGGGAGAGGGTGCGGAGGAAGAAGCATCGCACTGCGATGCGCCGGAGCACGGGTGAGGGCGCCCACGGTGCTGCCGCACGCCAAGCTCGCGTGTGATGCTCCCCTTGCAGCCCTCATCCCCGGCCCTTCTCCCGCAGCCGGGAGAAGGGGGCGATAAATTGCCCCCATTGCATTCCCCCGCCCTGCGCGCGTACGCGAACACGACCAAGAGGGGCGCTGAGGCGCCCCAGGCAGGTTTGGACCGGGTGCTCGAACTCAAACAAGTTGACGAAGACTCTGTCCTCGCTGAAGATCAAATCCTGCACCAAAAACATGTGGTCGCGTTTCAATAAAAATCATTTGAGATCAAGATGAAATATAATATTTCCTCAATTTTCATAATACTTATAATTTCAATATTTGCCCCTAACGGCCACGCGCAGTCTTCGCGTGATATTCGCGCGTGCCCCACGGGCGACTTGCTCAAAAAAGTGATAGAAACATCCGGAAAATACCAAGATGACACTTTCAGTGCTTACGGCGTTCTGTTCTGGAATGAGGTGGGACCGTCTGTCTTCAGCAAAGATGATGTTTACAAATTTGCGATCAGCCAATGCACAAATACCCTGAGCGACTCCGGTTGCAACAAATTGGACATGGAGACGCCCGAATTTGCTGACTGGCGCGCCTATTGGGATGCGAACCTGAACCACCAGATTTACGGCGCAGCAAAACCAGATGCCAATACACCCGGGATGATCCATCCCCCGTCAGCATTGCTCGATTGGGCGCAGACAACGCTGGACTGCTCAGTTACCGGAGGTCAGATGAACGTGGCTGGCGCCGTCGGCAACCAACCGCCTTCAAATGCCATCCCCGATCAAGACGAGCCATTTGAGGTGCATTATGCCGAACTGGAACGCCTCACACATTTGACGGCGATCTATACACAGGCATGCTGGACGTTGATCAAAGAGCTTGAGCCCGATGGCGGCAAGAGCGCTGGCGAACTGGCGGAACGCTGGTATCGAATGCAGAGAGCGTCAATTGGAACCAAATATGACGGGTGCGACTCGGTCCCTGAAAGTCTCGAGCGACAGATCATGGCCGACATTGCGGCCTCTGCCAGTCAGCGAATGCCTGTAGAGACCCAGACCAGATCAGATCCTGATTGGTGCGACAGCACCTGCCAGCGGGAAAGGACAATCCAGGAAAACCGGCAACGGTCCTGCTATGTAAGCAATGGACGCCGGATTTGTTATTAAGCGATTTGAGACGCCTCACCCCTCCTCGGGCACCTGCACGGTCTCGAGATAGGCGAGCAGCGCATCGATCTGCTCAGGCTCGAAATCCCATTGGGGCATGCGTGGGTGGGCGACCATGATGCCCTCGGCGAACGCTTCGGCCAGCATCTCGACCGGATAGTCCCATGATATCTGCCTGAACGGTATCGCTTCTGGATACGGGCTGTCGCCGGTCAGGCCAATCGCATGACATCCCGAGCAGAGCGTTTCAGCCATCGCCTGCCCCTGGCCGACAAGCTCGTTCGCGGGCGCTGGCAGGGCAGCGTCTTCGATCTCCTGCGCGGCCACTTCAGACGCGGCAGGCGGCGGCGCCATCGCATCATCCGTCCCGCAGGCTGTCACCGCCGCGAGGCCAAGCGTCAGCAAAATCATCGGCCGCCAGCTTATCATCATGCGCTCATCCTTCGGTCTTCCTCAGTCCCCCATATCATGTTTGCCGCGCGCATCCATCACCATCCGGGATGATACCGACTTGACCCCTGTCCCTTCTGCGCCAGACCAGACAACATGCGGACGGTGCACCGCCGCGCCCATTGCATTCCGCCCTCCCGCGCACGATATCTGTTCCACGCCTTTTGCGGCTCACGTCACACCAAAAACCCGCAAAGCCATTCCGGCGCTGTCCCTGCCTGAGCGCGCATGCCGTGCGCCGGCCAACAGGGGCAATCCGCATCGCTGGCCGCGGTGTAAGAGAAGTGACCTTCCCCATGTCGAAACAACAAAAATCGAACCGCGAAGTCCGCAAGCCGAAAAAAGAAAAAGTGAAGACGAACGCCTCCAACCCGTCGCTCAAGACCGGCGTCAGCAACGTCTTCGACCAGCGCAAGAAATAGACCGGCCCGGCTGCACAGCCGAGCCACCCCTGCCTGATGCGACCATGCCGACAGGCGTTGGCATGGCGCGCTCAGCCTCTCGCGCTGCCCCCCCTCCAGCGCCCGGCGACCATCCCCAAAAATCCAGCTCACCGCCCGTCCCGGCCCCAGCCTGAAAATATGCCGCTTGACATTGTGCAAATATTTGCGCAAATCTTTTCGCATATCAGATAGGGTCGATTTATGACTGAGCTACGAAGCCCCCAGTTTGGCGCCATCCTCTACCGCGCCACCGAGCTGATCAGCGCGCAGGGCGCCGAGGTTTTTGATCGCCTCGGCATCAGCCTCCACGCCAACAAGATCTCGATCGTCCTCGCCATCAATGCGAAGGGCGCGATGTCCTCGACAGAGATCTCTCGGCATATCGGCATTTCGCGCCAGCTCATCGAAAGCCGCCTGAAAGGCAGCGTCGATGACGGCTTCTTCAGCCAGCGCCCTGACCCGAATGACAGTCGCAAGAAAATCTACGACATCGCCGACGCTTTCAAAGCCGAGGCTGACCGAATCGTCTCGATCATGAAAGACTTTGAAGAGGTCTACGCTGAACTCTGGGAAGAGATTGGTGTCGATCTGGAAGAGGGCGTCAAAATGATGGAAAAAGCGCTCTCGCGCACGTCCCTGGAACACAGGCTGTGCCGCGCCTTTCCCGAATATTCCGGCCAGATGACGTCTGACTAGCCGGCCTGCCCACCCCCAAAATCCAATCCCCCTGCCCTTGCCTCTCGTTCAGGAGACTTGCCCATGTCCAAAGCCCAGTTTTCGCTCTTTGCGTGTCTGATCCCGGCGCTCGCACTTGCAAGCTGCTCAAGCCAGCCCCAGCCCTCCACCGCAGAGACCACGGCCGTCGATCTGCTGGCCGATGTCCGCACGATCTGTGAAGAGGTGCCCGCGAGATACGCCTATTTCCAAGATCGCGCGGCCTACTGGCCGGAAACCTGCGCCCGCGCCGAAGCAGCTGCCGTGTCAGCAGGCGACAAAAGCGCCTCGCTGGCGGTGCTGGAGCGTATGGTGGATGACCTTTATGAGCCGCATGCCGCGCTCAACACCAACAATCAAAACTCGCCAAGACTGGTGCCGACCGGCTCAGACCTCTGGATCGAACCGATCGATGGGCGCTACATCATCACCGCCGTCAGACCGATGAGCGGGGCCGCCAAAGCGGGCCTGAAAGTCGGCGACGAACTGATCAGCTACAACAGCCAGACACCGCATGAGCTCGCCATGTCGCGCATCCATGCGGGCAAAGCCGATCCAGCCCCCAAACGGCTGATCTGGGCGATCAACGCCGCCGTCGCCGGCACGCATGCCGCCCCCCGCCAGATCGACATTCGCCGCGAGGGGGATCTTCTTTCATTCGACATGGAAAAGCCGGAGGTCGCCCAGCCAGATGAGCTGGTCACGGCCCAAACACTTACCGGCAATATCGGCTATATTCGCCTCAATAATAGTCTCGGAAATAGCGGCACCGTCCGCGCCTTCAACGCCGCGCTTGCAACTCTCCGTCAGACAGACGGTCTCATTCTCGATCTGAGGGAGACCGCGAGCGGCGGAAGCACCGATATCGCAGAGCCGATCCTTGGACGGTTCATCGACGAGCCGGCCGCTTATCAGCGCACGGTCATGCCCAACGGCCTCGTCATTGACCGGAAGATCAAGCCATCAGGCCCGTGGACCTATGATAAGCCTGTTATCGTGCTCGTCGGGCGCTGGACCGGCAGCATGGGCGAAGGCATGGCGGTTGGCTTCGATGGTATGTCCCGCGGCACGGTTGCCGGAACGGACATGGCGAGGCTCGCCGGCGGCACAGAAGGCATCACACTCGAAGAGACCGGCATCAATCTCAATCTGCCGACCTATGATCTGCATCACCTCAACGGCACCCCGCGCCATGAATGGACACCCCCGCACCACGCCACCGCCGACAATGGCGCCGGACCAGACCTTCTGATGCAGGATGCCCTCTCCCTGCTGACCGGAAACCAGACGCGGCCCTGAGACCTGTCAGCGAGCGAATTTAGCCGAGAGTCTCGACGCTGCGGCTCAGGGCAAACATGTCGTCCTGGCTTTGCGCAAAGTTCGACATGGCGATGAACGTGTACTCGCCCCCGATTTCATGAATGGCGACAACATTCGTGGCCCCGTTGGAGCCTGACTGCATGGAGTAAAGCTGAAGCGGATCATCTTCATAAGTACCGACGCGGCCGCCATAAGCGTAGTTTTCGTCATCAGTCGTTATCGTCGAAAACCGCTGCAGAAAGTCGGCGTTGAGGATGCGGCCGCCATACAGGGCATCGAACAGCTTCATGAGATCGGAGGCATTGGTATAGGTCGCCCCGCCAATCATCGCGGGAATGGGGAAGTCACCTGAATAATAGCTGTCATCCGCATCATAGCCGACCGCAATGTCCTGCGTGCCTGCCTCATCTGCCTCGAGGTTCAGGGAAAAAACGCCGGACGCCGTCATTCCAGCCGGTGCGAACACATGAGTCTCCAGAATCTCCGCATAGGGCTGCCCCGTGACAGCCTCCAGAATACGGTGAACGAGGATCCAGTTTGTGTGAACGTAGTCAAAGCTTTCGCCGGGCTCGAACTTCAGATCACCGCTGGCATACGCCTCGATAGCCTCGGCAAGGCTCATATCAATGCCAAGGTCTGCCAGGCTCGCCTCAGGGGTTTGCGCCAGTTGCATCGGCAGACGCCCCATGATCGGGCCTAGCGTGTCAGGCAGTCCAGACCGATTGGCCATCAAATGCTTCAGCGTCAGCCTGTCGCCGGTGTCCCGGCGATAGTCTGGCAGATATGTACTGATGGGCGCGTCAATATCCAGACGCCCCTCCTCGGCCAGGGCGAAGACAGCGATAGACGCGAAGAATTTGTCGATTGAGCCGCTCTGAAAAACCGTATCCTCGGTCAGGGGACGCCCGGACTCATGGTCCGCCACCCCGTCGACGATCACATGTTTGTCCGCATTTTTCTGAACCAGCACGATGCCATTAAAATCATGCGCTTCCATCCATTCCTGGACATAAGCGTCGACCAGATCTTCCTGATCGGTCGAAGCAGGCTGCGCCGCGCTGGAGGCTTCCGAATGAGGCGGTGTCGTGGTGCACGCGACCAAACCCGATGATAACGATAGACCCAGCGCAAAAATGGCAAGTTTCATATAATTCTCCACAATGAAGAATTATTGATAAACGATAACACCAGACAAGCAAGCCCTGAACGGTCACGCATCCGGCCTGCCCCCTCAGGCCGGCGTCTCCCGGCCTCAGCGCCCTTTCCGCACGCCCGCCCTTCTTCCTGTCTTCCCCGCAAAGGCGGGGAGATCGGCGAGCCCCTTACCGACCTCATCCTGAGCTTGTCGAAGGATGAGGGACGGACACAGGGCGACGCCGCACAAACCCCTCCCCATCCGATCATCCCCGCGAAGGCGGGGATCTTAGGCAGCCAAGGCCCCACACCCGCCGCACGAGACCCCGGCCTTCGCCGGGGAGATCGGCAAAACCTCCACCGACCTCATCCTGAGCCCGTCGAAGGATGAAGCCGCCTCGCGCGATCGTCCCGCGCACGCCCTCGCACCCTGACCAACGCAATTAGCCCGGCACAGGCAGGGACGGTCCTGCCGCCTATCCTTCGACAAGCTCAGGATGAGGTCGGACATGGATATCAGGCTTACCCCGCAATGATGCGCGCCGATCTCCGATCTTCCCCGCGAAGGCGGGGACCTCAGGCGATTGGAGACAAAACCCATCCCACACCTCCAGCCCCCAGCCTATGCTCCTCGGCAATGACTGGACCGACCCTCAACACCCGCATCTCCAGCGCATGGACGCAGATCGCGGCGCTTGTCGCCAGCCTTGCGCATCTTGCAGGCTGCGCCGAGGGTCGCTTCCTCCCACGCATTGCGCCGGCCGTGCGTATCAAGGCCCTGCGCCTGCTTCGCCCGGCAGAAGCGCTGGCCCGGCGTCTCATCGTGACCATGGCGCGCGGCCTGATTGATCAGGCGCGAGCCGCGCTGAGGCCGAACCCGAAAGAGGCGAGCGGCCCTGCGCGGTCGCATACCTCCACGCGCCCCGCCTTCAAGCTTTTCGAACCCATGGCCAGCTTCAGCTCCATCCTCGGCACCGGCCACTTCCCTGCCGCCCGCACGGGCCCCGGTCCGCGCATTCTTGATCTCTCCGCGCCCTATCCCGGCCCGCCCGCCGCGCCTCAGCCGGTGGCGCGTCCGCCATCGCTTGCCGCGCGGATCGACGCCCTCGCCCGCCTCTGTGCTGACCCGGCGCGCCTTGCCCTGCGCCATGCCCGCAAAATCGCCGCGCATGATTTCAGATCATTGCGCCTTCGCCGCATCAACCCGCTCCGCCCCGGCCTGCCGCAGGGCCGGTATAGCCGCCACACACCGGATTGGCTGAAGGATGCGCTGTCACTATTCGGGGCCGAACTGCGCGCCGGGCCAAGTCTCTATATGCCGCCTTGACGCGGTCCCTTCCGATCGAATTCGACCGTCTCGATATCCCCGCCGCCGGGAGGCTTGTCCTGCCTGCAATACGTCCAACCTATGGTTAACCCGCCTCAGGCCTGGTCAGCGCTGTTCCTTAGAGGCCGTTATATATTTTATTCGATTGACCCGCCCACGGCTTTTTGTGGTATTGCCTCTGAATGACCCGGATACGCCTGCGACAAATCGTGCTCGCCGCAGAGAGCCTTGAGACGGCTGACACGCTACAGACGGTGTTCGGCTTGAAGAAGCCGTACCACGATCCGGGCGTGGCTGAATTCGGGCTGGAGAATTCGGTGTTCGCGGTCGGCGATCAGTTCATCGAAGTTATCGCACCCACGACCAAAGACGCGCCCGCGCGCCGCTTCCTCGACCGCAATGGCGAGGGCGGCTATATGGCCATTTTCCAGATCGAGGATCTCGCAAGCGCCCGCAGCCGTCTCGACAATGCAGGCATCCGCCGCGTCTGGAACGCTGATCTGGAGGACATCGCTGCCAGCCATTTGCACCCGGCAGATGTCGGCGCCGCCATCGTTTCACTCGATGAAGCCCATCCCTGGGAGAGCTGGCGCTGGGCCGGGCCTGACTGGACCAAGCAGAAGATAGAGGGGGAGCTGACAGGCTGCGTGTTTGAAAGCCCGGACCCGAAATCGCTCGCCTCGCGCTGGGCTGCTGCGCTCGGTCTGCCAGTGTCCACCAGTCAGACCGAGACACGGATGGCGCTCGCCAATGATGGCGTGCTGACCTTTCAGGCTGGCGGTACCGAAAAGTTCGAAGGCGCGTGCATCACGCTCAAGAATGCCATGCAGTCCCTCGAACGCGCCGACCGGCACAATCTGCACAGCACAGGCGACGGCGTTGTCATCGGCGGCATGCGGTTCATCGTGAATAATCTCTAGGCCGCGCCCCGGCAAAACTTCCGACAGCCCACAAACCCGCCTATACTCCCGCCAATCATGCCAGAGCGGGCCGACCCGCGAGGAGCGAAGACATGGAATGGTTCAACGAGCTTTTTGACCTCTCGGCCGTAGCGGGCGGAGCTGGTCTTGCGGGCGGCGGCGGCGCAGCCGTGATCGCCTGGCTGGTACGCGGCGCGATCCTCCGATTTATCGTGCGCATCCTGTTTACGGCCGTGCTGACCGGCGTCGGCTTCTATTTCCTGCTCGGCTTTCTCGGCTTTGAGATCGTGCCAAAGGAAGAGGTCGCAGCAACGGCGCCCGCGAACCGCAGCGCAGCGTTTCGCAATGAGAGCTTTTTGCCTCAGGCCGACAGGTCTGAACTTGCAGGCGCGGCGCCAGAGCGGACCGAGGCCCGCGAAGACGACAAGCGCATCGTCATCAAGTCCCCCTTCCGGCGCGGCGGATGAGCCCTAGCGAAACTCGACATCGAGATGGGTTCGCGTGCGAGACGTCACCTTGCAGAAAACGCTCAACTGGTCAGACCTGATAAGCAGGCGAAACTCATCCGGCACATTCATCGTGGTCACAAGATCGAGACCGGCGCCTTCCTGACCAAGTGACCGGACGGTACAATCAATCGACGCGTGGCTTCCGGCAAAGACGATCTGGCCCGCCTTCAGCACCCGGCGCCGTACCACACGTTCAGCTCGGTCGGCCTCGCCCCATACGCAGGTTCGATTGCGCCCTGTTTGCTTGGCCTGATACATTGCGGCATCCGCGTACCCTAAAAGGGTGGCGACGTCGTATCGGCGATCTTTCTGGGTTCCGACACCAAAACTTGCCGTCACACCAATCGTCTCGCCATTAAACTCAAACCGCATGGCCCCGATGGCGACCCGCAACTTTTCAGCGACGAGAACGGCCCCGTCGCCATCCGTTTGAGGCAGAAGGACGGCGAATTCCTCGCCTCCCATACGGCCAAAGACATCGCTTTGACGCAGGTGCGCCCGACAGGTTTCGGAGACAGCTTTCAGGACCTTGTCACCGGCCGCATGCCCATAGGTGTCATTGATCGACTTGAAGCGATCAACGTCGAGACAGATCATCTGCAGGGGATGCCGGTGACGCGTGCAAAGTTTCGCAAGGCGGTCGGCTTCTTCCTCGAACGCCCGCCGGGTGAGGAGGCCGGTCAGTCCATCACTGACGGCAAGCCGGCGCAGCTCATAGAAATCCCGAACCACCCGGGCAATGCCTTCAAGCGCCTGGAGCTGGCCCGGAGACAGCGTCCGCTCTTTGGAGTCCAGAGCTGAAAGCGTCCCGATGATCTCATTGTCGGCCGACAGGATCGGAACGCCAGCATAGAACTTAACATCGCTGTAAATGTCTTCATGATCGAGCCCGGACGACGCCTTCAGCCATCTTTGCTCCCCATCGGTCACAGAGATCGTGGCAGACTCGACACCCAGCATATTGCGCAGAACGTCGACGATATTCTCGAAGAAATCATCCGCCGGCGCGTATGTGACATCATCCTCTGAGCGCGTGGGCGTCATGAGCGGTCATCCAATGATGATGCGGCGTATACGAATAATAGAACGATGTTTCTATCTATAGTCTCTTTCGTAGAATTTATCGAATGATCTGATGAGCCAGGCTCGGGACGGCGCTTTGCAGGTTTGGATGCTGTAAATGTCATGCATCAGTTACGTCCCGGAGCCGTCTCCAGATCAATTGTACCGTCAGGCGTTACATCAACCGCGTATTTGTCGAGCGCTACGCCCAGCGTCAGCGCCGAATAGACCGTCCAGACCGCCACAACGACCACCATGACCAGCGCGAAAGGCCGCGCAAACCGTCCCTCGCCCGGAAGCTGGTGAAAGCCAAACTCGACAAGGAACAGCATCACCGAGGCGAGCAGCACCGCGCCGATCACATCGGTCGGCCAGTGCGCGCCAAGGTAAACGCGCGAAATACCGATCAGGACAATGAGCAGGATCAGCCCGCCAATGACCAAACGCTTCCACGCCCCAGTCAGCGCATGCGCCGCGAGGATCGCCAGCGCGCCATAGATCACCGTCGAATTGGTCATATGGCCTGACGGAAAACTGAAGCTCTCCACGCCGGAATAAAGATCGGCCATCGGCCGTTCCCGGCCCACAAACACCTTGATCGCCTTCACGATAAGCGGCGTCGTGACGAAGGCGAGCGCACTCATCCCCGCCGCCCACCAAGCCCGCCGCAAGAGGAGCGTGAAGACAATGGTGATCGCAATGAGCGTGAGGGCGGTCGCGTCACCGAACAGCGTGACCAGAACGACGATCCAGTCGCTCGCCGGACTGCGCAATGCCTGCACGCCATCACTGAGCGCGAGATCGACGGCGCTGATCATCTCGTCATTGAGAACGACAACGGCAAGGCCGGCAAAGACGGCTGCGGCCAGCAGCGCTGGCATGAGATGGGATGTGGTGTGGCGCATCAGATGGAGGTGTCGATCTTCGAAAGATTGGCTTTCAGCCTGTCGTAGCACGCAAGGGCCTGCTTGCGGCAAGGCAGGTTGCAGTTGCCGTCCGGCGCACCGAGCGACAGCCAGAACATCAGCGTCTGCAAACCGGTCGGCACAAAGGCAAGCTGGCCGGCCTCGGCGAGGTCTCCAATCTCCTTGAAGCTATAGAACTTCACCCCGCCCTCCTGGTGGGTGCCGACAACACCGCTGAGCCGCGTGCTGTCCACGGCGATCCCCAGGAAGACAAGCCCGATGAAGCCCGTCTCATCTTCGTGAAAGACCAGATGAGGGTGATTGTCTGCAAGATCGACAGCAAGGCCGGACTCCTCATGGATCTCGCGGATTGCCGTGCGCCGGAGGCCATACCGGCCCGGCTCCCTCAGGTCGTCATTCTCATTGACCAGTGTGGCCGGCTCATAATTGCCGCCCAGCACATGGAACTTGCTCGGAAACGTCTCGACCTTGTCGCTGCGCTGCTGCAGCAGCACCTTGCCGGCCGACGGGCAGAACACGATGCCACCTGCGGACATGATGTGCGGTTTGTGACCAGCCGCACGCGCCGCCGTGATGAGGGCATAGTCGACCCCGAGAAAAGGATAGGTCTGCGTCGCCCGCAACGACCGTGGAGAGCCGGTGATGACCCCATGTGGGCGGTTCTCGCCCTTTGGCGGATGATAGCGCTCGGCCCGCACCAGCTTGGCGGCGCCAACCACATCGGGATCACACGACCAGTGATCCTCGGGCGCGCTGGTGGTCGCGGCCATACGCGGCGCATCGCCAAGCCTGAAGTCGATCAGCTCGCCGCCCTCGATCAGGCCATCGACCTCCGTGAGGCGAACCCGCCCAAGCTCTTCGACCTTGTCGCGCGCATTGAAGCGGCGCACGGCAAGATGCTTGATCCTGTCGAAGACATAGAAGCGTCTGACAAGCCAGGACAGGATCGCCCCGGCAGCCAGGAACACGACATAAGGGGCGAGGCTGTTCAGCGCGAAATTGTTGAACCAGTCCCCCACAACGCACCCCTAGTCCCGCGAAAACTTCTTGAACTTCAGCTTCTTCGGCTCGACAGCGTCGACGCCAAGGCGGCGTTTCTTGTCTTCGAGGTAGGAGGAGAAGTCGCCTTCGAACCATTCGACGTGGCTGTTGCCTTCGAAGGCCAGGATGTGGGTGGCCATGCGGTCAAGGAACCAGCGATCGTGCGAGATCACCACGGCGCAACCCGGAAAGCCATCGAGGCCTTCTTCGAGCGCCTGCAGGGTTTCCACGTCGAGGTCGTTGGTCGGTTCGTCGAGGAGGAGACAGTTTGCGCCTTGGCGAAGCATCTTGGCGAGGTGGACGCGGTTGCGCTCACCGCCGGACAGGAGGCCGACTTTCTTCTGCTGGTCGGAGCCCTTGAAGTTGAACGCGCCTGTATAGGCCCGCGAGCTGACTTCAATACCACCAAGATCGATCACATCGAGGCCGTCGGAAATTTCTTCCCAGACATTCTTCTTGTCGTCGAGCTTGTCGCGGCTCTGGTCAACATAGCCGAGTTTGACCGTATCGCCGACGCGGATCGAGCCGGCATCCGGCTCTTCAAGGCCGAGGATCATCTTGAACAGGGTCGACTTACCCGCGCCGTTCGGACCGATCACGCCAACAATGCCGCCGGGCGGCAGCTTGAAGGTCAGGTCTTCAATGAGAAGATTGTCGCCGAACGCCTTGCGCAGGTCTTCCGCCTCAATCACCACATTGCCGAGACGCGGGCCGGGCGGGATGCGGATCTGGGCGGTCGACACTGTCTCGCGCTCAGCCTCAGCGGCGCGTTCTTCATAGGACTGGATACGCGCTTTGGATTTGGTCTGGCGGGCTTTGGCGCCAGCGCGAACCCATTCGAGTTCTTTCGCGAGCGTGCGTTTCTTGCCAGCATCCTCGCGCGCTTCCTGCGCCATCCGCTTGGCCTTCTGCTCAACCCAGTCGGAATAGTTGCCCTTGTACGGCACGCCGCGGCCACGATCGATTTCGAGGATCCAGTCAGTGATCTTGTCGAGGAAGTAGCGGTCGTGGGTGACGAGGATGACGCAGCCCGGGAAGTTGATCAGATAGTTCTGTAGCCAGGCGACGGTTTCAGCGTCGAGGTGGTTGGTCGGTTCGTCCATCAGGATCATGTCAGGCTTGGAAAGAAGCAGCTGACAGATCGCAACGCGGCGGATTTCACCGCCGGAAAGATTGGTGACCGAAGCTTCGCCATCCGGGCAGCCGAGGGCAACCATGGCCATCTCGATCTTGGAGTCGATGTCCCAGGCGTCGGCGCTGTCGACCTGCTCCTGAAGCGCGGTCATCTCTTCCATCAGCTCGTCGGAATAGTCCTCACCGAGCTTCATGGAGATCTCGTTGAACTTGTCCACGAGCTGTTTTTCAGGGCACTGGCTGGCGATGTTCTCGAACACCGTCATGCTCTCGTCGAGCTTTGGCTCCTGTGGCAGATAGCCGACCTTGGCACCGGGGGCAGCGTTCGCCTCGCCGTTAAATTCCTTGTCCTGGCCCGCCATGATCCGCAGCAGGGTCGACTTACCCGACCCGTTGACGCCGACGACGCCGATCTTTGCATCTGGCAGGAAAGACAGGTGGATGTTTTCGAACACCTTCTTGCCGCCCGGATAGGTCTTCGAGAGACCCTGCATATTGTAGACGTATTGTTGACCGGCCATGGGCGGCTGCTCCTGGATTGAGGTGTTCGGGATTCCCACGCCATTTGGCGCAGGCGCGCCCTCAGTTCAAGTGGTAACCACTGTACCGGGGACGCTCCAGATCTACCTCGTGCCAGATGCAGGCGGATATTTTCGACAGATCCAGTCTGCACGCACCCTAGAATGTCGTGGGCTGGCACCAGATGCCGGTTTCGGCCTGTCGGGCCTTTTCCGCCGCCATAACCGGACGCAGCGCCTCGATTGCAGAGCTGACACTGTCGACCACCAGCGTTGCCTTGCCGTAATCGGCCGGGGTGCTCTCCTCGGTCCGTTTGAACCAGACCGTCACGTCAAATGTGTGCCCACCCTCTTCGAACGCAGTCTTCATCGCCGGGCCATCATATTTGCCACCGGCCGACAGATAGAGGCTGGTCGTGCTTTGCGGGTTCCAGCCATCGTCTTCCGGCAGGAGGACAGACTGTCCATCAATGTCCAAGGCCGCGTCCAGATCGTGACGCTGGTCGCTCTCGGTGCGCGAAAATGCCAGAATGCCGTATTCCATTTTGCGCTGAGGCGGGTGCAGCAGGTACAGCCCGACCTGCAAATTCATCTCGCCGTCCATCAGACGCTCGGGTTGGCCCTCCCAGGGTTTGCTCCAGTAATAGCCGACAGCATAGCCGTTTGTGGTCTCGGTCGCTCCGTCAAACATGGTCCAGCTGACCGGGGCCTCCCGCTTCTCCAGACGTATCGTGTCGGTCTTGACCTCATAGGCCCAATCGCCTTGCACACCTGCCGGGCATGGCGGTCGCGGCTCTTCCGCGGACGCCAGTGCGGCAAATCCGAGGCCGGCTGTCATTGAAAGACATGCCATATGGATCAGTCGAACAGATTTCATTGTCTAAGGCTCCCACCCTTGTTTGCGCCGCGCGTGGCGCGATGCGGGCAAATTAGATGGATCGACGCCCGCAGGCTTGTATGGAATCGACATCAAGCGGCGCGTTTGTCCGCGAACCAGCGCCAGCCGCTTGATCTTGGCTGGCAATACTGGAAGGACAGAGACGAGAAGTTGCCTCGATGCGGAGACAGATATGAGCGTTCCAGAAAAGCCGGACAAAGGCCCGATTTTTCGTTCGCCTGCCGCTGAACTGCCGACCATCGAGAAACAGATGAAGCCCGGCTGGAATGACATGGCCGAGGATATATTCGGTCTCAGCGTGCGCGGGCTCGTCACGATGCGGGACCTCGTCATCCGTCCATCGCTCGTCTTCGATGCGGCGCGCTGGCCGGACTGGCTGCAGCGCTACACGCCGTCCATTCGCCTCGTTTCGTCTCTCGTCGCGCTGATGCTGCTGCTGCGCATCTTCTGGGCCGGCGAAGACAGCGCGATGTACCAGTCCGTGCTCGAGCAGATTGAGCGAGCTGCCCCGAATATCAGCGCAGACGGCGGCTCCAGAGCGCTGGCAGAGAATTACTTCGCCGCCTGGGCGATCGTGTTTCCGCTTGCCTACCTGGCAATTCAGTTCCTGATGGCAATGTGCGTGCGCATCTGGGGCAAGGACGTTCCACTCGTGACGCGCGTCCGGCTCTATTTTGCCGCCATCGTCCCCGGCGTGATCCTTGCCAATCTCTCGCTGGTGGCGACACCGCTGATCGGGCCGGCCCAGCTTACATTGTTTACGGCGCTCTACCTGGTCGTTTGCGGCCTCGCCTATGGCGCGACCGCCTATCTTGGTCTGAAATCGTCCTATGCGTCGCCTTTTTCACGTCTCTGGCGCGGCGCTCTTTTTGCTGTCATCGTTCTCTTCGCTGATACAGTCGCGTCGTTCAGCTCAAGCATACTCGGCGGAATAGTGGCGGGTCAGTTCCACCTGGCGACAGGTTAAAACGCGACGAGACGACGCCAACAGAAAGACAAGACAGCCCCACATCTCCAGACCTGAACGATCCTCGATGACCCATAAATTTTCCGCGATCGCCGCCGTCATTCTCGCAATGGCCGGCCTGTCGCTCACACAAGCGCCTGCCCATGCCCGCCAGGAAGGAAATGCCATGCCCTCACAGGAGCTGACGATCGAACGGCTTTACGCCTCCCCTTCCCTCAACGGGCCGTCGCCGACGGGCGTTAAATATTCTCCGGACGGCCAGCGCGTGACTTTTCTGAAAGCGCGGGAAAGTGATTCCAGCCGCTATGATCTCTGGCAGTTCGATGTGGCGACCGGCGCGCAATCCATGCTGGTCGACAGCCTGCTGCTGGAGCCTGAAACGGTCGAGCTGTCGGAAGAGGAAAAGGCCCTGCGCGAGCGAAAGCGGATCGCGGGCCGCAAGGGCATTGTCGATTATGACTGGGGGACGGCGGACACGATCCTCGTCCCGCTCGGAGGAGATCTGCATCTCGTGACGCTGGGCGAAGATGGGCCAACAACCCGTCAGCTGACCGAAACTGAAGCGTTTGAATATGACGCAAAGGTCTCGCCAAAGGGCAATTATGTAAGCTTCGTGCGCGATGGCGCGGTCTTCGTCATCGATCTGGCGAGCGGTGAAGAGACACAGATCACCCCCGACGCCGAGCCGGACAACGCCATCTCCTATGGCGTCGCCGAATTCGTCGCGCAGGAAGAGATGAGCCGCTATACTGGCTATTGGTGGAGCCCGGACGAGCGGCAGATCGCCTATACCCGCGTCGATGAAAGCCCGGTCGATGTGATCGAACGCTTTGATATCGCCGCCGACAAGACGACCGTTATCGACCAGCGCTATCCGCGTGCTGGCCGCCCGAATGCAGTGGTGGACCTGTTCGTGCGGGATCTGGACAGCGACCGGGTAGCAAAGCTCTCCACGGTCGGCCCAGACGATTATCTCGCCCGGGTGAACTGGGCGGGAAGAAGCCTCTGGTTCCAGACCGTCAATCGAGACCAGACCGAGATCCGCTACAACCGCACGGACGGCCTGCCATGGCGAGTCTGGTCGCCGTTGAAAGAAACGCAGGACCATTGGGTCAATCTGTCGAACGACTTTTCCCCATTTGAAGACGGGATCCTGCTAACGAGCGAGCAGTCTGGCTTCCGGCATATCTACATTTCGCCAGACGGCAGCGATGCTGACCAGCTTGTCCCTGTAACCGAGGGTGACTGGGCCGTGGACGCAATAAAGGCCTACCAGGGCGATACGCGCATGGTCTACTTCACCGGCTTTATGACCTCGCCGCTGGAAAAGCATCTCTACCGCGTCTCGATTGATGGCGGTGAGCCGGTTCGCCTGACAGAGACGGGCAAGTCTTGGGCGGTGACGATGGCGCCGGATGGCAAGTCCTATGTCGGCACCTCCTCCTCGCCGACCCAGCCGCCACAGACCGGGCTTTACCGCCTGACCGAGCCGTTCACAGAAGCGGATGTCCCGCCGGTCGGCGCTCTCCTCACGTCTGATCCATGGTGCTATGACCTGGAACCTGCCTCGGCGCGCGCCAGCGTCGAATGCAAGCCCAAGACGGAGCTGATCGCGTGGATCGAGGAGAATGCCCTCGATGAAAGTCACCCCTATTTCCCATACCTCGCCGATCATACCGTCCCTGAATATGGCGCGCTTGAAGCTGAAGACGGCCAGCCACTTTACTATTCCATGCAGGCGCCGCCGGGCTTCAGCCGCCGGTCGGATAAAAAGTACCCTGTGATCATCGAGGTCTATGGCGGCCCGCATGTCCAGACCGTTGATCGTGACTGGGAGAGCTTGTCGGATCAGTATCTCACCCGGCAGGGCTATATCGTCTTCCGCCTCGACAATCGCGGCATGGCGAACCGGGGCAAACGCTTCGAGGATGCCATCTATCGCCAGACGGGCGGGCCGGAAGTGCGTGACCAGCTGGTCGGCGTCGACTGGCTGAAGGCGCAGCCCTTTGTGGACCCGGACCGGATCGCCATTCAGGGCTGGTCCTATGGCGGCTACATGACGCTGATGACCATCCTGCAGGCGCCCGAAGGCACGTTCGCCGCCGCCGCGTCCGGCGCGCCGGTCACCGACTGGTCGCTCTATGATACCTTCTACACAGAGCGCTATATGGACACGCCGCAGGACAATCCGGACGGCTATGAAAAGTCATCGGTCTTCTACCATCTCGACCGGCTTGAGACGGCCCTGCCCCCGCTTCTCATGATGCATGGCATGGCGGATGATAATGTGACCTTCGACAACTCGACCCGGCTCTATGCCGCGATGCAGGAGAAGGGGCTGATGTTCGACATGATGACCTATCCCGGCCAGCGCCACGGCATTCGCGGACAAGCGCTTCAGACGCACCTGATGAAAACGCGGATGGCGTTCCTCAACCGGCACCTGAAACCGGGCCAATAGACGGCGGCTGAACACCATTTGGTCGGCATAGGGCTTTTTTCGTTTTTGCGGCCAGTGCAACCTTGCACCGCGCTGAAGCGTCATGTGACTGTGGTCACAACATCAACAGATCTGGAGCGTTCATGGGACGACTGATTGCAATTTCCAACCGCACGGCAGCGGATGCGAGTGCTCGTGCGGGCGGTCTTGCGGTCGCTGTCTGGGAATCACTCACCGCGACGGGCGGCATGTGGTTCGGCTGGAGCGGCAATATCGTCGATGAGGTGGGCGAGCCTGAGGTGATAAAGGATGAAGGCGTCGAATTCGTCGTCACCGATTTCACCGAAGACGAGCATGACGGCTTCTATCTGCAATACGCCAACCGGGTCATCTGGCCGGTCTTCCACTACCGCGTAGACCTTGCCCATTTCGGCAATACCGAATTTGCGACCTATGCCGCCGTCAATGAACGCATTGCCAATATGGTCGTGCCGCACCTGAAGGAAGGCGACAGCGTCTGGGTGCATGACTACCACTTCCTGCTGATGGGCGACTATCTGCGCAAGGGCGGCTGGGACGGGCCGATCGGCTTCTTCCTGCACATCCCGTTTCCCTCCCCTGAAGTCTTCATGGCCCTGCCCGAGCATGAGCAGATCGCCCGCGCCATGTGCGAGTTCAGCGTGCTTGGCTTTCAGTCCGAGAGCGACCGGTCAAACTTCGTGCAGTATCTGGTTCGTCACTATGACGCCGTCGATGAAGGCGATGGCTGGATCAGTGTCTTCGGACGGCGTATCCGCGCGAACGCCTACCCCATCGGCATCGAAGCCGAAGCCTTTGCCGAGGCGTCGGTCAGCCAGCGCGCGATGACCGCCGCCTCACGCATTGGCAGGTTTCTCGGGGGTCGCCAGCTGGTGCTGGGGGTCGACCGCATGGATTACTCCAAAGGCCTGCCGCAGCGCTTTGAAGCGGTCGGCAAGCTGTTCGATCATTTCCCCAAGACGCGCGGCAAGGTCTCTGTCACGCAGATCGCGCCGCCCTCGCGCTCCAAGGTCGAGGAATATCGCGACCTGCGCATCCAGCTCGATGAGCTGGCGGGCCGGATTAACGGAGATTATGGCGACCTCGACTGGATTCCCTTGCGCTATCTGGCGCGCTCCTATGACCGGCGGGAGCTCGCTGGCCTTTACCGGATTGCGAGCGTCTGCCTTGTCACGCCGCTGCGCGATGGCATGAACCTCGTCGCCAAGGAATTTGTGATGGCGCAGGACCCGGAAAATCCCGGCGTGCTGATCCTGTCGCAGTTTGCGGGCGCGGCCGAGCAATTGTCAGACACGCTGATCGTTAATCCGCATGACAGCGATAAAGTCGCCGAAACCATCTATCAGGCGCTGGAAATGCCCCTCGAAGAACGCAAAGCGCGCTGGGAAAAACTGCGCAAGACTGTCGTTGAGCAGGACATCTCATGGTGGCGTCAGAAATTCCTCGACGATCTGGACGCGAAGACCGACTAATGGCTGATCTGAAACCGCCGCCCGCGCTGACGCGCTCGCACGCGCTATTCCTGGATTTCGACGGCACCCTCGCCCCGATCCAGGATGACCCCGATACCGTCATGCTGCCCGATGATGCCGCCGCAGCGCTTATCTCGATTGAGCCGTTGATAGGTGAAGCCATCGCCCTCATCAGTGGCCGCGACATTCGCGATCTCTCATCCCGTGTTCCGCTCGACTATTGGCGCGCCGGAGGGCATGGGCTGGAAATCTGCAAGCCTGGCCAGCGCCCACCAGTGCAGCCGGCCGGAGCCCCGCGCGACCTTTGCAAAGCCGTCGAGATGATCACACACGGCGTCGAAGGCGTTGTCGTCGAGCATAAAGGCCCGGTGATCGCCATCCATTTCCGCCAGGCCCCCGAAATGGGCGAAACCTTGCTGGCGCGGCTGACCGACTGGCTGCGCGACACGCCCGAGTACAAGGTTCAGGCCGGCAAGATGGTGCTGGAAGCCAAGCCTTCGCACGCCAATAAGGGCCGCGCGCTGGAACAGATGATGAGCCACCCGCCATTTGCCGGGCGAACCCCCGTCATGGTCGGCGACGACACAACAGACGAAGACGCCTTCAAAGTGGTGAACCGCCTCGGCGGCTTTGCCATCAAGGTCGGAGATGGCGACACAGTGGCCACCTACCATCTGGACACGCCGCGCGACGTCGCGAAATGGATTAAAGAGCAGGAAACGCCATGACCAATCTGGAACTCGGCATCATTGGCAATGGCACGGTCGCTGGCCTCATTGATGAGGATGCCAACTGTGTCTGGCTGTGCCTGCCACGTCTTGATGGTGAGCCGGTCTTCAACAAGCTGCTTGGCGGGCGAGGCCAGTTCGCGGTCACCCTTCAGGGTCATTGCAAGAGCACGCAGACCTATCAGCGCAACACGGCCATTATCGAGACCGTGCTTGAAGCCGAAGATGGGTCCGCTGTCCGGGTCACGGACTATTGCCCCCGCTTCATGGATAAGGGCCGCATGTTTCGACCCACCTCCATGGTCCGCCGGATCACGCCGCTGAAAGGCATGCCGCGCATCAAGGTCGAACTCTTCGCGCAAAGCCAGCAGGGAGAGTACAATATGGTCACCCGGCGCGGCGTGAACCATATCAGGTTCCTTGATGAGACGGCCGGTTTCCGCGTCACGACGGATGCCCCTGTTTCCTACGTCATGGACGGGCGGGACTTTGTCCTCGACCGGGAAGTCAGCTTCCTGCTTGGGCCGGATGAAAGCCTGTCAGACCGGGTCGGCGTCATCGCGCTGGAATGGCTGGAACGCACCGCCGATCACTGGATGGGCTGGTCACGTCGTCTGGCGACGCCGCCCGACTGGCAGGACGCGGTTATCCGCGCGGCGATCACCTTGAAACTCTGCGTCTATGAAGAGACCGGCGGCATCGTGGCCGCGCTGACAACCAGTATCCCGGAACATGCCGGATCCCAGCGCAACTGGGACTACCGCTACTGTTGGCTGCGCGACGCCTATTTCACGGTGACGGCGCTTAACCGACTGTCGGCCGTTGGCACGCTCGAACACTATCTCGCCTATCTCAGAAACACCGTGGCCCATACGCGCGGCGGCCATATCCAGCCTGTCTATGGCATCGCGCTGGAGAACGACCTGACAGAGAAAATCGCGCAGGCCATGCCCGGCTATCGCGGCATGGGGCCGGTCCGCTTTGGCAATCAGGCCGCCGAGCATATCCAGCATGACGTCTACGGCCATGTTGTTCTCGGCGCGAGCCAGGCCTTCTTCGACGACCGGCTGCACGCCAAGGCAGGCCCGCTGGAGTTCGCGCATTTCGAAGGGGTTGGTGAGCGCGCCTATGCGGTCTGGAACACGCCGGATGCCGGCATCTGGGAGTTTCGCGGCCGCGCGCATGTCCACACATCTTCCGCCATCATGTGCTGGGCGGCCTGTGACCGGCTCGCCCGGATCGCAACCTTCCTTGACATGCCGGAGAAGGCGGACGAGTGGAATGCGAAGGCCGACGAAATCCGCGCTGGTGTGCTCGATCTCGCCTGGAACGAAAAACGCCAGGCCTTTACCGGCGCGTTTGGCGAGGATGCGCTGGACGCATCTGTCCTGCTGATGGCCGAGATCGGCTTTATCGATGCGAGCGACCCACGCTTTATCAAGACCGTTGAGCGCATCGATGAAGAATTGCGCGATGGCTATCATGTCTACCGCTACAAGATGGAAGACGATTTTGGCTTCCCGGAGACGGCATTCACGGCCTGCACTTTCTGGCACATCGATGCGCTGGCGCGGATCGGCCGCGAGGATGAAGCGCGCGCCATGTTTGAGGACGTGTTGGCACACCGTACACGGCTCGGCCTGCTGTCTGAGGACATCGACACCTCAAACGGCGAGCTTTGGGGCAACTTCCCGCAGACCTATTCCATGGTCGGGATCATCAATGCGGCGTCACGGCTCAGCCGCGACTGGGATGAGGTTGTCTGAACATCGCTGATCGGGCACACATGCTGGCAAAGGGAGAACACCATGCCAGCCGTCCAGCCCAATACCGAACAGATGACCCGCTTCGCCAAGGATGAGCATGACGGCCCGATCGTCATGATCAATTTGCTGAAATTCAAGGATAAGGCCGAGTACAAGCCAGATGAGCCCGAGGCGAAGGAAAACCTGACGGGCGAGGAGGCCTATAACCGTTATGGCCAAGGCCTGGTCGAGCTGGGCAAGGACCCGGAGATTGGCGTGAAACCTATCTTTGCAGGCTCTGGCCATGGCTATCTCATTGGCGGCGGCGAAGACTGGGACCGGGTGCTGGTCGTGCACTATCCGTCCCGCCAGCACATGCTGCGCATGATGCGCGACCCGCGCTATCAGGCCGCCCACCGCCACCGCGAGGCCGGCCTCAAATATCAGGAGCTTTTCGAGACCCACCCGATGGGTCGTGAGAGTTGAGACAGGCGAAGCAAGGAAAGACCCAATGACACCCTGGACATTTTTAAAGACCTCACTCGCCGCGCTCGCCCTGACCGCATGCGCCACAGCGCCGGTTCCGGCATCTGGCGGCAGCGACATCGCGCTCAGCCCCGGCGTCGGCTGGGTCGCCAACAATCCGGAATGGGGCGCAGAAGCCGAAAAGGTCTACGCCCTGGCCAGTGACTATGTCGAAGAGATCGCCGCCACCCGCGAACCGAACACATGGGCCGTTGCGCTGGATATCGACGAAACTGTGCTGAACAATGTCGAGTATCAGATCAGACGCGAAGCGGTCGGCGGGGGCTTTACGCCTGAAAGCTGGCATGCGTGGACGGCTGAGAAGGCTGCGACCCTGGTCCCCGGCGCCAAGCCTTTCCTCGAGAAAGTGAACGCCCTTGGCGGGCACATCGCGCTGGTGACGAACCGCTCTGATACCGAACAGCTCTGGACGGAAGAAAACCTCGCCGCCGTTGGACTTGAGCGCAATGAGGATTTCCGGGTCCTCCTGACCCGCGCGCGGCCCGACGGCCCCTCTGACAAGACAGAGCGCTATGAGCTGGTGACCGCCATGCTGGCGGCGCAGGGCTATCCCGGTGTCGAAGTCGTCGCCTATGTCGGCGACAACCGCAAAGACCGCCCGGAGCCGATCAACCCGGACGACAAGTTCTTCTGCATCAACCAAGGCGAAATGTATGGCACGCCATGCGCGAAACTTCCGGCGCCTGTAATGGCGCAGTGATCAGGGGTTAAAAGGTCCAGGGCGCGCTCGGCTCTCCCTTCGGACGGACGGGATGACGAAGAGATGAGGACGCTGAAAAAAAGCTAGGCTGTCAGCAGGATCTCGCAGATCGCTTCGAGGCCTGCCTTGTCGATCTCGTCGAAGGCGTCAGCCTGTTCGGAATCGACATCCAGCACCGCTGCGAGCGTGCCGTCTGCCCTGAACACCGGCACGACGATTTCCGAATTCGTCCGGCTATCGCAGGCAATGTGGCCCGGAAAGGCATGCACGTCGGCAACGATGAGCGTCTTTTGCTCTGTCGCGCAGGCTCCGCAGACACCTTTTGCGAACGGGATCCGGAGACAGCCGAGCGTGCCCTGATACGGCCCGACGACGAGCTCATTCGGCTTGTTCGGGTCGACCACGTAAAAGCCCGTCCAGAAATATCGCGGCCGGAACGCCTCTGCCAGAAGGCAGGCGGCTGTCGCATAGCGCGCTGGCACATAGGTTTCGCCCGCCACCACGCTGGCAATCTCGTCTTTCAGTTCCTTGTAGCGTTCGGCGCGGTCCATCGCTGTGATCCTTCTGGTTTGCTGGCGCACATATCGTGGATATGGCCTCTGATCTCAATAGCCCCATGGACGCCGCGCTGCGGCTCTGAAATAGTCATGGTTCTGAGGGATGAAGGGTGGCTTAGACCACCATGGGACAGGAGGCACTGCGTGAGAGGAGCGATCCGGACGATCATCGTCGCCTGGGCCATGCTCCTTGGGCTATGCGCCATCTCTCCGGCCCTTGCGCAAACCGCACGCGAGACCGACAGCGGCGAGCCGGTCTCTATCGAGGAACTGGTCGAGGACCACACCTCCAATCGCCGCATCCAGTCTGAACGGCCCGAATTCAAGCCAGACATCCCTGAACGGCAGCCACGACAGCGCAATGGCTTCCTTGAAGCGATCGCGAAATTCTTCGCCTGGGTTTTCCAGACGTTTGGCGGCCTGCTGAAAATCCTGCTGATCAGCCTTATCGTTGCCGCCGTCTGCTATGCGCTCTGGTACATGTTTGGCGATGTGGCCGCCCTCCAGCTTGGGCGACGCAAGAAAGATGCGGGGCCTGATATCTCGGTCGTGGAAGACGACCGCCCGTCTGCCGGTGAAGCCACCGCCCTGCTGGAACGCGCCGATGCGCTGGCCGCCGAGGGGCGCTTTGCCGAGGCGGTCCACCTGTTGCTCTTCCGGTCGATCGAGGATCTGCGCCGCAGCCGGTCCGAGGGCGTGCCCGTCTCGCTGACAGCGCGGGAAATCCAGTCCCTGTCAGACCTCTCGGCCCGTGCCCGTCAGGCCTTGGCGCCGATCATTCGCATCGTGGAGAACAGCTTTTTTGGCGGTCGCAGCGTCGACAAGGAGAACTGGACGACAGCGCGGGCCTCCTATGAGCAGTTTGCCTTTGGCGAGGCGAAGGCCGCATGAGCGAGCGTCTGCCATCTGCCTCGAACCCGTTCAGCGGGCGGGTCGTCGCCATCCTGATGGCGGTCGGCGTCATCTCGCTTGCGGGCGTGCTGATCTTGATGGCCTGGTCACCGGATCTCGCCTCGCGCGACCGGGCCGGGCCGACCCCCTATTCCCGCTCGGCCACGGGCTATTCGGGCCTTGTCGACATGCTGGACGCGCGCGGGCTTCCAACGTCTGTGTCCCGGCTTGAGGAGACCGTGTCGGCGCGCCAGGGCAGCCTGCTTATTCTCACGCTGCCGACAAATGGGCGCACATTGGACATCAACGAGATTGCGGCTCCGGCGCTGATCGTGCTGCCGAAATGGGATTATTTTACAAATCCGACCAAGCGGTCCTGGGAGATTTATACCGAGCCTGAATCTGTGGAGATGATCGACGCCAGTCTCGGCCTCATCGAGGAAGATGCGAGCCTCGAGCGGATCGATGACCCCCGCCAGATCGAGACGCCTTTCGGAACGTTCAGTCCAGACTTTGAAGACCGTTTGCAGGTCATCCAGTCCGATGCGCTGGTGCCGCTTATCTCCGTGCGCGGCGGCGATCTGGTTGCGCGCGTTCCCGACACGCAGATTTACGTCCTGTCAGACCCGGACCTCATCAACAATTTCGGTCTTGCCCGGCTGGAGAATGCCCGAGCCGGGATCGGACTGATTGAATATCTCGCCGACGACAGTCGCACGGTGGTGTTCGACGCCACGCTGCACGGGTTTGAGCGCTCAACCAATCTGCTCAAGATCCTGCTCGACGTGCCTTTCATTGGCGCGACGCTGATCGCGCTGGCCACCATCCTTCTAATCGGCTGGGCTGCGGCCATCCGCTTTGGCGCGCCCGAACGCGAGACGCGGGCGATCTCATTTGGCAAACAGGCGCTGGCGGACAATTCAGCGGGCCTCATCGCGATGGCCCGGCGCGAGAAGCGGATGGCGCCCGGCTATCTGGCGCTCAGCCGGCGTGCCCTCTCACGTGAGCTTGGCCTGCCCCGCACACTGAGTGAGGAGGAATATATCGCCCTGCTCGACCGGATGGGGGCACAGGCGGGCCTCGACCAGTCCTTTTCGGATCACAATCAAAACCTTTCACACGCGGCAAACTCCCGCGACGACCTCAGACAAAAGGCCCGCGCGCTCTGGCGCTGGCGCAAGGAGATGACACATGGGAACTGATGCCATTCAGGCGCTTGCCGCCAAGATACGCGGAGAAGTCGCCAAGGCCGTTATCGGGCAGACCGACACGATTGACCTGATGCTGACCGCGCTCTTCTCGGCCGGTCATATCCTGCTGGAAGGCCCGCCCGGTACGGCCAAGACGCTGCTTACGCAGTGCTTTGCCTCGGCCATCGATCTTGATTTCGGGCGCATCCAGTTCACGCCGGACCTGATGCCCGGCGATGTGATCGGCACGAACCTCTTCAACTTCCAGACCAATGAATTCTCGCTGACCAAAGGGCCGATCTTCACCGACATCCTGCTGGCCGATGAGATCAACCGGACGCCGCCAAAGACACAGGCTGCCCTGCTCGAAGCCATGCAGGAGCGGAAGGTCACCATCGATGGCAAGCCACATGCGCTGAATGACCGCTTCATGGTGATCGCGACGCAGAACCCGATTGAGCAGCAAGGCACCTATCCCCTGCCTGAAGCCCAGCTTGACCGCTTCCTATTCAAACACGTGCTCGACTATCCAAGCCGCGAGGAAGAGCTTTCAATCGTGTCCGGTCATGGCAACCGGACCGGCATGCGCACTGCCAAGGCGTTTGGCGTCTCATCTGTCGTGACGGCTGGCGAGCTGAACGCGGCCGTCGAATCCGTCTCAGCCGTTCAGGTGAAAGAGGATATCGTCGCCTATATCGTGGATATCGTCCGCGCGACGCGAGAAACCGCTGCGCTTGAAACCGGCGCCAGCCCACGGGCAGCCGCCGCGATTGCCGCGGCTGCACGGGCGCGCGCCGCGCTCGATGGACGTGACTTCGTGATCCCGGATGACGTGAAATTCCTCGCCCCACCGGCCTTGCGCCACCGGGTCATCCTGTCGCCTGCCGCCGAGATTGAAGGCCGCAACACCGACGAGACGCTGACCGCCATTATCGAGCAGACGCCCGCGCCGCGATGATAGGTATTCCCGCCCCCTCCGCCCTGCCGGGCACCTCCCCCGCACGCGGGGGAGGAAAGACACACGCCAGCGTCGGGAAACCCTCCTCCCCCGTGCACGGGGGAGGTGTCAGCGAAGCTGACGGAGGGGGCCAGTTCAACCTTCCTATCAAGATGGACCGAGCATGCGAAAAGACGCCAAAATTGCGCAGGCCCGTAGACTGCGAAAATCACTCACTTCAGCCGAGGTGCGCCTGTGGGCGCGTCTTAGGCGGCGGCAGATCGAAGGCTTTCGTTTCCGCCGTCAGCATCCAATCGGTCCTTACATCGCAGACTTTGCTTGTATCGAGGCTAGACTGGTGGTCGAGGTCGACGGGGCAACACATGGGAGCGACGAGGCGCTGGCCCGCGATGCACGGCGTTCAGCCTGGCTGGAGGAAGAGGGCTGGCACGTCATCCGTGCGACCAATGTCGAAGTCTACCAAAACCTTGCCGGCGTTCTGGACGCGGTCCGCAATGCCCTGCTTCGCGGCTGACCTCGCCGCCCCCTCCGCCCTGCCGGGCACCTCCCCCGCACGCGGGGGAGGAAAGCAATCCGCCCGCGTTGGGAAACCTTCCTCCCCCGTTTACGGGGGAGGTGTCAGCGAAGCTGACGGAGGGGGCGAGACGCCATGATCGCACCGACGCTCCGCGCCATCTTCCTGATGCTGGCGGGCTTGCCCGTGATGCTGTTCATCGCTGTGGCGGCGCCCGGCCTTTGGACGGTCTCGGCCGGTTGGCTGACGGGTGTCCTCGCGCTCATGCTGATAGATGCCGCGCTGGTCTCGCGGGCACGCGACCTCAAGATCGACGTGCGCGCCCCGAAGCTGCTCTACATTTCTGCCGAAGACCCGATCGAGATCGAATTTCACTTTGCACGCGGGCGTTTACCTCGCGAAGTTGAGACCGAGCTTGAAACCAACGCCCTGATCGAGCCGCCGCGCCGCAAGCTATTGCGCGGCTTTGCCGACCGCCGCCATACGCTGAGCTTTGACCTTACCCCCATCCGGCGCGGTCCCGGACGGCTGGAGCGGCTCTGGGCGCGTTGGGCCGGGCCGCTCGGCCTTGTCGCCATCCGCAAGATCGAAACGCTGGACACAGAGATCGCCATCACGCCGAACACGCGCTGGGTGAAGGAAGAGGCGGTGCGCATTTACCAGCGCGACGCAGATTTCGGCATCAAGATGCAGATAGAGCGCGGGGACGGCTCCGAGTTTGATGCGCTTCGCGAATTTGTCTCCGGCATGGACCGGCGCGCCATCGACTGGAAACATTCAGCCCGCCACCGCGTCCTGCTCGCCAAGGAATTTCGCACCGAGCGCAACCACAATATCGTCTTCGCCTTCGACACCGGACGGCTGATGAGTGAGCCCTTGCGCGGCGTGCCGAAAATCGACCGGGCGATCAATGCTGCGCTGTTGCTCGCCTATGTGTCCCTGCGCGCAGGCGACCGCACCGCCATTTTCGGCTTTGACGCCCAGCCCGGCATTGCCTCCAATGTATTGACTGGAACCGGCGCCTTTCCGCATATCCAGCGCCTTGCCGCTGAGCTCGATTATTCGGCTGAGGACGCGAATTACACACTCGCACTGACATCGCTCGCCTCACGGCTGGAGCGGCGTTCACTGGTCATCCTGTTCACCGATTTCGTCGATACGATCTCGGCTGAACTGATGCTGGAGAATGTCCGCCGCCTCACCGACAAGCATATCGTGGTCTTCGCCACCTTCGAGGACGAAGCGCTTTCATCCATGATCAATGCCGAGCCGGACACCGCTGAAGACGTCAGCCGCGCGGTTATCGCCGACACGCTGCTGCAGGAGCGCGAAGTCGTGTTCCGCAAACTCCAGCGGATGGGCGTGCAGATTGTCGAGACGACGCCTGAACGCTTCGGCTCAGAGCTTGTCTCGCGCTATCTCGACATCAAGCGAAGGGAGCTGCTGTGAACGACCGCGTGATGAAATCCTATCGCTTCCGCGAGGAACGCGAAGACGAGTGGGCGAATCTCGACAAGATCGTGACGCGCGCGGAAAAGCGCGGTGTGCGCGCGCTGTCGGATGAGGACATGCTGGCCCTGCCCCGGCTCTATCGCCAGGCGATCTCATCGCTGTCAGTGGCACGGTCCATCTCGCTCGACCAGAATGTGCTTGCCTATCTCGAGACGCTGTGTGCGCGCGCCTACTTCTTCGTTTACGGCACGCGCGCCAGCATGAGCACAAGGATCGCGCAATTCTTCCGGCGAGACTGGCCGCGCGCTGTTTCGGCCGCAGCGTTGCCGACACTCCTGTCCGCGCTCTGTCTGTTTGGCGGCGCCCTGCTCGCCTTCCTGCTCTGCCTCGATGACATGGAGTGGTTCTGGACGTTCCACACTGGAGGTGACAGCCGCAATCCGGATGCGAGCTATGAGTATCTCCGCTCGACCCTCTATACGACCGACCAAAGCCTCGCTGACTTACTCGCCGCCTTCGCCGCGCAGCTTTTCTCGCACAATAGCGCCATCGCGCTATTTGCGTTCGCGCTCGGCTTCTGTTTCGGCATCCCGACGGCCGTTCTGCTGGTCTATAACGGCGTTTATCTCGGTAGTTTTTACGCCGTCTTCTGGCAGAAAGGCCTCGGCGCAGAGCTGACGGGCTGGCTGCTCATTCACGGCGTGACAGAGTTATTCGCCATCGTGCTGGCTGGCGCGGCTGGCTTCATGATTGGCGGCGCGGCGGCCTTCCCTGGCAAGAAAAGCCGCATGCAATCCATGCGCGACACGGGCAATGAAGCGGCCCTCGTCATCATGGGGGCGGTGTTGATGCTGTTCATCGCGGCGCTTCTGGAAGGGTTTGGCCGCCAGCTGATCAATAGTGATGTCGCCCGCTATGTCATCGCACTCGCCTCGCTTGGCATGTGGCTGGTCTATTTCTACTGGCCACGGCGCAGCGGAGAGACCTGATGGCCAAACGCAAGCCAAAGGATCAGGCCGCCGCTGAGACCCGCCGCGAGGCGCTACGCCGCCGCGACATCCGCCTGCGGGAGGAAGTGCGCCAATCCAAGCGCATCCGCCCGCTCATTACGCCTGAAGGGGCCGCGCTCAATCTGAAGATCGCAACGGCCTCAGAACGCGCCGGCGCCTTCCTTCTGGACTTTGCCTTGCTGTTCATGGCGGTGATGATGTCCGTCTGGCTGATCTCTCTGGCCTTCTCCGAATTCGGGTTTCGTGGCTGGCAGATTGCTGGGTCGATTTCGGCTGTCGTGGTATTCGTGCTGCGGGTTTTCTACTTCATCTTCTTCGAGGTCGGCCGAAAGGCAGCGACGCCCGGCAAGCGGGCGCTCGGCCTTCGGGTGGCCGCGCGCGGTGGCGGACGGCTGACGGCGAATGCGGTGCTTGCGCGCAACTTCATGCGGGAGCTGGAAGTCTTCCTGCCGCTGACGCTCCTGATCATGACCGCTGAAGACGCCGTCAGTAACTGGATCCGCCTGATGGCCTTTTGCTGGACGGGCGTCTTCGTGCTGTTCCCGCTGTTTAATCGCGACAAGCTGCGCGTCGGTGACCTGATTGCCGGCACGATCGTGATCCATGCGCCAAAGGTGAAGCTGCAGAAGGACATCACATCCGTCTCGCCCCTGCCCGCTGCGAAAGGTTTTGCGTTCACGACGGCGGAGCTGGACGCCTATGGCATCCATGAGCTTCACGTGCTGGAAGATGTGCTTCGCCAGTCCACCAAGGAGATCAAGGCCCGCGTGGCTGAGCGTATCCGCGCGAAGATCGGGCGTGAGAAGGCCCCGGAGGAAAGTGATCTTGCCTTCCTCGAAGCCTATTACGGCGCCCTTCGCGGCCGGCTGGAACAGCGCATGCTGTTCGGCGAACGCAAAGCCGACAAATTCGACACGGGCCGCTGATCAGCTGTTGGTACGCGCCCTCGCACACCTGCATTACAATCTTTTCATTCAGCTATTTCGGGTTGTGAGCCATTTTTGAGAGGCGTAGGCCTGAATCGTGTATTATAACATTACGGAGGCGTCCCCATGCCATTAGCCACTCCCTTTCTGAAATCCGGCGTCGCACTTTCAGTGCTCGCGGCCGCGCTGGCGATCGGCGCACCGAATGCGTCCGCCAAGGAGGGCATGTGGACGCCTGACCAGCTGCCCGCCATCGCAGGCGACCTGAAGGCGACCGGCCTTGAGCTACCGGCTGAAGCCCTTTCAGACCTCACCGGCTTTCCGATGGGCGCAGTCATCTCGCTGGGCGGCTGTACAGCGAGCTTCGTATCGCCCGAGGGCCTCGTGGTGACCAATCATCACTGCGCCCGCGGCTCGATCCAGTATAATTCAACCGCCGAACAGAACTTCCTCGCAGACGGTTTTCTTGCTGAGACCCTCGAAGATGAGCGCGCCGCCGCCCCCGGCACGCGCGTCTATGTCACCGTCAATGTCGAAGACGTAACCGACCGTGTTCGCGGCGACATCACCGACGACATGTCCGGCGAGGCTATCTTCGCGGCGGTCGATAATGCCGAGAAAGCGATCGTCAGCGAGTGTGAGACACAGGAAGGCCATCGCTGCCAGGTCGCGTCTTTCTATGGCGGCCTGCAATACAAGCTGATCGACCGGCTCGAAATCCGCGATGTCCGCCTCGTCTACGGGCCGGCTGACAGCATCGGCAAATATGGCGGCGACATCGATAACTGGATGTGGCCCCGCCACACCGGCGACTGGTCCTTCTACCGCGCCTATGTTGGCCCGGATGGCCAACCTGCCGATTACGCCGAAGAGAACGTCCCGTTCAAACCTGAGCACATCCTGAAAGTCTCTGCGGGCGGTCTCGAAGACGGCGACTTCGTGATGGCCGCCGGCTATCCCGGCTCCACCTCGCGCTATGCGCGCCTTGCCGAAGTCGAGCAGACCTTTGACTGGCAGTACCCGATGTTCGAAGCGCTGCTGAAGGACTGGATCGCCACGATTGAGGACGCCGCGCCAGAAGGCTCTGACGCCCGCATCAAGTACGAGGCACGTCTCGCTGGCCTCAACAACTATATGAAGAACCTTGGCGGTCAGATTGAAGGCGCTCGCCGCGTTGATCTGGTTGGCCGCCGCGCCGCCCGTGAAGCCGCGCTGAATGACTGGATCGCGGGTCAGGACGGCGACACCGACTATGCGGCAACGCTCGAGAAGCTCGACGCCCTCAGCGAGGAAATGGCCGAAACAGCCCGCAGCGAGTGGGCCTATAACAATGCCAATCGCTCACAGCTGCTGTCAGCCGCCAAGCGCCTTTACCGCCTGTCAAAGGAACGCCAGAAACCCGATGCCGAGCGCGAAAGCGGGTTTCAGGAGCGGGACATGACCTTCTTCCGTCAGGGTCTGGAGGCACTTGATCGCCGCTTTGATCCAGCCGTGGAAAAGGCTGAATGGATGCTCTTCCTCAAGGACTACATGACCTCCGAGGAAAGCGTCCGCGTTGCGGCCTTCGACGAAGCGCTCGGCCTGCCAGAGACCTGGGACGCTGACGCTGTCTCGGCCATTCTCGACGATTACTACGCCGAAACCACGCTCGACGAGACAGAGACCCGCCTTGCCCTGATGGACAAGGACCCGGCCTGGTTCGAAGCGAGCGAAGACCCGTTCATCGAGCTGGCGGTCGCTCTCTACGACACCGACATGGCGGAGGAACAGCTTGCAAAAGACCAGGCGGGCCGCATGGCCCTGCTGCGTCCTGACTATATGCAGGCAATCATCGACTGGCAGGCGAGCGAAGGCTTCGCAGCCTATCCGGACGCCAACTCCACCCTGCGCGTGACCTATGGCACGGTTCAGGGCGGCTCCCCGAAGGACGGGCTGATCTATACCCCGTTCACCTCGCTGGAAGGCATCCTGGAAAAGGACACCGGCGAGGACCCGTTCAATGCGCCACAAGCTGAACTCGATGTGATCGAGGCCGGCGACTATGGCCCCTACGAACTGGAGTCGCTCGGCTCGGTGCCGGTCAACTTCCTGTCGGATCTTGATTCAACGGGCGGCAATTCCGGCTCCCCGACCATGAATGCCAAGGGCGAGCTGGTTGGCCTGCTCTTTGACGGCACAATTGAAAGCGTCAATTCCGACTGGGACTTCGACCCCCGCACGACGCGCACCATCCACGTCGATTCCCGCTACATGCTGTGGGTGATGGACAAGGTCGACGGTGCCCAGCGCCTGCTCGACGAAATGGACATCGTCAGCGACGACTAAGCCGCTCAGCTAGCGAAAAGCAGAAGGGCCCGGCAGCAATGTCGGGCCTTTTTTCTTGTCAGGCGTTCGAAACATCGCCCCAGGACAGATCCCATTTCGCGAGATACTTCTTGAGGCGGTCGGCGTCATTGGACGTCGATTTTGCAAGTCTCGACACCGCAAACAGCTCGCGCCCGGCAGAGCTGAGGCTCGCATGGCGCGCGCAGACCGTCAGCACATGCTCCAGTTGCGGCTTGTCAAACGGGTCGATCTCGCTCGCGCGTTCTTCTCCGAGGCAAGCGATGAGCGACGCATATTCCGGTATAGAGGTTCGCCAGGCTGATTTCAGCCGTTGAACTTCAAGCTCAACAACGTCTTCGGATATCCGCCCGCCATCGGCAAGCGTCGCCATCCGCACGATTGATCCGCCAAGGTCGCGGAAGTTTCCCGTCCACGCAGCAGCCGGGCTTTGAGCAAAGCTCAAATAGGCCTGATAGGCAGCTTGGTTGAAGCTGATCTTGGTGCCTTCGGTTCGTGCATATTTCGCCAGCTCGAACTCTATATTCGGCTCGAGATCCTCCTTGCGGTCTTTCAGGCCGGGCATCTCATAGGTCCACATATCAAGCCGGGCGAGCAGGTCTTCGCGAAACTCGCCCTCGGCGACCGCCTCGCGAAGGTCGCGATTGGTCCCGGCAATCAGCTGAAAATCGCTGGTGACCTCCCTGTCAGCACCGACCGGAAGGAACCGCTTCTCTTCAATGGCGCGAAGGATGCTCGCCTGCTCATCAAGGCCAAGTTCGCCAATCTCATCGAGGAATAGCAGGCCCTTATCGGCTGAGCGCAGCAGGCCCTTGCGGTCTGCCACCGCGCCGGTAAAGGCGCCGCGCTTGTGCCCGAAGAGCGCCGACATGGCGCTATCGCCGCGCAAGGTCGCGCAATTGACCTCGATGAACTCCCCCTCGATCTGATGGCGGCTTTTCTTCAGCTCGAAGATGCGTTGCGCCAGACGCGATTTGCCCGCACCCGTCGGGCCGAGCAGCAAGACCGGCGCCTCAGAGCGGATCACCACTTTCTCGATCTGGTCGATCATCGTGTTGAAGGCTTCGTTCCGCGTGACAATGCCGGACTTCAGAAAGCTTGTGCCCTCCTCGCGCTCTTCAGCAAAGCGACTGGCAATCTCATCATATTTCGACAGGTCGAGGTCGATGATCTGATAGTCGCCCTTTGGGCTCGTGCTGCGTTTGGGCGCAGGCGAAAGTTGGATAAGCCGTCCGGGGATGTATCTCGCCTCGGTCAGCAGAAACCAGCATATCTGCGCGACGTGCGTCCCGGTCGTCAGATTGGCGAGATAGCTTTCCTCGTCAGGACGGAATTTATAGCCATCCGCGAAATCGCGCATCCCGCTATAGACTTCCTGAAAGTCCCATGGGTTTTTGAAATCAATGATGTGACGAACGATTTCGGTCTCAGGGGAAACACCTCGAACGTCTTTGGAGATGACATCGGCCAGCGTTGAGTGGCGACGGTCATGGATCAGCTCCAGCCGGTCAATGACGAGATCATCCTGCTGACAAAGCGCGACATTGGGCCGCCAGCGATTCCACCGGTCCGGCCCTTTGCCAGCATCGATCTGCGTCCCGAGGAAACTGAAAGCGACGGTTTTCATGGGATTTCAATATTATATTTTTTTCTAACTTACTATCTTATTGTATATTATTTCCCGCCCACTCGCGCTGCCCACTTTCATTCTATTATTATTTTTCTGTTTTGTATCAATTGCTTATAGGATTTTTCAAACACCCCAAAAAGCTGGCACACCTCTTGTAATACCTGTTGGGCGCAGTTGATCAGAGCGCATACGATCTGATCGGCTGAGCCCGGGCGAGCAATCCGGCTCGTCCGGCCGCCGAGGATCCGCAAGGATCGTCGGCGAGGATGCCAAAGCCGCTGTTTAGAGGAGCGCAAAAATGGACCGTCAATTTGATGTGATGTCGTCTGACGCAGGATTCCCGATCAAGATGTGGACGCGCGGCGTCCCTGTTGAAGACCAGGCACGTGAACAGCTGCGCAAGACGTCGCAGATGCCGTTTATCTTCAAGCATCTTGCGGTGATGCCTGACGTGCATGTCGGCATTGGTTCGACGGTCGGATCGGTCATTCCCACGAAGGATGCGATCATCCCGGCTGCTGTCGGGGTCGATATCGGATGCGGGATGATGGCAGTGCGCACATCGCTCACAGCCAGCCAGCTTCCGGACTCGCTCGGGTCTATTCGTTCTGCCATCGAGAAGGCCGTGCCACATGGCCGGACGGCAGGACGTGGACGGCGTGACAAAGGCTCGTGGGAGAACCCACCAAAGTCTGCCGACGATGTCTGGATGGGCATGAAGGACAAGTTTGACCTGATTACCGACAAGCATCCGGCGATTGCGAAGTCGAACAACCACAAGCATCTCGGCACGCTTGGCACCGGTAATCACTTCATCGAGATCTGCCTTGATGAAAGCGACCGCGTCTGGATCATGCTTCACTCCGGCTCCCGGGGTGTGGGCAACCGGATCGGGTCCTACTTCATCGAGCTGGCCAAGAAGGATATGCGCAAATGGTTCATCAACCTGCCGGACGAAAACCTGTCCTACTTCCCTGAAGGAACGGACCATTTCGATGACTATGTCGAGGCGGTTGACTGGGCGCAAAGCTTTGCGGCGGCAAATCGGACGGTCATGATGGCCAATGTCATCGCGGCCCTTCGCTCTGAGCTGCCAATTCCTTTCGAGGCCGAAGCCGAAGCGGTGAACTGTCACCACAACTATGTGACACGCGAAAACCACTTCGGGGAAAACATCTTCGTGACGCGAAAAGGCGCCGTTCGCGCCGCCAAGGGCGTCATGGGGATCATTCCAGGCTCGATGGGCGCGCGGTCCTACATTGTTCGCGGGCTGGGAAATGAAGAGAGCTTCTGTTCATGCTCCCACGGGGCCGGACGGGTCATGTCCCGTACGGCTGCGAAGAAGGCCGTGTCGATGGAAGAGCACCGCGCGGCCGTCGCCCATGTCGAGTGTCGCAAGGATGCGGGTGTTCTCGATGAGACGCCTGCCGCCTACAAGGACATCGATGCGGTCATGGAAGCCCAGAAAGATCTGGTTGAGGTGGTCCACACACTCCGGCAGATTGTCTGCGTGAAAGGGTGAGAGAATGATCACCATTGATGGCTCTACCGGGGAGGGCGGAGGACAGATCCTCCGCTCTTCCCTCACACTCGCCGCGGCCACCGGCGAGGCAGTGCGCGTGACCAATATCCGTGCGAACCGCTCTCGACCCGGCCTGCTGCGCCAGCATCTGACCGCGCTCAATGCGATCACCGAGATATGCGGAGGCCACGTCACTGGCGGCGAGCTTGGCAGCAGCGAAATCACGCTTCGGCCGGGGTCTGTCCGGGCTGGCGACTATCATTTCTCGGTCGGCTCTGCCGGCAGCGCCAATCTGGTGCTCCAGACCGTGCTTCCGGCGCTTGTCTTGGCGGGCGAGCCGTCGAAAGTGACCGTCCAGGGTGGCACGCACAATCCTGCGGCGCCGCCCTTTGATTATCTGCAGGAATGCTACTTCCCTGCCCTGCGGAAAATCGGCCACGAGGTTCGCGGCGAGCTCAAATCATACGGGTTCTATCCGGCGGGCGGCGGTGAGCTAACGGTCGAGATTGATGGCGCGGGGACACCCTGCCCGTTCGAGCAGACCGATCGCGGCGAGGAACTCTCGCGCTCGCTGCAAGCGATTGTCGCGAACCTTCCTGCCGACATTGCCAAGCGTGAACTCAGCACCGCCTCAAGGCTGATCGAGCTTGAGGATGAGGCCGCAATGACGATTCTGGCCCCCGACTCGATAGGCCCGGGAAACGTCCTCTATGGGCGTCTCGCCTATGAGAAATCCACCACGCTGTTCTCCCAGTTTGGCGAGAAAGGCGTGAGCGCACAACAGGTCGGCAAACGTCTCGCCAAGCAGATGAAGGCTTTCTCTGCCAGTTCAGCGGCGGTCGACCATCACCTGGCTGACCAGCTTCTCCTGCCTATGGCGCTCGCCAAGGGCGGCGTCTTCTCAACGCTGCGGCCAAGCCTGCACGCGACGACAAATGCCGAAACGGTGTCGAAATTTACCGGCCGCCGGATATCGTTCGAAGACGCAAACGGTCATTTTATCTGCTCGGTTCTCTAAGCTGGCGACGGGGCAACATGGTCACTATGCGCTAAACTCGCTCGGCTAGCGAAAATACCAAAGGGCCCGGCAGAAATGTCGGGCCCTCTTTTTATGCTCTGCCGCCGCCGGAGATTTTCGAACGCTTTGCCACCGCTTTTCGGGCGCGTTTGAAGTCCTGCCCGACACGCTTGTAAGCCATCCAGGTTCCCGTCGCGCAGACGCCGGTCACGCCGAGGAGCAGCAGGATGACCACGATATCCCAAACGGGCCGCTGGCGCAGGATCGGCCAGTCGAAATTGTGAAAGCCATTTTCCAGCCAGCGATAGCGTTTGGTTGTGGCGGACACGAACCGCAGAATCTCGCCTGTCTCAGGATGTAAGTAGACCCGGGTTCGATCAGGATCGTTGAGGACGATCCGAATGACCGGAAGCTCAACATCTCGCTTGTGCCCGTAATAATAGCCGTCTTCTTTGCGCAGAACCGAAAGCGTTTCGACGCTCAGGCCATGTGCTTCAAATTGCGCCTGAAGGTCTGGCAGAGACAGCGTCGATGGCCCATCAGGACCAATTCTAATGGCTGAACCATCACGCGTGTTCGCAATGAGATAGGGCTGACCGGCGAGCGGGGCGCTCTTCAGGCTGAGCAGATCAGGGATATCTGCACGCCGCGCTGCCTCTATGGCGAGACGGGCCTCTTCCCAGCTCATGGCCCCTGCGACCTGGCTTCGGGGCGTACTCGGCTCACTTTGCAGAAGGCCCCATGGGGCCATCGTCAACAGTCCGCTGGCGGTCCATGTCAGGACAAGCAAACCTGCAAACACGCCGATCATGTGATGCCAGAGCCAAACCGGTCTCCTGTAGGGAAACCACCGACCAGACCGGCCCCGCAGGCGCACAATACCCACCAGAAGCCCAGTTCCGGTGAGAAAGATGCCCAGAACGGTCAGCCAGATGACCGTCTGATACCAGAGCGGCTGGTTCTGGCGCAGCAATTGGGGATACAGCCAGTGGGGAATGGCGCCCAGCCACGCCACGATACGCTCCTGCCGATTTGCATCTTGAACGACTTTGCCGCTGGCGCCGGAAACATAGAGATATGTGCCCGCACGATCGTTCAGCGTGGCTTTCCAGAGCGGCGCGGCCCGTCGCCACATGTAGACGGTCCACTGATCGACCTCGATCTCCTCGAGCGTGACGATGTCACCCTCTATACCGTTGGCGGCCATGAACCTGTCGATCGCGGTCGCGACGTGTGCGCGGTCAAGCGGCTCCACGCGCGCGCCTGAGCGCAATGAAAAGATGCCCGCATTATCTCCGCCGCGAACCTCAACAACCGGCTCATCTGCACGCATCTCGATACGGAAACTGGATGCGGGCGCGCTGTCAGCCCCACCGATCATCTCGGTGTCACAACACCCGCTGAAGTCCAGCTTCTGTTGCGATGCTTCTTGTTCGGTGGACGAAGTGTCCGGGTAGCCTTGATACATCATCACGAAGCCGGAGAGGCACCAGATCGTCATGATCAGCCCGACACACACTCCGAGATATCGATGCAGAATGATAATGGCTTTGAGCATGGCGTTTGAAATCTCAAAAAAACGCCGGTCTCGCACCTGGGAGGTCATGCGAGACCGGCGAAGCCCTAAAAAGCAAGGCTATAGGAAATATGGAAAGTCTGCGGCACGCCGCGGTTGCCGTAATAGAACCGCTCTGCCGTTGTGGTCCCGTCGACCAGTGCAGACCCTGGACGCGTTATGTAGTCTTCATCCAGAGCGTTCTCGAGCCGCATGGTGACCTTCTGACGCTGCTCTGCATCGATGAAGACATGCGCTGATAGATCCACAACCACATAGTCACCGTAATTCACCGTGCCGAAGCCTGTGACGCTCGACACTTGCTCGCCCGTCCAGAGCGCATTTGCGCTGAGACCGAATTGTTCTGAGGCCGGCTGGTAGCTCAGACCGATCTTTGCGTAGTCGCGCGGAATACGCTGGATATCGCTGGTTATCCCGCCCGATTCCTGCTCGCTTTCAGACCGCGTATAGCTCGCCATCATGTTGAGCCCGTTGGAGAAAGCCGCGCTGCCGGAAAGCTCGACACCTTTCACCTTCACCTGGCCTTCGACATTCGAAAAGACAGTGAAGTTGAAGTCAGCCGGGTCATACCCACGAAAGGGTTTTGTGGGGTCGAGGCCTGCGTCAGTGAAGCTCAATGAGGAAATCAGATTGTCGATGTTTCGGGCAAAACCTGTGATCTGCCATGAGAACATCGCCGCCCCCTCATGTCTGCCACCAAACGAGATGTTGGCGTTTTCGCTCTCTTCGGCCTCCAGTTCAGGATTGCCGAGGGAGCAACACGGATCGACCGCATAGAGCTGGTAAGCTGTCGGAAGCAGAAATGACGTCCCGACAATCCCCTCAACAAAAAGACTATCAGTCAGGTCATAGCGCCCGCTCAGATTCCACACGGTCGCGGTCGCGTCGCCCGTTTTATTGTAGCGAACCCCTGCGGCCAGGGCGCCACGCTTGAACATGTCTTCGGTTGTCCGGACCTGTCCGAAAACCGCATGAACTTTCTCTTCCTGCTCCTCAATTAGAAGGACATCGTCGCGACCTGAGTATTGCTGGAAGTCATAGCCGCCGACCAGTTCAACCCCCATCGACGTCTTGTATTTGCCGAGAATATTGATGCCCTTGTCTTCATATCCCCAATAGGTGCGATCATCGACGGTGACCGTCTGGCCCGGAGACCCGATGACATTATTGATCGTCGTGTATTCGGTGTCCCAGTCATGCCAGTAGGCTTTGACGCGAACAGCCAGATCCTTGCTCGGATCGTAGTTGAGACCAAAGCTGGCAATGTCTTCATCGCGGTCGTTTTGCGCGAATGCCGTCAACCGGGCGCCGGAATAGTCGAGCGCGGCGTCATTATGTTGATAGCGCGCGTCGATATTCAGCGTGTCCGACAGTTCGAGCCTGTATTTCCCGCCAAAGCTGGTGACCTCATAGCTCCGGTCGCGGTCCGTGACGCTCGGCTGCACCTTCGTATAGGTGTCGAAGCCGTCCGCCTCGTCATGGGACGCATATAAGACATAGTTGCCCGGCCCGGCCGCGCCTCGGATGTAGCCGTCAGCATGCAGGCCGCCATTCGTGTCAGCACCGATTTCGACCAGGCCGTCAAACTCATCGGTGTACCCCCGCGTGACGACATTGATGACGCCAGCCGCAGCCTGCGTGCCATAGAAAAGTCCCTGGCCGCCTTTTACCACCTCAACCCGCTCGACCATGCTGGACGGCAGCGTGTCCGTAATCGTTCCAGAGTAGAGCCGGTTATTGATGCGGACCCCATCAACGAGAAACAGAATATCCTGCGTCCGCGAGCCCTGTAGCGAAATATCGATGTAGCTGAACGGCCCGCCGCGCGGCGCGAGAAACAGGCCCGGCGTCTTCATTTGCAAGGCGGAAGAGACGTCCGTGAAACTCTCATTGCGCAATTCTTCTGAGGTGATGGTTTCGACATCCGAGCCATAGCGTTCCAGATCGCTCGTAAGCGTTTCCTCGAGCGTCACACCGATGACTTCGATGGAGGACAGACGCCGCTCATCGTCATTTGTCGCTTCGCCCTGCGCCAGAGCCACCTGCGCTGTCATGCTCGCCAGCACCATTGCGCTGCAAGTGCACATAAGCTTCGTGTTCGGCTTCATTATCTCTCCCTCATTCCCGGCTTCATTGCGAAGCGCTGTTGTGAGGGAGGGATTTGCCGGATGCTGAAGCCGCGACAACGTTAATTACGGTTACGCCTCTGCGTTACTGTAACGTTACATCTTCAGTCGGTGGGGCTGGAATTCTCAGACGTCCAACCACCCGCTTTGGACGAAATGCCTTCGCTCACCAGCCGGGTATCGAGATTTACGTGTTTCTGGCCGGTGATCTCAAACAGGGCTTCATAGCCCGGCTGCCCCGCCTTCGCACTGAGCTTGCGTCTCACCCAGTCTGGGTCGGTCAAGGATTCCGTGAGCCCCATCAGCCCGGTATCTCTCGTGCCTGCGAAAGCCCAGATCGTGTTTCCGCTTGGGCCTTCAAACATCGAGAACAATGCATAGTCGCGATACATGGTCTCTCCGGGCGCCGCCAGAAACGCTTCGCTCACGAACTTTTCGTTCGTCCGCGTGTCGATGATTTCATCGTAAGTATCGCCGATCTTATAGCTGGAGCGCGCAAAAATAGCGTCGTGCAACGGCCCCATGCCACTGGTCAGGCCGACATATATGATATCGCAGCACTTCACCGATTCAGGCATCAGGTCTGACGCCAGAACCGTCCAGGGGTTCTTTGCCGCCATGACAGGAGAAATATCCGCCATGGCAAAGGCGACCGATGTCGGAAGGTATTCGAGCGAGACGTCTGCGTATTGCGAAAACAGGTCAGGTTGCTCGCGCATTTCGCGCGTGAGATCGTCTTTGGAGTTGATCTCAAAATCACGGATCAGCCGGGTCAGGAACAGCTTGTCGCGATATTCTCCAAACATGTAATAGTCGCCGACCACCAGCACCAATGGGCGCTGGCTATTCTTGAGCGGCGCCCAGATGGCAGACTGATACGGATCGGTCTCACCTTGGTCCCGGTCCATAGCGACCGAAACCCAGCCAGCCAGACACACCAGAAAGGCGATGACTGCCACGGCAATGACGCCGACAGGCAAAGTGACGGATCTGGCGGGAAGCGCCGCCTCAGCAGCGGAGGCCGAATCAAGCTCCAGCCGAGGCTGAACGACTAATTTGTACTCACCCTTCGGAATGGTCAGGGCGCTTGGCGCAGCTTCGCCAAGATCCTTGTAATAGTCGCTCAGCTTCTTGCGCAGCCTGTGGACATAGACTCTGACGGTCGCATCATCAGCAGGATGAGAGGCGTTCTTCGCAAAGACATCGACGCCGATTTCCTGTTCCTTGGGCGCATCGCCTGCGAGCGTGCGCGCCAGCAGATAGTCGAACAGGTCACTCAATCGCCCACCCCGACCAAGCCCACCTTCCGCTTTGAGGCCGTCGGCCAGCGCCTTGAGCATTTCTGCGTCTTCTGGGTCAGGGGCAGACGACATTGAATATCCTGATATCTGTTGGATATAGTGTCTTATCCTTAAGTCCGGTTGGCAAGCGGTTCACTGAGTGATTTCTGGCCTGCGCCCAAGCAATGCTTACCTTCGTCGCCGAAAGGGCAAGTTGGGCATTCCCGGCACAAGTGTGGGGATGGCGCCCGGCCTCCCGACTGTGGATATCCGTAATCTCGGCTACTCAACAATTCCCAGTTTCGAGCCCGCTTCCCGGCACTGGGCGACATAGGTCCCCGGCGCCGATGGTTGTTGCTCAAGCGCCTTGAGCGCCAGGCTCAGCAGGCTGGCCGCCTCAGCCTCATTTCCCATGCCGAGATCAGCCATGCCCATGCGACAGCGCGCAATTTCAACGGCGTAGTGGCCGTCGGGCAGTGTTGCGGACAATATATCGAATGCCTGCTGCGAGGCCGTCCGGGCTTCCCTGTACCGTTGCAAGTCAAGCAGGACCGCAGACCGCGTGAGCGCGGGAAAGCCTCTTCGGGGGTTCTGGGCAGGAAGCGTCTGCATCAGAATGGGCTCTGCCCGATCAAGCGAGGCCAGAGCCTGTTCGAGTTGACCTGTCGTAGATTGCTCTGCAGCCAGATTCTGCAGGGCTTCGCCCACGGCCCGGCTATCGGGGCCCTTGACGCTTTCCAGGATGGTTATGACAGCTTGAAGCTCAGCGATCGCCTCGTCTTCGCGCCCGGCGGCGGACAGGGCAAGCGCAAGGTTGTTCCTGTGCGAAAGCACTTCCTCGGAAAGGGCGCCGTAAGCGGCTGTGGCGATTTCTTCGGCTCGGCGATGGGTCGCAACAGCTTCCTCGGCCTGCCCGCTGCTGAAAAGTATCCGTCCCAGATCAGACAGCGGCAGGGTCAGCCTGGGGTGGGTTGGTCCGTAGACGTCTTCCGCAATCGCGAGCGCTGCGCGGGCTTCCGCTTCGCCCTCCGCCAGCAGGCCGAGATTGCTGAGCACTCGCCCCAGTCCTGACCGCACTTCGATTTCGGCATTTGCCGAACCGGTTGCCAATGTTCTCGGAAGGGCCGCCTCCAGCAGCTCGCGCTGGTGCTGCCAGTCAGACTCGTTCGCCCAGATGGCAGACAGCATCGCGTCGAGGGCTGCCGCGTCGTCCAGCGGTGCCTCGATTGCGATTTCGAGGGCTTCGGAAATTTCCGCTTCCGAAACATCAGGCGCTCCCAACAGCATGTCGAGATGGCCGAGATAGGCGAGCGCGGCAGCATATGTCGTCGATGCGGTGTCACCGGATTGCCGGAGGACATCCACGCTTTCCTGGGCCAGCGCACGGGCCTCATCAAGGTTTCCGTCCCGCTGGCGGATACGGGCGGCCCACCCCACCAGCTCTGCACGCAGGAACGGATCGTCAGGAAGCCGTTCGCGGACATCGGCCAGGGTGGGCTCGACCAGGGTAGCGGTGGATGTGTCCACAGAGGACACACCATCCTGCTCCAGCGGGTCGAGACGGCGAAAGAGGTTCAGGAGGATATCGCGGCCCCGCTCAGCCCGATCGGCTGCCGCGACCGCCAGCGCCCGCTCGCGTCTGATCTCAAGGGTCTGCAGCGACGAGGTGACGGCCCATCCGACCAGTCCGCAGACCATCAGGATACCAAGGAGCGTGATCGCCGTGTTGCGCCGTGCAAACCTCAGAGCGGCTCGCAGACGACCATCAGGAGAGGCCAGCGGCGCCTCGCCCTGCACGAGCTTTCGCAGGTCCGCTGCAAAACCGGAGGCGCTTTCATAGCGATCCTCTATCTGCTCTGCTGTCGCTTTCCGGATGACGGCGAGCACATCCCGAGGCAGAGGGTGGAAGCCCTCACAGATCTCATCCAGAAGACGGCCAAGCTGCCAGACGTCGCTGGCCGTGGTGACGGGCTCCAGCCGGCGTTGCTCTGGTGAGGCATAGTCCGGCGTCATTGCGTGACCGGGCTCATCGGGCACCTCGCCGGCCAAAAGAGACGAGACGCCGAAGTCGAGGAGCCGGGGTCGTCCTTCCGGAGAGACGATCACATTCTCCGGCTTAATATCCCTGTGAACGACCAGTCTTGCATGAGCTGACTGAACAGCGTCGGCAATTTCTGCGACCAATGTCAGTCGGGCATTGAGGCTGAGTGCATTCGCGTCGCAATAGGTCGTGATAGACGTTCCGGAAGCGAGGTCCATAACCAGCCAAGGAGCGCCGGTTGCGGTTTCCCCGCCGTCCAGGATCCGGACAATGCCCGGGTGATCGAGCGTCGACAGAATTCGCCGTTCGCGCAGGAAGTGGCGAACTGCGTCAACGCTATGCAGCCCCCCATGCATAACTTTCAAGGCGGCATGCTGCTCATATCGGCCATCGCTGCGACAGGCCTCGTAAACCACGGAAAGGCCGCCGGCCGCGATCCGGCGGATCACGCGCCACGGACCATACAGCGCGCCGATGCGAGGGTCGTCATTCGACTCGCCGAGATGATCTGCCAGCTCCTCGGAGAGACTGTCACGCAAGCTGAAGAGGTGGTCGAACCGGTGACGACTGTCGGCTTCGCGGCGCAGGAGCGTTCTGACCGCCATCAGCGTTTCGGGATCGTCCGCATACTCGCTTTCCAGCCAGGCAAAGCGTTCAGATTCCGGGCAGTCCAGGGCGCGTGCGAAGGCCGCGTCCAGTCGGCTCCATCGGGATCGTTCCTCCGCGTTCACGTCGAGACCTCAATCGTCTTTCTTGCCACTGGTGAAACCGGCAAGGCCCCCGCGACATGCCAGGCTCTCACGGGCATCATTCCTCACCAACACGTATTGCACCGGCGAAGGCCGCCAGACGCATATAAATTGAGGTCACTTTGCCAGTGCTCGCCCTGGTCGTCACGCTCCGGGCGATCCGTTGTCCAGTCAGCGACCGGCATCAAGATATTCTGCCAGATAGGTGCGGGCGCGAACCCAGTCGCGCTCAATCGTTCTGACGGACCGCCCGAGTATGCGGGCCGTCTCATTGACGGTGAGGCCTGCAAAAAAACGGCATTCGACGATCCGCTCAAGATCCGGATCAAGCCTGGCGAGGTCCTGCAAAGCGGCGTCCAGATTCACAATCTCACTTTCAGCCGTCGGCGCCGCAGCGGTATACTCATCCAGATCGATGTGCACCGCACCGCCGCCTCGCTTTTCAGCCAGCTTTCGGCGCGAATGATCGACAAGGACCTGGCGCATGGCCCGCGAGGCGGTCGCCAGATAATGGTCCTCATCATTGAACCTTCGATCTTTGTCGTGAGACAGTTTCAACCAGGCCTCATGGACGATCAGCGTCGTGTTGAGCGTCGCGCTTTTTCTCCGGCCTGCGAGTTGCCGGGACGCGATACGCCGCAACAGATCATAGGTCTCGGCCAGCAACTCATCTGACAGGTCGAGGCTTCGCTCTCGTCCTTCCTCCGGTTGCATGTTGCCTTTGATGTCCGGCAAAAGATCGTCCCCTTGGCGGAACCGGAAACGGTTCGATACAGGGGTCAGGTAAAGCCGTAATCTGCAGCAAAGGCAACAGAGCTGACGGGACCTATTCTGGCTCGGCTTCCATGATCAGGGAAAGCGTGAAGATGGCAGAGGTGTCGGAGTCGAACCCATCGACGATCTGGACGCTTCCATCGTCGAGCCCCGGAGCGGCAAACATGATGACCGTCGCATACCCCTCCTCGATGCTCAGGATTTCAAAACCCTTCTTCTCAAGCATGGCCTGAAAGAAGCTGGCCATATCTGCTTTGGACATCCCGGCCTGACCTTCGATCAGATACGACCGGCTTGCATAGTCCGGCGGCATTCCGCCGGTCGCGCTTCGAAGCGTTGTTCCTTGCGGAAAATTGATGGTCTCCGGAAAGCCCTCAGGCAGGTAGACCGTATCTGCACCGGAGTCTGAAGCCTGGTCGGCGTCGACCGGTGGTTCCTGGGCCACGCCCATTGCGGGCGCGCAGCCTGTTATGGCTACGAACGTGGCGACGATTACGGAGAGGGTCCTGAAGACGGGGCGACTGGTCATGCGTTCGAACTTTCGGTGAGGGTTTGGGGCAGAAAACGCGTCATTCTTCCATGTCGGGCGGGTAGATATTGATCGACACCGACAAATAACCATCCTTCGGGTTAAGCTGGATCTCGCCTTTGCGATGCTGTTTGCCGCCAAAGATGCCGCTCCGGATCTTTCCGTTCGAATTGTCGTAGAACGAGTAGCCATTTGCCGCATAGTCCGCCTTCAGGGCCTCGAACACCGTATCGACATTCCCGGGGAGCGGCGCCTTTCCATGAAAGCCGGTAATCTTTTCGGAGGGTGTGCACGACTCGATCGTCAGCTTGTCCGGAACCGGAATTTCGGTGGGAAAGGGAATAGCGCAACTATTGGTGGCCGGGCCATTGGAAGCGGCTTGCGGGTCGGGCGACTCCGCGTTCGTCTGTCCGCACGCCGCCATCATCGCAACCGATGCGCAAGCCGCAAGGACGCGCAGGCGACCTGTTGAAAGTGAGTCTGGTTGCATAGGGTACTCCTCTCTGGATCTTGCTTCAAACTGGAACACGCAAAGCTGGGCCGCACTCCGCCAAAAATCCCGGGATGGCGCCCTGGGAAGACGAGACATCTGTCGTTTCGGCTAGTTGCCGAGGTTTGCTTTCTTGAACGGCGCCGCCGGTGTCACGCCGTCCGGAAGCTTCCCGCCATAGTGGCGGTCGACCGATGTGATCTGGCCATTCTCGATCTTGCCCTGAAGCCAGCTGCACGTGTCATCATGGCCGACTTCAAAATTGGGCGGTGACTTGCAAAATTCGCTGGCCACATCGTAGCCGGGGCCGACGAAAGTCTCCGCGCCGCGCAGATAGTATTCGCCGGTCTTCAGCTTGAGCCCGAACCACGGCGAACAGGTTAGCGTCCTGGCCGTTGAGGCGAGCGCGCCATTGTTGAAGCGGTCGGAGAAGCGGAGCGAAACGGTCTCGGTTTTCTCCCCTCCATTGACGACCCACGGCACCCCTGCGGCCGCGCGCAGCGTCCCGTCAGCTGCGACATTGGTCGCAATTTCGCACATGATGATGAAGTACGGTTCGCCGCCATTCACGCCAGCGGGTTTGCCATAGTATTTTTCCATCTCACCGATCGTCGGAAGGCCTGAAAAAGTCACCGGCACACGGAGTGTGAGCCCAGCCTCCTGATCGGCTTTGGCATTCTCCAGGACCGTCTTGTCGATCACCAGCGGGCCAGACGGCAACTTCCCCGAGAGGTCCGGCATGACGATCGGCTTGCCGATGCCCGACAGGGGCGACCGTGCGATGTCGACCTGCGGATTCGGATAGGTGTTCCGCGCGACCTCGATCGCTTCTTCTTCACAAATATATTTCGAGGTGCCTTCAGCGTATCTGCGCAAGCAGTCTTCCTTTGCGACCAAGTAGGCCTGCGTCTGCATCGGCGTCATCTTCAGCATAGTGTCTGCATACATTGGACAATAGGTGTCCGCATCGGTGCTGCTTCGCCACCGCAGGCAGCTCTCAATGAGAGCATCCCGTTCAGCGTCGCTGCCGGAGGAGGCCTGGGCTATCGCAGGCAGGGGCGCGGCCAGCGCCATACAGGTCATCAGTCCGGTAAGGATGGCACAAACTTGCTTCATGATGGGCCTCGATAATCTGGTGGAATGGGCTGTGGGCGCGGTCAAAAAAGATTGCGTCATGGTCTGGTGACTTCGAACGGGAGGCGCGCACGCACGGCGTCGCCATGATAGGTCAGGCGCAATTCGTAGGATCCGGGCTGGTCGATACGGAAAGTCCAGTCGCCCGCGGGCTTGTTTCCGGTGAAGCCTCGCGAGAGCTCGACACCGGCGTCGTCGTGGATCGACAGCTCGCAATTGCAAGGCGGCATACCGGAGTAGACGAGACGGGCGGTTTCACCCGCGCGCAGAGGGCCGGGATCCATCTCGACAACGGGATGGACGCCGAGACTGCCCGGTCCGATCGCCACAAAATCAAGACAGTCATCATAGTGCGACGGGTCTGGGTCGGGCGCCGTCATCGCCGGGGCGAAGCCAATACAGGCTTTCCAGTCACCTGTGTAGGACGGCAGGCTGGCGCGTCGGAATTCGCCGCTGAACTGTCCAGCTTGTGTATAGAACCAGCCCGCGAGCCTCGGTTCAGCGCCGCCAACATAGAAGAGCGCGCCATATCCTCTTTCATCGGGGAGATTGTCATAGGTGAGGGTGAGCCC